>JALHON010000131.1 GCA_022842985.1 Acidobacteriota bacterium | reverse complement strand
CCGCCGCGCCGCGCCCCGCGCCCACGCCCTCCACCGCGCTCGCCGCGGCCTTCGCGAAGCTGTCGGGCAAGTCGTAGCGCCACGGCCCCCATGTCCACGCCCACCTCGCGCGCGTCGTCGGTGGGCCTGCTGGCAGGGGCGTATGCGGCGTCGGTCGCCTGGGCCGACTGGCTGCACGTCCATCGGCGCGTCGTCGCGGTGGTTGGCGGGCCGCTCGTGCTCGTCGCCCTCGCGGCCGTGCATCACGGCGTGCTGCTCGGCTTCCCGAACTCCGGCGACGAGTACGTGTATCTCTACCAGGCACGGATGTTCGCGGGCGGCGAGGTGTCGCACGCCGCGGCCGGCGCCGCCGACGTCTTTCGCTTCAACTACATCGCGCGCGAGGCCGGTCGCGTGTTCGGCACGTTCCCGCCCGGCTGGCCGCTCGCGCTCGCCCTGGCGCTCACCGCCGGCGTACCGGCCGGCCTCGTGAACCCCGCGCTCGGCGTGCTGACGCTCGCGCTCGTCTGGGCCCTCGGCGCGCGGCTCTACACGCCGCGCATCGGCGTCATCGCCGCCGCGCTCGTCGGCGTGTCGCCGTTCTTCGTCTTCACCGCTGCCTCGTTCTTCTCGCACACGTTCTGCGGCGCGCTGCTGCTCGCCGCGGCCTGGGTGGCCGCACGCGACGACCGCCGCCCCGCCTGGGTGGCGCTGGCGGTCGGCGCGCTCGTGGGCTGGGCCGTGCTCGCGCGTTATCTGACCGGCGTGGTCGTGGCCGTGCCGATCGTGTGGTGGCTGCTCAGGCCCGGTGTGCCGCGGCTGCGCACGCTGCTGCTCGTGGCGCTCGGCGGCTTGCCGTGGGTCGGCCTGCTCATGGCCTACAACCTGACGCTCAGCGGCAGCCCGTGGCACCTGACCACCACGCCGCTCACGGTCTCGCGGTGGTTCGCCGACGGCGTGCTGCTCCGCGGCGCCGACATTCTCGCCTCGCATCTCGTGCGGCATCTGCTGTGGACGCCGCCCGTGCTGCTCGTGGCGTACGGACTGTATCTGGGCGTGGCCGCGCGAGCCGAGCGGCGCGGGCTCTTCGCGTGGCTGCCGGTGCTGATGGCGGCGGTCCTGTACTTCTACATGGAGCGCGGCGGCAACCAGTACGGCGCGCGATTCCACTGCGAGGTGTTCCCGTTCGCGGTCCTGTTCGTGACGGCGCAGATCTTCGGCGGCGACACCCTCGCCGCGGCCTCGCGCCGCGACCGGCGGGTGTTCGCCGCACTCGCGGTGAGCGTGGCGCTCATGCCCGTGGCCCTGGCCGTGCACGCCGGAATCGAGCGCCGCGTCGTGCGCGAGCGGATGGATCCTTTCACGATGGCGGCCGCGGCCGGCCTGCACGACGCGCTCGTGCTCATCAGCGGACGGGTGGGCTCGGCGCGGTCGATGGCGGCCTTCGACCTGACGCGCAACGACTTCGATCTGCGCGCCGACGTGATTTATGGCCTCGATCCGGGCCCCGGCGCCCGGTGCGCCCCGGCGGCGCGGGTGGCCGGCCGCGCCGCGTATCTCTATGTCTGGCGCGCCGCGGCGGCGCGCGGCGCGCTCGAACCCGTCATCTGCCCGTGACGCCGCGTGACGAGTGACATCGGCCCTGCCCTGTACAATGATGAGATGCCCAAACTGACGGTTGAAGGATACGGAACGTTCGAGGTGGCGGCCGGTAAGCGGCTCGTGAACGCCATCGAACAGGATGCCAAGGTGGACATCCTGCACGCCTGCGGCGGCAATGCCCGCTGCACCACCTGCCGCGTCGAGTTCATCGACGGAGAGCCGGTGAAGATGACCGTCGCGGAGCAGGAGCGCCTGAAGGCCCGTGGGCTGAGCTGCGTGCGCCTGTCGTGCCAGATCCTGTGCGACGACGACATGAGCGTGCGGGCCATCAGCCGGCTCGAAGGCTCCGGCCGTCCTGACCCGGGTGGTCCGCCCCAGGCGACGATCATGCCGCCGCCGGAGTGGGTCGAAGACTAGCGACTGACGTGCGCACCCGGGCAGGCGACGTCCGCGGGGCGTCGCCGGCTTTCCCTCACCCGCACATACCAGCCCGCACGTCCGGTTCGTGAGTTCCGTCGTGACCGCTCTGCTTCCGCCCGTCGAGGCCTTCCGCGCGATTCTGGCGCGGCCCGCCCCGTTCCTCACGCTCGCGCCGATGCAGGAAATCACCGACGGCGCGTTCTGGTCGCTCGTCCACAGCTACGGGGGCGCCGACATCTACTGGACGGAGTACTTCCGCGTCCACGCCGACTCGACGCCGGAGAAGAAGATCGTCGAGGCGATCACGCGCAACACGACCGGCCGCCCCGTCGTGGCGCAGATGATCGGCAACGACATCGCGGCGCTCGTGCGCACCGCGCGCGTGCTGCAGACGCTGCCGGTGGCGGCGGTCGACCTGAACCTCGGCTGTCCGGCGCCCATCGTCTACCGCAAGTGCGCCGGCGGCGGCCTGCTGCGCGAGCCGGCGCGCATCGACGCCATCCTCGGCGCGCTGCGCGAGGCGATCGCCATCCCCTTCACCGTGAAGACACGTGTGGGCTTCGCGTCGCTCGAGGAGTTCGACACGCTGCTCCCGATCTTCGCGCGGCACTCGCTCGATGCCCTGACCGTCCACGCGCGCACCGTGGCGCAGCTCTACCGGCTGCCCGTGCATTACGAGCGCATCCGCCAGGCCGTCGAGTGCATGCCCTGTCCGGTGATCGCCAACGGCCACGTGTACTCCGCCGCGCAGGCGGAGGAGGTGCTGCGCGTCACCGCGGCGCGCGGGCTCATGATCGGGCGCGCGGCCATCCGCAGCCCGTGGCTCTTCGCGCAGATCCGACAGCATCTGGCGGGCGCACCGGTCGCGTATCCGACCGGCCGCGATGTGTGGACCTACATCCGCGCCCTGTGGGATTCGCAGGCCGCGTTCGACAAGCCCGAGAAGGTGCGCTGCGAGCGCATGAAGAAGTTCCTGAACTACCTCGGGGAAGGCGTGCCTGGACAGTTCCTGCATCGCATCCGCCGCGCCCAGACGGCGGCCGAGTTCCACGGCATCTGCGCCGAGTTCCTCGACCACGACACGCCGATGCCGCTCGAGCCGCTCGTCCCCGAGCCGCTCGCCGTGACGCCGTCGTGAGGCCCACGCGGGCGCACCGCGTTGACAGCGGCGCCGCCCGGGGCAACGATGATCGCATGCGTCGTGCATGGGGGCTGGCCGTGCTGCTCGGCCTGGCGTGGCCGCTCCTCGCGGCCGGGCAGGAGCCGGGGGTGCTGCGGGTGTCGGTCGTGCTCACCGGCGAAGGCAACGTGCCCACGCCGATCCGGCGGCATCTGCTGCTCATCAGCGACAACCCCTCGAGCGCGCCGCCGCGGCGCGTCTTCACCGCCGCCGACGGCACCGCGGAGGTGCGGCTCAGGCCCGGCAGCTACACGGTGGAGTCGGACCAGCCGGTGGTGTTCGAGGGCCGCACGTTCCAGTGGATTCAGATCGTGGACCTCGTGGCCGGACGCGAGACCGCGCTCGTGCTCACGGCCGCCAACGCCGACACGCTCACACCGCCGCCGGCGGCGGCGCCGGCGCCCTCGAACGCCGTGCCGGACGAAGACCGCGTGTCGATTGCGGCGCGCTGGCAGGAGAGCGTGGTCGCGATCTGGTCGCCGCGGGCGCACGCCTCCGGCGTGCTCGTGGACGGCGCCGGCCTCGTCGTGACGAACCAGCAGGCGGTCGGGGCGGCGACGGCGGTGGAGGTGCAGTTCTCGCCCACGCGCAAGGTGCGCGGGCTCGTCGTGGCCACTGACCCCGAACGTGATCTCGCCGTGGTGCGCATCGAGCCATCCACCGTGGCCGCGCTGCCTGTGGTGCCGCTCGGCTGTGGGCAGCCGCCGCCGGCGTCGAAGGTGGGCGATGAGCTCATCGGCCTCGAAGCGCCGCTGCGCCAGCCGAAAGGTGCGATCTCGGGCGAGGTGACGCGCGTGGCCACACGCATCATCGAGTCGGATCTGCTGCCCGGGACGGGCGGCTCGGGCGGCCCCGTGTTCTCGACGCGTGGCGACTTCGTGGGCATCCTGTCGGAAGGCGACGAGCGGATGCGGCGCAACGCCGCCGACGTCCGCGTCGTGCGCGCCGCCGAGGTCTGTGACGTCGTCGCCCGCGCGCAGAAGACGCTGGGCACGACAGCCGCGCCGCCCGCCACGCCGCTGCCGGTCGAGCCGGCGATGGCGTATCCCACCGGCGCGATCACCGACGCCGCGACCCTGCTGGCGCGGCACGCCCCCTTTCAGGCGACGTCCGCCGGCTTCGACATCGCGTTCCTCACGCCCGTGCACATCCACGGCGGCCGGGAGCAGCGCCTCGCCTCGTCCGGCCGATCGATGCCGGCCGGCGCCGCGTGGCTCAAGGCGCGTCTCGCGACCGAGTTCGCCAATTGGGACGACTACGTGGCCGAGGTGCCGCCGGTCGTCTTCGTTCGTGTCACGCCGAAGATGGTCGAGAGCGTCTGGATGAAGATCGCGCGCGGCGCCGCCTTCACGCAGGGCGTGGCGCTGCCGGCCATCAAGCGCCTGTCGTCGGGGTTCTCGTCGATGACGGTGTGGTGCGGCGACCGCGAGCTCACGCCGATCCACCCGTTCGTGCTCGGCATCGAGGTGTCGGATACCGAAACGGTAAGCGAGGGTTTGTACGCGTTCGCGCCGGACGCGCTGACGCCGGCCTGCGGCACCGTGCGTCTCGATCTGCGATCGCAGAAGGAGCCGGCGAAGGCCGACGTCATCACCGTGGACCCGAAGGTGCTCGAGCAGATCTGGGCCGACTTCGCGGTCTACCGCGCGCCGTAGCCGCCGTTCAGACGACGGGCGTGCGCGGTGCGGCCCCGGCCGGACCGGCGCGCAGATACTGCGCCGGCCACGTCATCACCTGGCCGAGCTCGCGGGCCGCCCGCATCGGGAAGTACGGATCGCGCAGCAGCTCGCGCGCGAGGAACACCGCGTCGGCCTGACCCGTGAACACCACGTGTTCCGCCTGCACCGGCGTGGTGATGAGGCCGACGGCGCCGGTGGCGATGCCGGCCGCCCGGCGGATCTCGTCGGCGAACGACGTCTGGTAGCCGGGACCCAGCGGAATGCGCGCGCCGGATACATTGCCGCCAGACGAGCAATCCACCAGATCCACACCTGCGGCCTTCAGCAGGCGCGACAGTTCGATCGACTGCGCCAGGTCCCAGCCGCCGTCGGTCCAGTCCGTGGCCGAGATACGCACGAAGAGCGGCAGCCGCTCGGGCCACACCGCCCGCACCGCGGCGACCACCTCGAGCAGCAGGCGCGTGCGGTTGGCGAACGAGCCGCCGTAGTCGTCGGCGCGCTGGTTGCTGAGCGGCGACAGGAACTCGTGCAGCAGATAACCGTGCGCGGCGTGAATCTCGACCACACGCAGGCCGGCTTCGTGCGCCCGGTGCGCCGCCTGCGCGAAGGCGGCGATGGTGTCGCGGATGCCCTGTGCGGTGAGGGCCGTGGGCATCGGGTAGTGGCTGGCAAAGGGCACGGCGCTCGGCGCCACCACGTTCGCCCAGCCGCCATCGGCCACCGGCACGGCGCCGTCGCCGCTCCACGGCCGGTAGGTGCTCGCCTTGCGGCCGGCGTGCGCGAGCTGCATGCCGGCCACGCTGCCCTGCGCGTGGATGAAGCGCACGATGCGGGCCAGCGGCTCGATGTGCGCGTCCGACCACAGACCGAGGTCTTCGGGACTGATGCGGCCTTCCGGAACCACCGCCGTGGCTTCGGTCATGACCAGCCCGGCGCCGCCGACGGCGCGGCTGCCGAGATGTACGAAGTGCCAGTCGTTCACGTAGCCATCGGTGGCCGAGTACTCGCACATCGGCGAGACGAAGACCCGGTTGGGGAACGTGACCGAGCGGAGCGTCAGCGGATCGAAGAGATGGGGCATGGGGTCAGGCGTCTGTCCGGCCGATGCCGGCGGCGGTGAGCGCGGCCTGCAGCGCCGGCTCGCTGATGCGGTGACGGGCCACTTCGCGGCCGTCGATGACAAGCACCGGGATGTCGTGTCTGTAGCGTTCGAAGTCGTCGAGGTCGCTCGCGATATTGCGTTCGGTCACCGCCTCGCCGCTGCCACGGAGCGTGACGCGCAGCAGGTCGAGCATGTCGTCGCAGAGATGACACCCGGGCTTCGTGTAGACGAGGATGCGCGACGGCGGCATCCGTCCACTATAGCGGCTTCGTCGCGCGTGGCGCGGCCGCCGCCATCGTGTATCGTGGGAAGGTCATGCCGCACGACGACGAACACGAACTCGTGGTCGAACTCGACGCCGCGCCGGAGGCGGAGGACGCGCCGCCCATCCGCGTCGGCCCCGACGACCTCGCGCCCGACACGTTGCGCGCGGTGGTCGAATCGTTCGTGCTGCGCGAGGGCACCGACTACGGCCTGCAGGAAACGCCGCTCGAGACGAAGGTGGCGCAGGTGATGGCGCAGCTGCAGCGCGGCGACGCGCACATCCTCTTCGAGCCGGCGAGCGAGACGGTGACGATCGTCGTGACACGCGCCATCCGGGGGCTCGACCTGTAGCCCGCCGCGCCGTCCGAACTGCCGGCGGGCGGCCGACGTCCAATACGATGTGTTCCGGTTGCTGCGCACGGACCTGGGCCGCGCCAGGCTGCTGCTCTACGCGTTCATCCTGACCGCCGCCATCGGCGTCGGCTGGGTGGGGAAGCAGGCCTGGGCCGTGCACGGGCTCACGCGTGGCGTCGGCGACACCTGGTTCCACGACAGCGCCGGCCGGCGCTGGTTCCGCCTCGACGAGCAGCGGCACGACGTGCCGATTGCCGCCATCTCGCCGCATCTGCAGCACGCCTTCGTCGCGGTGGAAGACCACCGCTTCTTCCGGCATCCCGGTGTCGACCCGGTGGCGGTCGCCCGCGCCATCGTCCGCAACGTGCGGGCGCCCGGCACGGTCGAAGGCGGCAGCACCATCACGCAGCAGCTGGCCCGCACGCTCTTCCTCTCGAACCGCCGCAGCTACCTGCGGAAGGGACGCGAGGCGGTGTTGTCGCTCCTCATCGAAGCGCAGCTCTCGAAGGAGCAGATTCTCGAGCTGTATCTGAACCGCATCTACCTGAGCGCCGGCGTCTACGGCGTGGAGGCGATGTCGCAGCGGGTGTTCGGCAAGCCCGCCCGCGCGCTCTCGATCGCCGAAAGTGCGCTCATCGCCGGCCTGGCGCGCGCGCCGGCCACGCTCTCGCCGTGGTCGAACCTCGACGGCGCCGTGGCGCGCAGCCACGTCGTGCTGGCGCGGATGCGCGATGCCGGCTTCATCACAGAGGCCGACGTGCAGGCGGCGCGCGCCGTGCGCCACCGCGTGCGTCCGTACCGCAGCGACAGCGCCGGCACGCACGGCTACGCGAAAGCCTATCTGCGGCAGCGCTTCCGCGACGAGTTCGGCGGCGACCATCCGCCCGACTGGCGCGTCGATACCACCTTCAACGTGGCCCTCCAGGATGCGGCGGAGGCGGCGGTGGACAGCGGGCTCGCGCGCCTCGGCACGCCCGGACTGCAGGCGGCGCTCGTCGCCATCGATCCCGCCACCGGCAACGTGCTGGCGCTCGTCGGCGGCCGCGACTACCAGCGCTCCGCCTTCAACCGCGCCACGCGCAGCCGGCGGCAGCCGGGCTCCGCGTTCAAGCCATTCGTGTTCGCCGCCGCGCTCGAACGTGGGCTGTCGCCGGTGTCGATCCTGACCGGCCTGGATCGCATCGCGCCGCAGGGGCCCGACGAGTGGACGCCGCGCAACGTGCGCGACGACGCACCGGCCAGCCTCACGCTGCGCGCCGCCCTCGTCGAGTCCGACAACCGCGCCGCCGCGCAGCTGCAGCAGCAGGTGGGCACCGGGCGCGTGCTGCGCATCGCCGAGCGGGCCGGCCTCGACGACCTGCCCGACGTGCCGTCGCTCGCGCTCGGCACGGGCCTCGTGACGCCGCTCGCGCTCACGACGGCTTTCGCCGTGTTCCCGAACGGCGGCTACGCGGTGGAGCCGCGCGACATCACCCGCGTCGTGGATGCCGACGGCGCCACCGCCGAGACACGCGCCGTCGTGCGCACGCAGGTGCTCTCGCCGGAGGTCGCCTTCCAGATGGTGTCGATGCTCGAAGATGTCGTCGGCCGTGGCACCGGCGCCTCGGCGCGGCGGCTCGGCGTCCGCGGCGCGGTGGGCGGCAAGACCGGCACGACCGACGACTTCAAGGACGCCTGGTTCGTGGGCTTCTCGTCGTCGCTCGTCGTCGGCGTGTGGGTGGGCTTCGACGATCCGAAGACAATGGGGAAGAGCGCCTTCGGCTCACGGCAGGCGCTGCCGATCTGGGCCGACTTCATGCGCCGGGCGTCGCGCGTGCGTCCGGCGCGCGACTTCGAACGTCCGGCGGGGCTGCACGACGAAGCGCTCTGCGCGCTCAGTTATCGCAAGCCGGTGGACGGCTGCCCGCTCTACACCGAGTACTTCAAGGACGGTGACGACGTGCCCGGCCAGCTCTGCACGCTGCACGAAGGGTCGATTCGCCAGCGCGTGGCGCGCACGGTGCAGGGCTGGTGGTCGGAGGCCGGCCGCCGCGTGCGCGGCATCTTCCGCTGACGCCGCGCCGACCCGCATCACCCTGACGTCGTCGGCCGCCGCACGGCCTGGCCGTCCTCGCGTTCGCCCGGCGTCCCGCGGGGCTCGAACCGCCTGTGGAACGAGTAGTAGACCGTCTACGTCTATGCCAGCAGATCGCCCCAACGCGCGGGCAGAACGAGGCGGACACAATGCGGCGATGGCGCAAGATCGTATCGGGACTGGCAGTGGTGGGCGTGGCGTCCGGGGTCTCGATGGCTGCCGCCCTGCGGTATGAGTCGGCGTGCCCGCCCGCCGCGGCGCCAGTAACGGGAACGGCGACGATGAAGGCGCTCCACCAGCGATGCTACGGGGGGCCGGAGTTGCTCGCCATCCGCGATGCGGCGATGCCAGAGGTGGCCGACGATGCCGTGCTCGTCCGCGTGCACGCCGCGGCCGTCAATCCGCTCGACTGGCATTTCATGCGCGGCAAGCCGTACGTGATGCGTTTCGATTCCGGGTTCGGCGCACCGAAGGACGTTCGGGTCGGCGTCGATTTCGCCGGCACCGTGGCGGCGATCGGGAAGAGCGTGACGCGCTTCACGCTCGGCGAGCGCGTGTTCGGTGCGGCGAATGGCGCGCTGGCTGAATACGTGGCCGTCCGCGAGAGCCAGCCGATCGTGACGATCCCCGAGTCGGTGAGCTTCGCCGAGGCGGCCGCCGCACCGGTGGCGGGCATGACGGCCCTGCAGGCGCTGCGCGACAAGGCGAAGGTCACGAGAGGTCAGAAGGTGCTCGTCAACGGCGCCTCGGGCGGTGTTGGCACCTACGCCGTGCAAATCGCCAGGGCGCTCGGCGCCGAGGTCACCGGCGTCTGCAGCACCCGCAACGTCGAGCTGGTGCGTTCGCTCGGCGCCGACCACGTCGTGGACTATACGCGCGAGAACTTCACTGAAGGGAACGTGCGGTACGACGTCATCATCGACAACGTCGGCACGCACACGGTGAGCGACTACCGCCGCGTCATGACGCCGACCGGCGTGCTGGTGGTTGTCGGCAGCCTCGACGACGGCGCGTTTCTCGGGCCGGTGAAGACGATGGTCAAGGCCAAGGCCGCCGGGCTCTTCGGCAGCCAGAGAATCGAGCTGTTCCTGTCCACGGCCAGCGCGGAGGACCTCGGCGTGCTCCGCGATCTCATGCAGCAGGGCAAGGTGCGCTCCGCCATCGATCGTACCTATCCGCTGGCGGAAGCTGCCGACGCCATCGCGTATCTCGAAACCGGTCGCGCCCGCGGCAAGGTGATCGTCGACCTCACGAAGTAGCGCCGCAGCGGGGCCGGTGCGCCGAGGCCGGCCGCGCGTTATGGAAACGCCGGCGGCGGCACTCGCTTCTTCGTCGCCTGCTCGAACGCGTAGGCGATGCCCACGAGCTTCGGGTCGGCGCAGTGGCCGCCCACGAAGGTCACGCCGAACGGCCGCACCGCCTCGGTCGAGCCTTTGGCGCCGTCGGCGTAGTTCGCCACCATGCCGTACGGCACCGCGATGATCGGATAGCCGGCCTTCGTCGCGTAGTTCGCGCCCGCCGATCCGGGAAAGAGCAGCGCGTCGAGCTTGTGCGTCGTGAGCGCCGCGTCGAGGCCCTCGGCGCGCGTGAGGCGCAGGTCGTTCTGCCGGTCCGCCTCGTAGCGCGCCTTGTCGCGCGCGAGGTCGGCGGCGTCGGCGAAGTCGAGGCGGCCCTGGCCATAGCGCATGGCGCCGCGCTCGCGATTGGCGGCGTTCCACGCGCGCAGCTCGCTCAGTGTCGTCACCGGCGCGGTCGGGTCGAGCGAATCCAGCCACAGGCTGAAGTCGCGCTTCATCGTGTACTGCAGCACGTGCGAGCAGAGCTCCTCGTACGCGGGGCCTGACGGCGGACCTTCGCAGATGGGATGCGACGTCAGGTTGTCGGCGCGCGAGGTGGCCGTCATGCTCGGCAGGTCCGCCGGATCGACGACTTCGGCGCCGGCGGCCTTGAGCGCCGCAATCGCCCCTTCCATCGCCGCCAGTTCGTCCGCCTTGAGGCCGGGGAACGGACGCGCTTTGCCGGGGAACTCCCGCGCCGTGTAGATGCCGGCGCGCGGAATGCCGATGCGCACGCCCTTGAGGGCGTCGGCCTTCAGGAACACCGTGTAGTCGTTGTTGGGCGGGGCCGTGCACTCGCTCGTGCGCGGATCGTTCGGGTCGGGCGCGCCTTCCATCACGCCGAGCATGATGGCGGCGTCGGTGACGGTCTTCGTCATCGGCCCGGCCGTGTCCTGATCGAGCGAGAGCGGGATGATGCCGTAGCGGCTGATGCGCCCCGTGGACGGCCGGATGCCCACGAGCATCGTGAAGTTCGAGGGCCCCTCGATCGAGCCGCCCGTGCTCGTGCCGACGTTGCCGGCCCAGAGATTCGCCGCCACGCCGCCGCCGGAGCTCGAGCCGCTCGTTTCGAGCACCGGCGTGCCGTCGTCGTTGGCGCGCGGGTCGTACGGGTTGTAGCTCTGGCCCACCGCCGCGTTGTAGCCGCCGGGCCGGAATGCCGTGCCGAACCAGCCGGCCAGCTCGCTCATCGTGGACTTGGCGAGGATGATGGCGCCGGCCTTCTTCAGGTTGGTCGCGAGTGTTGCTTCGTAGGGCGCCTGGTAGTGACGGAAGAGCAGCATGCCGCCCGTCGTCGGCATGGCGTCGTTCGTGAGGATATTGTCCTTGAGCGCGACCGGAATGCCATGCAGCGGCCCGCGCAGCGTGCCGGCCGCGCGCTCGCGATCGAGCACGTCCGCTTCCGCCAGCGCCTGCGGGTTGATCGACACGGCGGCGTTCAGGCGGTCTTCGTAGAGGCCGAGGCGCGTCAGGTACTGCGTGACGATGGCCCGCGACGTCGTGCGCCCCTCGCGCAGGGCCGCCTGCATGTCGGGAATCGACGCCTCGACGACGCTGAACGGCGCCGCCGCGGGGGCGGGTGGGGTGGGTGCCGGCGCGCTGCAGGCCGAGGCGGCGAGCGCCGCGCCAAGCGCGAGAGTGAACGGGGCTGACAGGCGAATCGCGCGCACGGGGACCTCCGGGGACGCGTGCATCATACCGGGGTCGCGTCCCGGCGCTACTTCGCGAGCGCGATGTCGAGGGTGATGCGCTGACCAGCGGCGACGGTGAACGCGGCTTCGGCGAACCGCGGCGCGCGCAGGCGCGGCCGCACGCCGTTCGACACCCCCCACGGCTCGGTGGGCATACCGACGAAGTTGCGATCGCTGACCTGGTTGCCGTTGGTATCGAGAAACGCGGCCAGCGCGTAGGTGCCGGGCGCGATGTTGTCGAAGACGCACGTCGTGGTCGTGCCCGATGCGGGCAGGCGCACGCCGCGTCCTTTGTCCGGCTCGTTGGGGAAACCGTCGGCCGAGGCAAAGAGCGCGCAGCCCACCTCGCCGCTGAGCGGCGGGTGGGTCGCGGTGACCACGATCGAGCCGCCGGACTGGGCCGAGGGGGCCACGGCGGCGGCCATCAGCATCAGAGCGGGCAGCAGGCGCGAGACGCGGAGACGGCGGTCGTGTGCGGGGTGCATGGACCACAGCTTACGCCGGGTACCGCCTGCGGCCGACGCCGGCGTCGGCGCGAGCGGATGGCCGTCGCCCGCCTGGCGCTACCGCCGGATCGCCTGCACGGTGAAGGCGAACGCGGTGCTGGCGCTCTCGG
The DNA here is from genome assembly GCA_022842985.1 of Acidobacteriota bacterium. Taxonomy (GTDB): domain Bacteria; phylum Acidobacteriota; class Vicinamibacteria; order Vicinamibacterales; family UBA2999; genus CADEFD01. The sequence goes on along the minus strand of JALHON010000131.1, from coordinate 432 downwards.
ACGTGGCCCCGCCGGCAGCGCGGACAGTGGGCGCGCGCGGTTCGGGTAGGCTTGAATGGCCGTGTCCGACTCCGAGCCCGTGCCGCAACACGAAACAGCGGTGACCGCCGCCGGCCCGGGCCTGCGCGTCGCGCGTCATCGCGGGGAGGCGGGCGCGTGGCGTGTCGCCGTCGTGGTCCGTGACCAGACGGTGCCGTTTGCCGGCATCGAGGCGCCGCTCGTGTCGGCACTCGAGGCCGTGCCGCGTGTCGTGGTGCGGCGGCCCGGCGGGCCGCCACCCGGCGACGAGGGAAACGAGACGGGTCACACGATCGTGTGGTTCGCCGACGGACGAGACGCCGACTGGACGCGCGACTGCCTGCGGCACGCCGACGACATCGTCGTCGTCGTCGCCGGCGCCGGCGACGACCCGGGCGTGACCGCAGGCGAGCG
>JALHON010000130.1 GCA_022842985.1 Acidobacteriota bacterium | reverse complement strand
CGGCGCCCGCCGACGGCGAGGCGTGCCCCTGAGCCCGCCGCTCAGAGCGGGCGGTCGCGCTTGAGCGGGCGTCGTGGCACGTCCGGCGCAATGTCGCCGCGCGGACCGCGCGCGGGCAGGAGGTCCGCGACGCGGCCATCGTCCGGCAGGTCGAGGATCACGGCGCGCGTGTCGAACGTGACGTAGGCATCCGAGTCGGCATGGACGTCGGGCTGCCGATGTGTGGTCTCGCTGTTACCCATAATGAGGGCCTCGTTCCCCAGATACACGCAACGGGCGCGCACACCTCTCTGCACTGCAACGCCCGCGCCAGTGTTTTCGCCCGGGCACCGCCCTTGCAGTCGTCGGGTTCGTGCCGAGGTGGACCGCGTTCTCACGACTCCCCGCCCCTGAGCCGCCGCTGCGCGAGGAACTCCTCGACGCGGCGCGCCTGCAGGACTGCGCCCGACTGCTGGCGGCGACGCTGACGAGCGCGCCACGGCCCCGCCGCGCGCCCGCGCTCGCGCGTCTTGCCGACAACGTGCGGCGCCTCGACGAGGCGCACCGGCTGCTCGCGGCAGATGCCCGCCAGCACGAGTTCGTCGGCCCGGCCGGCGAGTGGCTGCTCGACAACTACCATCTGGTGGACGCGGAGGTGCGTGCCCTGCGGCACGACATGCCGCGCCGCTTCTACCGTCGCCTGCCCTTCGTGCGGGACGGCGAGACCGTGGTGGCGCGTGTCGAGGCCCTCGCCCGCGCCTTCATCGCCCATATCGACAGCCGCGTCGATCGCGGCCCCATGCTCGGCTACCTGGATGCGTTCCAGACCGTCGCGCCGCTGACCCTGGGCGAGCTGTGGGCGTGGCCCAGTATCGTGCGCCTCGTGCTGCTCGAGAACCTGCGGCGCCTGGCCGACGGCGTACTCGCGGCGAGGGACGCCCGGCGCGCCGCGGATGCGTACCTCGACGCCATCGACGGCCCGGGCGGCTTCCGTCCGCCGGTGTGGCCGGCGCAGGCCCCCGGGACGTTCACCAGCCGGCTGGTGCAGCGGCTGCGCGAGGAAGGCGAGTCGCGCGATCCGGTGGGCGCGGCCATCACGGCGCGCCTCGACGCGCAGGGCACGACGCGCGAGGACGTCGTGCGCGACGATCACCAGCATCAGGCGGCGGCGCAGGTGCTCGTGGCCAACGTCATCACGAGCCTCCGCCTCTGCGCCACGATCGACTGGTCGGCGTTCGTCGAGGCGACGAGCGTCGTGGATCAGGTGCTGCGCCGCGATCCGGCCGGCGCGTACGCGCGCATGGACTTCCCGAGCCGCGACGCCCAGCGCAAGGCCATCGAGGCGCTCGCGCCCTTCGACGGGCCTGGCCAGCAACGCGCGGCACAGGCCGCCGTGGACGCGGCGCAGACGGCCGGCGCGCCGGGTGAGCGCACGGCCCACGTGGGCTACCACCTCATCGGCCGCGGCCGGCCCGCCCTCGAGCGCCAGCTCGGCGTGACGCCGCCGTTCGTCGAGCGCCTCCGCCGGGCCGGCCGGCGCCGGGCCGGACTCCTCTACGCCGGGGCCATCACGGCCGCGACGAGTGCCCTGCTCCTGCTCGTGGTGCAGGCGGCACTCGCCGGCGGCGCCTCGCCGGGTGCCAGAGTGGTGCTCGGGCTCGCCTTCCTGCTGCCGGCGCTCGATCTCGCCATCGCGCTCGTGAACCGCGTCGTCACCGCCATCGTCGCGCCGCTGCGCCTGCCGCGGCTGGACTTCCGCGAGGGTCTGCCGGCCGAAGCGCGCACGATGGTGTGCGTGCCGACGCTGCTCACGAGCCTCGACGGCGTGCAGCATCTGCTCGAACAACTCGAGGTGGCAGCCCTCGCCAACCCCGATTCCTGTCTGCATTTCGCCATCCTCAGTGACTTCGCCGACGCGGTGAACCGCGAGACCCCCGGCGATCGGGCGCTCATCGAGGCCGCGGTTCGCGGCGTCGAGGCGCTCAACGCGGCGGCCGGCGCCCCCGACCGGTTCTTCTTCTTCCATCGCGAACGGCTCTTCAATCCCGCCGAAGGCGTGTGGATGGGCTGGGAACGCAAGCGCGGGAAGATCGAGGAGTTCAACCGCCGCGTGCGCGGCGCCCGCGACACCAGCTACGCGGTCGAAGTGGGCGACGTGTCGCGCCTGGCCGAGGTGCGCTACTGCCTCACCCTCGACGCCGACACGCGCCTGCCGCGGGATGCGGCCCGCACGCTCGTCGGCATCATCGAACATCCGCTCAACCGGCCGCGCATCGACGCGCGCGAGGGCCGTGTGGTCGAAGGCTACGGCATCCTGCAGCCCCGCGTGAGCGTGGCGATGACGAGCGCGTCGAGCTCGCTCTTCACGCGGCTGTATGCCGGGCACACCGGCGTCGATCCCTACACGACGGCCGTCTCCGACGTCTATCAGGATCTCTTCGGCGAGGGCATCTTCACCGGCAAGGGGCTCTACGACGTCGACACGTTCACGGCCGTGCTCGACGGACGCGTGCCGGACAACGCCGTGTTGTCGCACGACCTCTTCGAGGGTCTCTTCGCCCGTGCCGGCCTCGTGACCGACGTCGAGGTCATCGACGACTATCCGGCCAGCGTGCTCGCGCACGCCCGGCGCCAGCATCGCTGGGTGCGCGGCGACTGGCAGATCCTGCGCTGGCTGTTTCCGTTCGTGCCCACCCGCGGCGGCCTCACGCAGAACCGCCTGCCCCTCGGCGCCCGCTGGAAGATCTTGGACAACCTGCGCCGCAGCCTGACCGCACCGGCCACGCTCGCCGCCCTGTTCGCGGCCTGGCTCTTCGCTCCCGCGCCGCCGCTGCCGTGGACGCTCGCGGCGCTCGCCGCGCCGCTGGCGCCGCTCGTGCTGCGCCTGCTCGGCGGCCTCGCCCGCACGCTGCGGCTGCGGATGGACACCGTGGCGCTTGCCGCCTTCGCCGGCGACCTCCGGATCGACGCCGCCCGCGCGCTCCTCGACGTGACGCTCGTGGCGCAGACCACCTGGGCGATGCTGCACGCCATCGGCCTGACGCTCACGCGCATGTGGGTCACGCGCCGGCGCCTGCTCGAGTGGGAGACGGCGGCCACGAGCGCCGCCCGCGCCAGCGGCCGCACGGTGTGGGGCTTCGCGCTGGCGATGATCGCCAGTCCGGTGACGGCGGCGCTCAGTCTGCTCACGGTGGCCCTGTTCCGCGTCGAGGCGGTGCCCGACGCGCTGCCGTTCGTGCTGGCCTGGCTGACGGCGCCGTTCGTGGCCCATGCACTCAGCCAGCCGGCCGCCGCCGCGCCGCGCGCGCTCGCCGACGACGACCGGGTCTGGCTGCGCGAGGTCGCGCGCGACACCTGGCGCTACTTCGAGCAGTACGCCACCGCCGAGCACCACGCGCTGCCGCCCGACAACGTGCAGTTCACGCCCGACGAACGTGTCGCCGCCCGCACCTCGCCGACCAACATCGGCATGGGGCTGCTCTCGACGCTCGCCGCCCACGACCTCGGATTCATCCCCACACCGGTGCTCGCCGATCGGCTCGACGCCACGCTCTCGACGGTCGAGCAGCTCGAGAAGGTGCACGGGCACCTGCTCAACTGGTACGACACGCGCACGCTCGCGCCGCTCAGGCCCGCGTACGTCTCCACGGTGGACAGCGGCAACCTCGCCGGCGCCCTGCTCACGCTGGCCTCGGGCCTCGAGGGTCTCGCCGCGGCGGGCCCCGCCGGCGATCCGGTTTCACGGCGGCTCACGGTCCTGGCCGCGCGGGCGCTCCGCATCGTGGACGATACCGACTTCGCCTTCCTGTTCGATTCGAGACGCGAACTCTTCGCCGTCGGGTACCGAGTGGCGGATGAAGACGGGCCGGGACGGCTCGACACGTCGTATTACGACCTGCTGGCCTCGGAATCGCGCCTGGCCAGCTTCATCGCCATCGCCCGCGGCGACGTGCCGCAGCGCCACTGGTTCCGCCTCGGACGGCCGCTCACGGTGCTGCAGGGGCGGCCGGTATTGCTGTCGTGGAGCGCCACGATGTTCGAGTACCTGATGCCGGCGCTCGTCATGCGCGCGTATCCGGACACGCTGCTCACCGAGTCGTGCCGCGCGGCCGTCGGCCATCAACGCGACTACGGCGAGATACAGGGCACGCCGTGGGGCATCTCGGAATCCGCCTACGCGGCGGTGGACCGGCACGACACCTACCAGTACCGCGCCTTCGGCGTGCCCGGCCTGGGCTTCGCGCGCGGCCTCTCGGACGACCTCGTCGTGGCGCCCTACGCCACGGCGCTCGCGCTGCCGTTCGCGCCGCGCGCCGCGGTCGACAACCTGCGCCGGCTCGACGCGCTCGGGGCCCGCGGCCCGTACGGGTTCTTCGAGGCGATGGACTACACCGACCGCACGCCCGCCCGCGAGCACGTGGCGACGCCGCCGCACACCGATGGCGTCGTCGTGCGCACCTGCATGAGCCATCACCAGGGCATGGCGCTCGTCGCCATCGGCAATGCGCTGCTCGGTGATCTGATGGTGGACCGCTTCCACCGTCTGCCGCTCGTGCGGGCGACGGATCTGCTGCTGCAGGAACGGGTGCCGCGGCCGCCGGCGGCCTCGGTGCGGCCGTCGGATGACGACGCGCCGGTGCCGGCGCGCGCGGCCACCGTACCCGTGCGCCGTTATCGCACGCCCCATACGCCCGCGCCGCACGCCCAGCTGCTCTCGAACGGACAGTACGTCGTGGCCGTCACCAACGGCGGCGGCGGCGCCTCGGCGTGGCGTGGTCAGGCGGTCACCCGCTGGCGGCGTGACGCCACGTGCGACCCGGCCAGTCAGGCCGTGTTCCTGCGCGACGTGCGGAGCGGCGCCTGCTGGTCGGCCGGCTATCAGCCGACCTGCGCCGAACCCGACGACTATGTCGTCACGTTCCATCCCGACAAGGCGACGTTCCTGCGCCGCGACGGGGAACTCTCGACCCAGCTCGACGTCGCGGTGTCGCCGGAACACGACATGGAAGTGCGGCGCGTCACGCTGCGCAACCACGGCGCGTGGATGCGCGAGATCGAGGTCACGAGTTACGTCGAGGTCGCGCTCGCCGCGAAACGCGACGACCTGGCGCATCCCGCCTTCGGCAAGCTGTTCGTCGAAACGGAGTTCTCGCCCGACAACACCGCGATTCTCTGCCGGCGGCGCCCGCGCCACGGCGCCGACGAACTGTGGGCGGTGCACGTGCTCAGCTTCGAAGGCCGCGCCTCGGGCCCGGTCGAGTGGGAAACGGATCGCGAGCGGTTCATCGGCCGCGGGCAGTCGCTCGCCGCGCCGCAGGCCCTCGATGGCCGCGCGCTCAGCGGCACGACCGGTGTCGTCCTCGACCCGATCTGCAGCCTGCGCCAGCGGGTCCGCGTGCCGCCTGGTGGTCAGGTGCGCCTGAGCGTGTCGACCGGTGTGGCACCGGATCGCGAGGCGGCGCTGCGTCTCGCGCAGACCTACCACCACCCGAACGCCGCGTCGCGGACGTTCGCCCTCGCCTTCACGCAGGCGCAGAGCCTGCTGCAGCATCTCGGCGTCACGCCGGAAGACGTCCGTGTGTTCGAGCGCCTCGCCTCGCCGCTGCACTACGTGGACGAATCGGTGCGGGCGCCGGCGGCGGCGTTCGGCGCCAACACCCTCGGACAGGCCGGACTGTGGCGCCACGGCATCTCGGGCGACCTGCCCATCGTGCTCGTGCGGGTGAGCGACGACGGCGGCGGCCCCGCCCTCGTGCGCCAGGTGCTGCAGGCGCAGGAGTACTTCCGGCTCAAGGGCCTCGCCTCGGAGACGGTGATCGTGAATCAGCATCCCGAGTCGTATCTCGACGAGATGCAGGCCCAGCTCGCCGGCATCCTCGCCTCTGGGCCGTGGCGCACGTGGCAGGGGCAGCCCGGCGGCGCGTGGCTGCTCAGAGGCGACGCGCTCTCGAGTGCCGAGAACGGCGTGCTGGATGCGGTGGCCCGCGTCGTGCTCATGAGCGGCGGCGGCGATCTGCGCGCGCAGCTCGATCCGCCGCCCGTGATCGCCGTGGCCGACGTGCCGGCGGCGTCGGCGGTGCTGCCGCTCACCGGCACGATGCTGCCGCCCGCGCCGCCGGTCGAGGCCGCCGTGACCGGGACGCTGACGGTCGGTCTCGGACGCTTCGAGCGCCGCGGCCGCGAGTTCGCGCTCGAGCCGCGTGACCGTGGCGACACGCCGGTGCCATGGTCCAACGTGATCGCCAATCCGCGCTTCGGCACGGTCGTCACGACCGGCGGCACGAGCTACACGTGGGCCGTCAACAGCCGCGAGAACCGCCTCACGCCGTTCGCCAACGATCCGGTGTGTGATGCGAGCGCGGAACACCTTTATCTGCGCGACGACGACGCCGGCGTGACGTGGACGCCGACGCCGGGCCTCAGGCAGGACCGTCTCGTGGGCCCGGTGGACGTGCGTCACGCGCCCGGCCGCACGCGCTTCGCGCGCGTGGCCCACGGCATCGCGTCGACGCTCGACGTCTTCGTCGATCTCGACGCCCCCGTGAAGTGTTCGCTGCTGACGCTGACGAACGAGACCACCGCGGCCCGCCGCCTGGCGGTGGTGCCCTACTGCCAGTGGGCGCTCGGCCCGCCCACCGACGGCCAGCACCTCCACGTCGCGACGCGTTACGACGCCGCGCGCGGCATGGTCACCGCCACCAACCCGTTCAACGACGCCTTTGCCGGCCGCGTCGCCTTTCTGGCCGCATCGCATCCGCCACGCGCCGCCACCGGCGATCGGGCCGCGTTCCTCGGGCGGCACGGGTCACACGACGCGCCGGCCGGACTCACGCGCGGCCTGGTGCCGCGCTTCGGCGGCGGCCTCGATCCGTGTGCGGCGCTCGAGATCGGCGTCACGCTCGGACCAGGCGAATCCGCGCAACTGGTCGTCGTGCTCGGGCAGGGCGACGACCAGGCACACGCCGAAGCGCTCGTCTCGCGCTTCGCGCAGGTGACGGGGGCCCTCGAGGCACGGTGCCGCGTGGACGCGCACTGGGCGGCGCTGCTCGACACGGTGCAGGTGCGCACGCCCGACGACTCGTTCGACACGATGATGAACACGTGGCTGCTGTACCAGACGCTCGCGTGCCGCATCGACGCGCGCACGGGGTACTTCCAGCCCGGCGGCGCCTTCGGCTTCCGCGATCAGATTCAGGACGTGCTGGCGCTCTGTCACGCCGCACCCGCCGTGACCCGCGCCCATCTGCTGAGGGCCGCCGGCCGCCAGTTCGTCGAAGGCGACGTGCAGCACTGGTGGCACGAACCGTCGGGGCGCGGCCTGCGGTCGCGCTGTTCCGACGATCTGCTGTGGCTGCCCTTTGCCGTGGCCGAGTACGTGCGGCAGACCGGCGACGAGACCCTGCTGCAGGAGCAGGTGCCGTTTCTCGTCGGGCCGCCGCTCGAGCCTGAGGCCGTCGAGTCGTACAACCAGCCGCAGATCGGCCCCGACACGGGCACGATGCTCGAACACTGCCGCCGCGCGGCAGATCGCGCGCGCCCCCGCGGCCAGCACGGCCTGCCGCTCTTCGGCGGCGGCGACTGGAACGACGGCATGAACCTCGTGGGCGCCGGCGGACGCGGCGAGAGCACGTGGCTCGGCTTCTTCCTCTTCGACGTCTACGACCGCGTGGCGTGGATGTGCGAGCGCAGCGGCGACACCGACGCGGCGCTCACCTACCGGCGCGAGGCCGCGCGCCTCACGCCGGCGCTCGAAGCGGCGTGGGACGGCGAGTGGTACCGCCGCGGCTACTACGACGATGGCACCACGCTCGGCTCGGCCCACAACGACGAATGCCGGCTCGACTCGATCGCGCAGTCGTGGGCGGTGCTCTCGGGCGCCGTGCCGGTCCGCTTCGCCGAACGGGCCATGGATTCGGTGCGCGCGCACCTGGTCTCGCGCGGCATGCGGACGGTGGCGCTGCTCGCGCCGCCCTTCAACCACTCGGCGCAGGAGCCCGGCTACATCAAGGGCTATCCGCCGGGCCTGCGCGAGAATGGCGGCCAGTACACACACGCCGCCGCGTGGGTGATCATGGCGCTCGCCGCGCTCGGCTCCGGAGATGAGGCGATGGAACTGTTCCACCTCATCAACCCGGTGAACCGCTCGCGCACGCCGGCGGATGTCGAGCAGTACCGACTCGAACCGTACGTAGTCGCCGGCGACGTCTACACGCACCCGGCGCACCCCGGGCGCGGCGGCTGGTCGTGGTACACCGGGTCGGCCGGCTGGCTCTATCGCGCCGGTCTCGAACAGCTGCTCGGGCTGCGCCGGCACGGCGCCACGTTTTCGATCGACCCGTGCGTGCCATCGGCCTGGCCCGCCTTCGAGATCGACTGGCGCACGGGCACCACCACCTGGCACATCCGCGTCATCAATCCGCGCCGCTCCGGACGCGGCGTGGCGAGCGCGCGCGTCGATGGGCGCGAGGTCGACCCCGACGCCATCCCGATCGCCGGCGACGGGCAGGCGCACGTCGTCGAGATCGTCCTCGGCGGCCGCAGCACCATGGCCGCAGTGTCGTAGCGGCGGGAGGTACCGGCGCCCGCGACTCGGGCATCGATCTTGCCCCTGGGGGGACTGACACGGCGCCGGCACGGCGCCGAGTGTCATCCGCGCTCCAACCAGGGAGGCCGTCGTGCCCTATCTGAGCAAGTTCATCCAGTCCCTGCCGGCGAGCGGCAGCCTCCTGCCCGTGCAGCCCGTGCCCCCCACGGTGCCCGAACCGCCGCCGCCCGACACGCGCCCCACGCCACCGGACCTCGTGCCGCCGGATCACCCGCAGGCACCGGACGTCCACCGGCAGCCGCCGATCGATCCGGAACCTCCGCCTCCGCCGATGGTCGATCCGCCGGCGGACGCGCCGCCGCTCGTGAGCGCGCCGGCGGCCCGCTGATGCTGCACGTGGCCGTGCGGTTCGCCTTCGTGGCGGGATACGCGGCCATCGTCGGCCTGTTCCTCGCCTCGGGGCTCTATCTCGTGGGCCTCGCCGCCGTGGATCTCCTGCGGGGTGTCACCGGCGCAGCGTCGTTGCCAGCGGGTTTCACCGTGGTGTTGCGGGGCATCGGCTATCTCACGATCGCCGTCGCCTCGCTCGAACTCGGGCAGACGGTGCTCGAGGAAGAGGTGCTGCGCAGCACCCACATGAGCGGCCCCACGCGGGCGCGGCGCTTCCTGTCGCGGTTCCTGGTCGTCGTGATCGTGGCGCTCGCGGTGGAGTCGCTCATCGCGGTGTTCCACTTCGCGCAGGACGCCCCGGATCACCTGCCGGACGCGGCGGCCATCGCCGCATCGGCGGCGCTGCTGCTGGCCGCGTGGGGCGTGTTCGTCCGGCTCAATCGCGCCGCGGAGGAGATCGAGCCGGAGTCGATGGCCGCGGCCAAACGGGAAGACCTCGACGTGCAGGCGCTCGAATCGGGCGCGCCCGCCGGCATCACGCCGCGCGGTTCACAAGCAGCCGCGGACGCGGCCGGGAGGACGGTATGAAGTACGGACTTGCGTGGCTCGTCGGTGTGCCGGGATCGATCGTGGTGTTGTGGTTCGTCGCCAATCAGGTGGGGTGCGGGCTCTGATGGGTAGCGGCTTACCGTGAATGGGTAAGCCGCGACCTGCGGCTCACGCCGCGGTACATACAACGGGCCGGGCCACGGCGTAACGTCCGTGACCCGGCCCGTGCGCGTGAGACCGGTGGGCGGGCAGCGTGGCCCGGACCACCCGGCCCGCCGGCCTCACACCGGTCTGCGGCCCTGGATGATGCGGATGAGCATCACCGCGACCGCCAGTACGAGCAGCAGATGGATGAAGCCACCGAGCGTGTAGGAGCTCACCATCCCCAGCAGCCATAGAACCACCAGCAGGATGAGAATCGTGTTCAACATGGTTCCTCCGCGCGAAGCGCAGTGACGAGAGAAGCGGCGTGGACGAGCTAGGCGGTCGGGTCGATGCTGCGCAGCTTGCGTGAGGCCGTCTGCACCGCCGCGGTGGCGCGCTGCTCGAGCACGTCGGTGGCGCTGTCCACCGTCTCGTGCAGGTTCTCGATCTCGACGCCGGCGCGATCCGCCAGGTCCTGGTAGCGCTTCGCGATCGCCGCGCGCAGCGGCTCGACCGATTCGGCGATGTTGGAACGCAGGGCGGCGCCCGATTTCGGCGCGAAGAGCAGCGCCAGGCCGGCGCCGACGATGGCGCCGGAAATGACGCCGAGTGTGAAGCCCGCAGTGTGATCCCGTTCGGTGCGATACATGGACATGTCCCTTCTGTGAGTAGATAACGCGGGCGTCACCGTGTGGCGCGCCGCGCCCGCCACACGTGCAGCAGACGGCGCAGCCCGGTTGCCAGGCCCGCGGCGATGAACGCTTTCGGCGCGCCCATGGTGGTGGCCACGGCGCGCATCGCGCCGCTGACGTCGTCGATGACGCGACCGGCCTGCGAGGCGACACCACCGGCCTCGGCGGTGAAGCGCGACACCGATGCCGACGCCGCGCGCAGGTGCACGAGCGCGTCGTCGAGGCGCAGCTGCAGCGCCGCCGACTCCGCGGTGAGTGTGGCCTGCAGGCGGCGCAGCGCCAGCCAGGAGCCGATGCTCAGGCCGATGCCGACGAGCGCCTGAATGGACAGAGCGACGGCAATCGTGACAAGTGCGGTTTCTGTGACGGTCTGTGGCATTGGCGGTTCCTACCAGCCACAGAGCAGAGTTCGTGCCAGCCGGAAAGGCGGTCCGACACTTGCAGGTACGCAGGTGGCTACCCATTCAAGGGAAGCCGGGCTCCACGCACTAAGATGGAGACTGGCCTGCGCTCACCGGGAGGTGGCATGAACGGACGACTGGCAGTCGTGGACGACGACCGCGCCTTCACCGAGTACCTGGCCACCTGGCTCGGCTCGCGCGGCATGACCGTGGAGGTCTTCCACAGCGGCAGCGCCTTCCTCGACAGCCTGCGGGCCGGCGCCACCGTCGACGTGGTGCTGCTCGACGTGCTGATGCCCGACCTGAACGGGCTCGACACCCTGCGCGCGATCCGCCAGTTCAATCCCGCCACGCAGGTCATCATGCTGTCGGGCCGCCATGCACCGGCGACGGTGATCGAGGCGGTGCGCCTTGGCGCCGCCGATTACGTGCTCAAGCCCGACGATCCCGATGGCGTCGGCGAAGCGGCGCTCGAAGCCGCCATCAACCACGCGCTCGAACGCGAGGCGCTGGCCTCGGAAGTGGCGCGTCTCGGCGCGCAGATGGCCGAAGACCCCGACGGCGCGCAGCCATGCTGGAGCGCCGGCCCGGCGATGCAGCGCGTCATGGCGATGGTCGAACGTGTGGCCGACAGCGACGTCGGCGTGCTGCTGCGCGGCGAAAGCGGGGTCGGCAAGGAAGTGATCGCGCGCGAGCTGCACCGCCGCTCGCATCGCCGCGGCAAGCCCTACGTCAAGGTGAACTGCGCGGCCCTGCCCGCCGACCTGCTCGAAAGCGAGCTCTTCGGCCACGAACGCGGCGCCTTCACCGGCGCCGGCGCCACCCGCGTGGGCCGCTTCGAGTTCGCGCAGCACGGCACCGTGATGCTCGACGAAATCGGCGAAGTGCCGGCGCCCCTCCAGGCCAAGCTGCTGCACGTGCTGCAGGACCGGTCCTTCACGCGCCTCGGCAGCAATCGTGTCATCGACGTGGACGTGCGCATCATCTCGGCCACGAACCGCGATCTCGAGGCGATGATGCGCGCCGGCACGTTCCGCGAGGACCTCTATTACCGGCTGCAGGTGATCGAGCTGCGGATTCCGCCGCTGCGCGAACGCCAGGAAGAGATCTCGCCACTCGTGGAGTTCTTTCTCTCGAAGTACGCAAAGGTGTACCGCCGGCCGGCTGTCCGGCCCACGCCCACCCTGCTGCACGCCCTGCGGCAGTACTCGTGGCCCGGCAACATCCGCGAGCTCGAGAACATGATGAAGCGCCTGGTGGTGCTCCAGGAGGAACAGCTCATCCTCTCGGAACTCGACCGCCTGCGCGTGTCGTCACACGAAGCGCGGGCGCCAGCCGAGCCCGCCGCGGCGGTGTCGTCGGCGCCGCTGCCGTCGGCGCCGCTGCCCGTCGCCGCGCCGGTGCGGGTCATGGAGGCCACGGGCCCGGGCGACGTCCCCGCGGTGGAACCGACGGGCGATGCGCCTGCCGCCGTGCCCGAAGTGATCGGCCTCCACGCCGTGGCCAAAGCCGCCGCGCTCAAGGCCGAGCGCCAGGCGATCGTGGAGGCTCTCGCGATCTTCCGCTGGAACCGCCGCAAGGTGGCCGAGTACCTCGGCGTGAGCTACAAGACGCTGCTCACGAAGATGAAGGAGTGCGGGATCTCGGAGGCGACCCCGGCCACATGAGGCCGCGGCTTCCGCTGGCACCCCGTTTGCGACGGCAATGGCCATGACCGATCTCGATCGTGTGCTCGAGTCGCTCCTGCACGACCTGCGCAGCCCCCTGGGCGTCGCCGGCGGCTACCTGCGGCTGCTGCGCGAGCAACGGCTCGGCAGCGTCGAGGAGAGCGAGCGCGCGATCGTCAAGACGCAGGATGCCCTGCGCACGATGACGGCGCTCTGCGGCGAGGCCGCGACGTGGCTGAAGGCGGAGCCGGCCGGGGTGCCGGAGGCGGTGGCCGTGGACGTCCTCGTGGCGCAGCTCGCCGCGGAATGCGAACGGCAGCACGTGCCGCTCGATGTGGCCGCCGGCGCCACCGGCACGGTGTCGCTCACCGCCGAGGCCGATCGGACCGTGCGCGCCGTCGTCTCGCTCCTCGCGCTCGTCACGCGCGAGACGACCGCACGC
>JALHON010000129.1 GCA_022842985.1 Acidobacteriota bacterium | reverse complement strand
GACCCATGATGGCCAGAGGCGGCGATGCCTCACGACAGGCCGGATATACGACTGCATCCGACTTCCGTCACCGCCTGATCGTCGTGCTCGTTGACCTCCGGGAGGAGTCCATATAGCCGTGGTTAGGCAACGGCGAGCTCGATGCCCGAGCCGAGGGCCACCGACGTAGCGGACTCAAGATGCAGCACGCGCCTCGGCACGGCGCTGGTGGACTTCGACGACGCGTGGACGGCAAGGGGTCGCAAGGCGACGATGCCGCCCGCAGGCGCGAGGCATTCGACCGCCGCGGTCGACTGCACTAGTTCGGCGATGCGCGCTTCGGAGAGCCGGCCGAGCCGATGCGTGTCTGGTAACACCCGCAACGGACCGTTCTCAGCGGTACTGTCGTCAAGGTGCACGCGCAAGGCGACTACGCCCGCCAGCACCTCGGCGGGCGCCAACGCGTAGAGCCGGCCCCCCTTCATTGACCACGGGCCCCAACCGGCCGCCTCGATACGCGCACGGAGTGGCAGGGCCAGGTCTTGGTGCCAGGTGACAAGCCAGTTCGTCGTCGGCGATCTGTCGAAGAGGGTGCCCTTGAACGGCTGCGCAGCACCGCCCAAGAGGTCGCTCGCGAGTGTCACCAGCCGTGCGTCGTTGGCTAGACGGCGAATGCGGTCGTTCGTGAGGACATGACGCACGCCGGCACGGCCACGACGCAGCGACGCGACCTCGGCGCTAAGTGCCGCGACCTCAGACGGCTGCAACACGTGTGGAACCGTCAGATAACCCTGGTCTCGAATCACGATGTTGGTCGTGCCGATTGCCTAACGGACGGCGCCTAACCCGCGGCGCCGCGATGCCCGGATGATGCCATAGAAGCGGACCGCCGCCGGGTTCAGGCGCGTGTTAGCCCGCCGGACGCGGCGATCGCGGACGCAGGACTGCACACGAACCGCCCCGCTGCCTCGAAGAGCCCAGGCCTCACAACCCGTCACGGCCTTAGCGACCCCAGCCTGTTTCGAAACGCCCAGCTGCTCGCCGGCCGCGCAAGCGGAGGCCACGAACACGAACCCAGGTCGAGCGCGCGCGGGACGGCCGGTGAAGGCATGCCGTGTGAGCCCGCGACAACGCTCGCGACGGCGGCGAGGCAACGAGGGACGGAAGAGGATGAAGCCCGGCACATCGCAGTGCGTGCCTCGCTGCCAAGCCAAAGAAGAAGGGTCGTCTTTGTCGGGCTAACGGACGGCGCCTAACCCGCGGCGCCGCGATGCCCGGATGATGCCACAGAAGCGGACCGCCGCCGGGTTCAGGCGCGTGTTAGCCCGCCGGACGCGGCGATCGCGGACGCAGGACTGCACGCGAACCGCCCCGCTGCCGCGAAGAGCCCTAAGCCTCACAACCCGCCACGGCCGTGGCGACCCCAGCGTGTCGCGAAGCGCCGGGATGATCGCCGGCCGCGCAAGCGCTGGCCACGAACACGAACCCAGGTCGAGCGCGCGCGTGAAGGCCGATGAAGCAGAACGCGAAGAGTGCACGACGACGCTCGTGACGGCGGAGATGCTACGAGAGGCGGAGGACGATGGAACCCGGCACATCGCGCGTTCGTGCCCCGCTGCCAACCCAAAGAAGAAGGGCTCGTCTTTGTCGGGCTAACTAGTATTGGACCTGCAAGCCGATCTCGCAGCGTGCAGGATTCGTCAGCCTAATCCTGCCCGTCGAAACGGTCGCGCGCGGCTCGTAAGTCCCCAAGGGCGGCCATCTTAGCACCGGCCCCGCCGTCGTCAGACGCGCGGTGAAACCCTGCGAAGTTCGTCAGGATTACAGTTCGTTCCGCGGCGACAGACGCATGACGACGGTGCCGTCGCCTCCGTTACTCCGGGGCGCCTTCGGAGCCGTCGGCTTTCGGGCCCAGGGCGAACGTCATCGTGCCGCGCACGAGCATCCGGTCGCCCACGCGGGCAAAGCCCGTCAGCACGCCCATGCGGCTGCGCAGGCGCACCACCTTCACCTCGATGGTGATGGTGTCACCGGGCGCCGCGGCGTCGTAGAAGCGCACGCGCTCGATGCCGCGGAAATAGACGAGCCGGCCGGTGTTCTCGGGCTTGGCCAGAATCAGGATGCCGCCCACCTGGGCAATGGCTTCCGTGAGGATCGTCGGCGGCAGCACCTGGCGGCCGCGTGCGTCTGGCGGCGAGAGGTAGGTTTCCGACGCCGTCACGTTCTTGATGCCCACGATCCGCGTGTCGGGCTCGAACTCCGTCACCCGGTCCACCAGCAGGAAGGGATAGCGGTGGGGCAGGATGCGGGCGATCGTCGCGTAGTCGAGGGGCAGGGCCGGCGTGTCCACGGAATCCGTAGTATCCCATGCCCGTCGGGGCCGGGGCTATACTGCGCGCCTGGCGCGCGCCCGCGCCTTCCCGGAGGTTGCCATGCACCCCGTCGCCCTGTGTCTGCTCGCCGTGTTGTCGCTGGCCCGTCCCGCCCCGGCGCAGACCCGTCCCGTCACCATCGACGATGTGCTCGCGCTGCGTGCCGTGGCCGCGCCCACCATCTCGCCCGACGGCACGGCCGTGCTCTTCACGGTTCGGCAATGGAAGGACGGCGAGGGCGGGAAGAAGGACGCGCGCACGCACCTCTGGCGGGTGCCGGCCGATGGCAGCGCGCCGGCCCGGCAGATCACGTTCGGGGAGCGGGGGGATGCCCAGCCTGGCTGGTCGCCCGACGGCCGCTACATGAGCTTCGTGTCGTCGCGCGGCACACGGAACGGCAACGGGGAGGACGCCAGGGCCCAGGTGTGGGTGATGCGGGCCGATGGCGGCGAGTCGTGGCCGCTGACCGACGCGGGCGAGTCGGTGGAGCAGTATGCGTGGTCGCCCGACAGCGCGCGCGTGGCCTTCACGGCCATGGACCCGGTGCCCGCGGACGAGAAGGCCGCCGTCGAGCGCCGCGACGACGAGCGGCAGTACGAACGTCCCGCGCGGCCGGTGCACCTGTGGGTGGTGGATGTCGCCACGAAGACGGCGACGCGCATCACGAGCGGCACGGACTTCACGATTCAGGGCGCGCTGTCGTGGGCGCCGTCGGGCACGCAGGTGGCGTTTGCCGCCGGCGCCTCGGCGCTGCTGCGTGACGGGCGTCGCGACATCTATCTCGCGGATGTGGCCGCGAAGACGGCCACGAAGATCAGCCCCAACTTCGGTCCGGATACGACGCCGCGTTTCTCGCCCGACGGCCGCACCGTTGCCTATCTCGCGGAGCTCGTCACCGCGCCGCCCATCGGCGATGGCACGCCGCGCGGCACCGTGGCGCAGTCGCGCGTGATGCTCTACGACCTCGCCACGAAGGCCACGCGCGACATCACCGGCAGCCTGCCGGTGGATCCGGGCACGCCGCACTGGTCGCCCGACAGCGCGCGGCTCCTCTTCACCGCCGGCACGCGGGCCTACACCGAGGCGTGGTCGCTCGAGGTGGTCACCGGCAAAGCGACGCAGCTCACGAAGGGCCGCACGCTGCAGATCGGCGGCTTCAGCCGCGACGGCGCGAAGGTGGCGGTCACGATGGACACGCCCACGGCGCCCGCGGACGTGCACGTGGCCGATGCGGCCTTCACCTCGCTCCGCAAGGTGTCGGATGCCAATCCGCAGGCTCGCGAGTTCGCGCTCGGCGAGACCGAGGTCATCACCTGGAAGAGCAAGGACGGTCTGGAGGTGGAAGGGGTGCTGCTGAAGCCGGTGGGTCACGACCCGGCGAAGCGCTATCCGCTGCTGGTCGTGGCGCACGGCGGGCCGGCCGGCGCCTTCGTGAACAACTACCGCGTGGGCGGGCTCGAAGGCGGCCAGGTGTGGGCGAACCAGGGCTGGGCCGTGTTCTATCCGAATCCGCGCGGCAGCACGAACTACGGCGAGAAGTTCCTGAAGGCCAACGTGGCCGACTGGGGCGGCGGCGACTTCGCGGATATCGACACGGGCGTCGATGCGCTCATCGCCCGCGGCATCGCCGACAAGGACAAGCTCGCGCACATCGGCTGGAGCTACGGCGGCTACATGACGGCGTGGACCATCACGCAGACCCAGCGCTACAAGGCGGCGATGGTCGGCGCCGGGCTCACCAACATGTGGAGCATGTACGGCACGAACGACATCCCGAACGTGCTCATCGGCTACTTCGGCGGCATTGCCAACAAGGAGACGCTGCCGCTCTACATGAACCGCTCGGCGATGACGCACATCGACAACGTCACCACCCCCACGCTCATCCTGCACGGCGCGAACGACGACCGCGTGCCGGTGGGGCAGGCGCAGGAACTGTTCCGCGGCCTGAAGGATCGCGGCAAGGCCACCGATCTCGTGTTCTATCCCCGTGAAGGCCACGGGATTAACGAGTACTATCATCAGCAGGACCGCCTCGCCCGCATCCACGCCTGGGTCACGAGCCACGTGACCGGCGACGGTGCGAAGCCGCCCACACCCCGTCAATGACCACGTCCGATTCTCCGTCCGGCGAACCGTCGCCGTCAGGTGCCCCCGGGGCACGTCCGTCCGATCAGGACCGTCTGGCCACGCTCTTCGCGCTCAGCCGCGAAGTGACCGGCGTGCTCGACCTCGACGAGCTGCTCACCCGCATTCCGCGGCTCATCGCCCGGCTCACGCCGTTCGGTGTCTTCTCGGTGTACCTGCTCGACGAGGCCGGCGAAACGCTGCGCATCGCCTACGCCGAGGGGTATCCCGAGGAGGCGGCGAAGCAGGTGCGGCTGGCGCTCGGGCAGGGCACGGTGGGCACGGCCGTCAAGGAACAGCGCTCGATCCTGCTGAACGACGTGGCGTCCGACCCGCGCTACATCTCGGTCGTGCCGGGCGTGCAGTCCACGCTGGTCGTGCCGCTGCGCAACAAGGGCGTGGTCATCGGTGCGCTCAACCTGCTCAGCAGCGATCGCGACGCCTTCGACGACACCGACGAGGCGATGCTCCGGGCCTTCGCGGCGCCGATCGCCCAGGCGATCGTGAACGCGCGGCTCTTCGAGTCGGAGCGCGAGTACTCCGAGACGATGGCCACGCTGGCCGAAGTGGGCCGCGAGATGAGCGGCATCCTCGACCTCGATGAGCTGCTCACGCGCGTGGCGCATCTCGTCAAGCGGGTCATCGCCTACCGCACCTTCGGCATCGCGCTCCTGAACGACGACACCGGCATGATCGAGTTCAAGGTGGCGATCAGCTACGGCGAGGCGTCGGCCAGCGCGTCGATGAAGATCGGCGAAGGCCTGCTCGGCTATGCGGTGCAGCACAAGGAAGTGGTGCTCGTGCCGGATGTCTCGAAGGATCCGCGCTACATCAACGCCGTGCCCGACGCGAAGTCGGAGCTGGTCGTGCCGCTGCTCGTGAAGGACCGCTGCATCGGCGCCTTCGACCTCGAAAGTCCCGAGCTCAACGCCTTCTCGAAGCGGCACGTGGAGCTGCTCACGCTGCTCGCCTCCGAGGCGGCCGTGGCCATCGAGAACGCGCGCCTGTGGGAAGCGCTGCGCGCCAACGAGCTGCGCATCGAAAAGGAGCTGCGCTTCGCGCAGCGCGTGCAGATGGCGCTGCTGCCGCGCGAGCTGCCGAAGCGCATCCGCGCCGTGGATGTGTCGTGGCGCTTCGAGCCGGCCCGCGAGCTCGGCGGCGACCTCTACGAGTTCCTCGCGCCGGAGCCGAATCAGCTCATCGTGGCCGTGGGCGACGTCTCGGGCAAGGGCGTGCCGGCGGCGCTCTACAGCGTGTTCGCGAGCGAGGTCGTGCGCAGCCGCACCTTCCGCCGCCGGGCCAGCCACGATCCGGCCGGCCCCGGCCCGACGCTCACCTCGATCAACCGCATCCTCCACGAGCGCGAGCTCGAGGAGTATTACTGCACGCTCTGCTACGCGATCTTCGATCTGCGGCGCCACACCGTGACGATGGCCAACTCGGGCCTGCCGTATCCGATCCGCTGCACGGCGGATGGGGCGAGCAGCGCGCAGATCGAGCTGCCCGGCGTGCCGCTCGGGTCCTTCGGCACGACCACCTACGACGAGATCGTGGTGCCGGCCAACCTCGGCGATGTCTTCGTGTTCTGTTCCGACGGCATCTTCGAGACGTTCAGCGAGTCGGGGGCGGAGCTGGGCGCCGGGCCCATTGCCGAGGTCGTGCGCGCGCACCGCGACAAGCCCGCGGCCGAGATCGTCGAGCGGATCTTCGCGACGATGTCGGCGTTCCGCGGCAACGCCGAGCAGACCGACGACCAGACGGCCGTCGTCGTGCGCATCGTCGGCTAGGCGCGCCGGTTGAGCGACCGCTCGATGCGGTCGAGACGATCGACGATGCCCATGATCTCGACGTGTGCCTTCACGTTCACCTGGTAGTCGAGGTCCGTGCGGATGCGATCGCGTTCGGATTGCCGGTTCTGGCTGACCAGCACGAAGATCGAGAGGAAGATCGCCTCGAGGCTCACGATGAGCGTGAGCAGCCCGAACGGGAAGGGATCGAACGCCAGCACGCGCGGCAGCCAGCCGGCGCTCGCGAACGTGTTGACGAGGATCCAGCCGCCGAACCAGCACAGGTGCGCGATGGTGAAGACGTGGCTCGCCGCCACCGTGGCCACGACATCACTTACGCGCTGCCAGCGTGTAGTGGCCTCGGCGATGGCGGCGTTGGGATTCTTCAGGCCGCGGATCGTGGCCGTGCTCGTGCGCTGACGGGCGCCGAGCACCTGCAGGATGTCGATGGCGGCATCCGGCCGCTCGCGCAGGAACGCGTGGAAGGCCTCGCGGTTGAGGGCGAGCAGCGAGCAGTCGGAGATGGCGCGCACGGTGGCGCTGCGCGGGCCGCCGTCGAGCAGCGACAGCTCGCCGAAGATGCCGCCGGGGCCGAGCGTATCGAGCAGCACGTGGTTGCCCTCCGCGTCGGGCGCCGTCACGGCCACGCGGCCGCTGTCGATGATGTAGAGCGTGTCGCCGGTGTCGCCGAACCAGAAGACGGGTTCGTTCTCCTTCACCGTCTTCCGCGTGAGGCGGCGCAGCAGCGCGTCGTCGCCCGCGGTGTCGAGCCGCGCGAAGAGCGGGATGTGACTGAGGGTCGTGCCCGCGGGTGCGGGCGCGCTGGCGTCGCTCATTGCTGCGTTTTCAGGGTGTCGGGCGCGCGATGTTCGAGCACGAGGCCCACGGCGGTGCCGCGCTTGAAGCCCTTCCAGTAGGTGTGCGTGGGCGCCGGCGCGCCGCTGCGATCGAGGGCGAATACCGCGTCCTTCCCCTGCGGCACCACGTCGAGATAGGCCCGCTTGGCCGTGTCGCCCTTGAGGTGCAGGTCCACGTAGGCCGTCACGAAGTGGGCGAGGATGTTGTTCATCCGCACCGTGTCCCACACCGGGTCGGCGTAGTGCGTGTAGGGGTACGACTTGGCGGCTTCGGAGAACTGGTACGCCTCGGCCGGCGCCGGAATGGGCGCCGCGGCGTTGTGGTTCGCGTTCACGAACGTGAGCAGATGGCGGTCGCTGTTGACGGCGCCTTCGAAGATGGCGCGCGTGCCCTTCTCGTAGCCCGAGACGTCGTCGGCGCTCCCCGCCACGAAGAGCATCGGCGTGCGGATACCGGCGAGGCCGGCCGCATCCCAGTAGCCCACGTGCATGCCCCACGGGCCAATCGCGATCGCCGCCTTGATGCGCGGATCGCGCGATTTCTCGAAGGCCGCCGAACCGGCGGCGCGTTCGAGCAGCAGCTTGTTCGGCGGACCATTCGGGAACGCCGCGGCTTCGGGCCGGTAGCCGCCGCCCACGACGTTCACGACACCGTAGCCGCCCATCGAATAGCCCAGGATGGCCGTGCGCGAGACGTCCACGCGGCCGGCGAGCACGCTGCCCGATCCGGCGGCCGAGAGGCGCGCCATCTCGTTCACGACGAACAGCTGATCGAAGGCGCGGTTGTAGAGCGTGCTGGCGAACGCCTTCTGCGCGTCGTAGGTGCTGTCCGTGTGGTCGATCGAGACGGCCACGTAGCCCTTGCTCGCGAGGTTCTCGCCGAGATGGCTCATGAGGAACCGGTTGCCGGGATACCCGTGCGAGATGACCACGAGCGGGAAGGGCGCCGTGCCGGTAAACGGCGCCGCATCGCGCACCGCGCGGCCGCGCAGCGTGGTCGCGGTGACGCCGTCGCGCAGCAGCGTGCGGTACTCGCCACCGCCGCCGTTCGTGCCGGCGCCGGCCGCGGCGGGATACCAGACCTCGAGGGTCAGCGGCCGGTCGTAGCGCACCGTGGGCGCGCCGTCCTTCGTGTTGAGGATGTCGGGCCGTCCGCGGTCCACCACCTGCAGCGTGCGCACGCCGATGGCGTGCGTGCCATGGGCCGCCAGCTCAGGTGCGAGCGGTGAGATGTGATCGATGCGGTTGTCCTGCCGCGCGAGCGCCGGCGCACCCGCCAGCAGGAGGCCCGCGGCAATCGACGCGAGGGTGAAAACACGAACGCCGCCAGGAGCCATGCCCATGGCGGCGTATTTTAGTCGCGAGCCCGACGTTCGCGTGTGACGAGAATTCGACGGGCGCGTCTTCCGCCCCGGTCCAGCCCCTGGACCCGAGCCCCGAGTCCCGCCCCTAGTGGTGCTCGTCGACCGCCGTCGCCGAGGCCAGGTAGATGGCCGTGAGCGTCATGAAGATGAACGCCTGCAGCGGGCCCACGATGAGGCCGAGCATCTGAATCGGCAGCGGCGCGAGGAACGGCACGATGCTGCCGATGATGAGCACCACCAGGTGTTCACCGAAGATGTTGCCGAAGAGACGCAGCGTGAGCGACATCACGCGCGAGCTGTGGCTGATGAGCTCGATCGGGAGCATCAGCGGCGCCATCGCCTTGGGCACGCCCGGCGGGAAGGCGAAGTGCAGCAGGTAGCTGGCGATGCCCTGCGCCTTGATGCCCTCGATGTGGTAGTAGAGCCACACCACGATGGCGAGCGCGAACGGCACGTTCACGTTGCTCGTGGGCGAACCGAGGCCGGGAATCTGGCCCATCAGGTTGCCGAGCAGGATGAAGACGAAGACCGTGCCGACGAGCGGCAGGAACTTCTTGCCCTTGTGCGGCATCATGTTCTCGAGGTTGTCCACGATGAACGTGACGATGTCCTCGAGCACGATCTGCAGCTTGCCGGGGTTGTCGACGCTGAGCCGCGACTTGATGAAGAGGCCGATGCCCGCCAGGAACAGCACGATGAGCGCGCAGAAGACCAGGTAGTCCGGTACGTGCACGCCGAGCGGGCCCATCAGGGCGTTCACCAAGTCGACAAGTGGTGAGGGGTGTTCGAGAGCTTCCACAGCCTTGAGATTGTACCTGATTTCACAAAGGGTGGGGCCGCCGGCCCCCGCGGAGGGGCCGGCCGGGGGCCAGAAAAAAAGCCGGGCCGGCCTGGGATGGTGGCCGACCCGGCACCTGCGGCTCGGGTCCGGACCGGCCATCGGCACCTCGTGCCGTCAGCCAAGTCCTTGACAATGTGAGACTTACGAGGTCAGTCGCGGTAGCGGATCCGCCGTTCCCTGATGTGGAGGCCGAGGGCCCGCCCGCCCAGCATGGCGACGTCTTCGACCTTGCCCCGCACCTCGACGCGGGCGCCGCGGCCGGGCACGCGCCGGTCGGTCGAGACCACCGTGATTTCACCCGTGCCGTCGTCGATGCGGAAGACGTTGAAGCCCACGAGGGGCACACCCCACGACGAGGTGACCGTGCCGGTGACGGTGACCGTATGGTCCACGAAGCGTCCGGGCTGGTTCTGCACCTGCCGGATGGGCGGACGTCCCGGTACCGAAGCGCAGGCGGTCGTGAGCGCGGCGGCCAGCGTCACGGCCGCGAGGGTCCACACGATGTTGCGTGAGGTGATCACGATCGACCTCCCGGTCGGCGGCCGTGTTGCCACGGCACGCGAAAGCGCGCGAGAAACAGTGAGCGCGACGGAGTCGTGGAACTGCGTCCGGGATGCGGCGATGCCAGCGCCTGCCTGATTGAACGCACCCCGGTGATCCGTCGCGCTCAGTATCTACCTAATCAAGACGCGTGCCGTTCTGACTCAGGCGCACGTTCGTGCGACAAACACTGCTGTTTTCAGGGGTTTTCGCGAAATGCCGCCGCGCGTGGCCGGGGCGTGTCCCTCGCCGGCGTCCTTGCACCGGGACGTGCTGACCTCCACGGGAGCCAGAAGTGCCATTCGCGCACCCGGCGCGGGCGGCGCGTCCGGGCCGCGACGTCAGTAGATCGACAGGTAGCGGTCGCGCTCCCACGGCGAGACGTGCCGGCTGTAGTCGTCCCACTCGCCGCGTTTGGCGGCGAGGAAGTGCTCGACGATGTGCTCGCCGAGGGCGTCGCGCACGAGGTCGCTCTTCTCGAGCTCGTCGAGCGCTTCGCTGAGGTTCGTGGGCAGATCGTCGATGCGCAGGTGCCGCCGCTCGCGGTGGCTCATCTTGAAGATGTTCTTGTTCACCGGCGGCCCGGGATCGAGTTCCTGCACCACGCCGTCGAGGCCGGCGCGCAGCATCACGGTGAGCGCGAGATACGGGTTGCAGGACGGATCCGGCAGGCGCAGTTCCACCCGGGTGCCGTCGCCGCGCGCCGCCGGCACGCGCACGAGCGGGCTGCGGTTCTTCTCCGACCACGCAATCGCCGTCGGCGCTTCGTGGCCCGGTACGAGGCGCTTGTACGAATTCACGAGCGGGTTCGTGATCGCGCAGTAGGCGCGCGCATGACGCAGCAGGCCGCCGATGTAGTGCAGGCAGGTGGCGCTCAACTGCCACTCGCGCGCCGCATCGAAGAACGCGTTCTTCCCGTGCCTGAGCAGCGTCTGGTGCGTGTGCATGCCCGAGCCGTTCACGCCGAAGATCGGCTTCGGCATGAAGGTGGCGTGCAGGCCGTTCCTGAGCGCCACGTTCTTCACGATGAAGCGGAAGGTGCTGATGTTGTCGGCCGTCGCCAGCACGTCGTCGTAGCGGAAGTCCACTTCGTGCTGGCCGGGCGCCACTTCGTGATGCGCCGCTTCCACGAGGAAGCCCATCTGCTCGAGCGCGAGCACGATCTCGCGCCGCACGTCCTCGCCCTGGTCCACCGGCGCCAGATCGAAGTAGCCGGCCGTGTCGTGCGTGGTCGTCGTGGGGCTGCCGTCGCGCCGCTGGAACAGGAAGAACTCGGCCTCGGGGCCGGCCACCATGCGGAAGTCCATCGCCTTCGCGCGTGCGATCGCGCGCTTGAGCGCCGAGCGCGGGCAGCCCTCGAACGGCGTGCCGTCGGGGTTCATGATGTCGCACGTGACGCCGCCCACCCGGGCCCCGCTGGCATCACGCCACGGCAGCACCTGGAAGGTGTCGAGGTCGGGCTTCAGGTACATGTCCGACTCTTCGATGCGCACGAACCCTTCGATCGACGAGCCGTCGAAGAGCACCTGGCCGTCGAGGGCGTCGGCGAACTGCCGGTCGGGCACCTCGACGTTCTTGATGACGCCGAGGATGTCGGTGAACTGGAGGCGGAGGAACTTCACGCCTTCGCGCTCGGCCCGTTCGAGAATCGCGGCTTTCGTGTCCATGTGAGTCACCGGCCAGTATATCGGTCGCTCCCGTCCGGGACGTGCCCGGGGACGAACGGCCCAACCATCGGCCAGGCCGCATCGTCAGACCCGTTGAAAGCCGGCGACACGCACGAGCGCGCCGGCCGGCCGCCCGGCACCGGACGGCCTTCTCACAAGGAGCAACGACATGAAGGGGCAGCGGATGGCCGTGTACGCCGGCCTGCTCACGACCGCCGTGGTCGCCGCCGTGGCGGGCCTGGCGGCGCGTGGCGGCGACGCGCTGACGAGCGGCGAGCAGCGGCGCGCCGATCGCGATCGGCAGGTGGAGCGCGAGGTCTACGTCGCGCCGGGGGACCGGCGCGTGATTCAGCTCGACGGCCGGGGCAGCCAGCTCGGCGTCATGGTGAGCGATACCGACGACGCGACCGGTGTGCGCATCGACACGGTGGAAGACGGCAGCGCGGCGGCGAAAGGCGGCGTGAAGGCCGGCGACATCGTCGTCGACTTCGACGGCGAACGCGTGCGCAGCGCGCGCCAGCTCACCAGACTCGTGCAGGAAACGCCGGCCGGCCGTGCCGTGAAGATGACCGTGCGCCGCGGCGCCGATCGGCAGACGCTCGACGTCACCCCCGACGCGCGTGAGTCGTTCGTGTGGAACGGCCGCCTCGGCCGCGACCTCGAACGCGAGATCGAACGCGGCATGGAACGCGGCCTGCGCGACCTGCCGGAGCGCATCGAGCCGTTCTTCAACTTCAGGTTCGATGGCGGCATCCCGGCGCCGGGCGCGCGCGGCCGTCTCGGCGTGCAGGTCGAAGGCCTGAGCGATCAGCTCGCGACCTACTTCGGCGTGAAGGAGGGCGGCGTGCTCGTGGCCGGCGTCACGGCTGATTCCCCGGCGGCGAAGGCCGGCGTGAAGGCCGGCGACGTCATCACGAAGGTGAACGGCGAGGCCGTGAAGGATCCGGGCGACCTTGTGCAGGCGCTCGGTGACGTGAAGGACGACGGTGCCGTGGCCCTCGACATCGTGCGCGACAGGAAGGCCACGAGCCTCACGGCGACGATCGAATCACGGCGTCCTGCGCGTCCGGCGCGCGGCGCGCGTCCGGCGTAAGGCGCGTCTAGCCGAGTTCGGCGCGGGCCGGTGGCATGTCCGCCGGTTCCGCGTCGGCTGCCGGCAGCGGCTCGAGCAGCGTCGCGAGCTGCGACGCCACGATACCGGCGGCGGCGACCACGTCGGCGCCGACCTCGCGCGCGCCGAGCATCTCGAGCGAGAGCACGCCGGTTGTACCGCGGGCGCCGGCAATCGGCACCGCGATCGCCGCCGGCTGTCCGGCATTGGCCGCGAGCGTCATCGGCCGCACGCGCGCGAACGCCTTGGCGGTGGGGTTGTCGTCGCTCACCGCGATCACCGGGAAGCGCTCGACGATGCGGCGGTCGTAGCCCGACGACGCCACCACCTGCAGCGTCGTCTGGTCGGCGCCGGCGAGCCACACGGCGATGCCGCGCGCGCCGAGCGCCG
>JALHON010000128.1 GCA_022842985.1 Acidobacteriota bacterium | reverse complement strand
GTTGTCCAGGCGCGCCGACACGGTGGCCGCGCTCCTCTGGCAGACCGGTGTGCGCGAAGTGCACGCGCGCGTCATCCGCGAGCCGGCGCCGGCCGACGCCATGATGCGCGAACGCTGGCGTCGGGACGTCGCGGCGCTCACGACGGCCGCAAAGTCTGGCTCCAGCCAGAATGGGGACAGTCCCCAGCGCTAGCGGAAGAGGCTTTTCGCCACGAAGAGGACGTTGGCGGGGCGTTCGGCGAGGCGGCGCATGTACCACGGGAACCAGTAGCTGCCGTAGGCGATGAGCACGCGGACGTTCTTCCGCTGTTCGGCCAGCCGGCGCTGTTCGCCACGCTGGATGCCGTAGAGCATGTGGATCTCGTAGTCGGTCTTGCCGATGCCGTTCGCATCGCCGTGCCGCTCGAGCGCGTTGATGATGACCGTGTCGTGCGTGCCGTAGACGGCGCGGAAGCCGTTGGCGCGCGACTCGGGCGCCATCATCACCTTCGCGACCTTCACGTAGTTCGCGTCCACCTCGGCCTTGTCGGGAAACGCCACCGACGGCGGCTCGGCGTAGGCGCCCTTCACGAGCCGGATGCCGATGCCCTCGCGGATCATCCGCGCCGCGTCGTCGTTCGTGCGGCGCAGATACGCCTGCAGCGCCACGCCGATGCGCGGCACGTCCTTGCGCAGGCGGCTCACCATGTCGAGCGTCGTGTCCACGTAGGACGACTGCTCCATGTCCACCCAGAAGTAGCTGCCGGCCTCGACCGCGCGGCGGCCGATGGCGAGCGCGCTGCGATACGCGGCCTCCGGATCGACGTCGAGGCCGAGCTGGGTGAGCTTGATCGACGGCTCGCAGGCGAGTCCGCGCGCCTGCGCCATGGCGATGACCTCGAGGTAGTGGTCGCGCACGGCGTCGGCCTCGCGCATGTCGGTGACGTTCTCGCCAAGGCGCGTGAAGAGTGCGCCCACGCCGAGCTTCGCCTGAGCCTCGGCCGCGACGAGCATGTCGGCCGGCGTCTCGCCGGGCATGAACACCGAGACGGCGCGGCGGACGAACGAGATCTTCGTGCCGTGCTCACGGAGCCAGCGGTTCTCGGAAGCGGCGAGCAGGAGCGAACGGGCGACAGACATGACGTCCACGATACGATGACTCCCGTGATTCACGCGAACCCGGCCCACGCCGCAGGACGCCCACGGTGACGCCCCGCGTGGTCGTGGTGGGCGCGGGCGCGGCCGGTCTCATGGCCGCGCTGGCGGCGCGCGAGGCCGGCGCGCAGGTGACGCTGGTAGAAAAGACGACCGACGGCGGCCGCAAGATCCTCATCAGCGGCGGCGGCCGCTGCAATGTGCTGCCGGCGGTCGCCGCGCCAGAGCGTTTCGTGAGCGAGGCCACGCGCCCGCTCGTACGCGGGCTGCTCGGCGCCTGGCCGCTGCGCGAACAGCAGCGCTACTTCGAAGAGACGCTCGGCGTGCCGCTGGCGCTCGAGGCGGAGAGCGCGAAGTACTTCCCGGCCTCGAACCGGGCGCGCGACGTCCGCGACGCGCTGGTGGCTCGCGCCGTGGCGCTCGGTGTGGAACGCCGCTTCGGCGCGGAGGTGACGTCGATCGCGCGGGCGACTGACGGCTGGCAGATCGCCCTGACGGACGGCACGCTCGCGGCCGACCGCGTCGTCATCGCCACCGGCGGACTCTCGGTGCCGGCCACCGGCAGCACCGGGTTCGGCTTCGATATCGCGCGGGCCGCCGGTCACACCGTGCACCCCACGTATCCGGCGCTCACGCCGCTCACGGCCGCGCCGCACCCGTACGCGGACCTCGCCGGCATCTCGCTCGATGTCACGATCCACGCACGGTCCGCGCGCGAGGAGGCCCGCTCGACCGGCGGCTTCCTCGTGACGCACCGCGGCTACAGCGGACCCGCCGTGCTCGACGTGTCGCACGTGGCGGTGCGCAGCCTCGACGCCGGCGGCACGCGCGCCACCGTACGCGTGTGCTGGACGCCGATGGACGCCGCCGCGTGGACGGCCGCGTTCCTCGACGCGCGCGGCCTCGCCGTGAACCTCGTGGCGCGCTACGTGCCGCAGCGCCTGGCCGAGACGCTGTGCGACGTGGCCGGGGTGACGCGCGAACGGACGTGCGTGCAGCTCAGGCGCGAGGAGCGTGCCCGGCTCATCGCCGCGCTCACGGCGTTCGAGCTGCCGTGGACCGGCCACGAAGGCTACCGGCCGGCGGAGGTCACCGGCGGCGGCGTGGCGCTCGACGAGGTGCAGCGCGGCACGCTCGAGAGCCGGCGCGCGCCCGGGCTCTTCTTCTGCGGCGAAGTGCTGGATGCGTTCGGCCCGATCGGCGGCCACAACTTCCAGTGGGCGTGGTCCACCGGGCACACGGCCGGGCGCGGCGCGGCTGCCAGCGCGTAGCGCGCCGGGCGCGGCGTCATTCCGCGCGACGCCGCGACGGGTCGGCCGGTATCTGCCGGAAGTAGTTCCCGGGTGTGGTGCCGAGCACCCGCTTGAACATCGCGATGAAGGCACTGGTGCTGTCGTAGCCCACGGCGAGGCCGGCCGCCGTCACCGACTCGCCCGCGGCCAGCCGCTCGAGCGCGTGAAGCGCCTTCACGTGCTGCAGCCAGCGGCCGAAGGTCATGCCGGTTTCGAGGACGAAGAGCCGTTCCACGGTGCGGACGCTCGCCCCACTGCCTCGCGCCAGTTGCGCGATCGATGCCGTGACGGAGAGATCGGCCTGCGCGGTCTCGGCCACGAGGCGCGCGCGGGCATCCGTCGGGCGCGTGATGCGCAGGGGCGCTTCCCGTGTGTGGGCGATCTGGTCCGCGAGCACGCCCGCCAGCCGCACGTGCTCGGGAACATCATCGGCCAGCATCCCGAGGCGCAGCGTCTCGAGAATGAGCTCGCGCAGCAGGGGCGACACGTGAATGACACAACACGCCGGGGGCACCCGGTGGGCGAGGCCCGGCCGGAAGTACACCGTGCGCATCCGCACGACCCCCGTCATCCGGATGCTGTGCGCGGCACCGGCGGGGATCCACACGGCGCGATGCGGAGGCACGACCCAGCTGCCAGCCCGCGTGTCGACGGTCATCACACCTTCGGTCGCGTAGACCAGCTGGTGCCAGTCGTGCGCATGGCGCTCGATGTGATGGTTGGGCGGCAGCCGCAGACCGAGCGAACGCACGGCGATCGAGCGCTCCGGAATCGGGGCGCCCGGCCGTTGGCCGTTTTGCGACATGTGTTGGCAATCTAGCGCAAGACAGCCGAATCGGCGTTCGCGATCATGCGTGGTGCCGGAACCGGCCGGGTCCATCGACCCGTCACCTGGACGTCTGGAGACCCACCATGCCGAACGACATCGCCCACTTCGCCATCCACGCCGACGACTGCCACCGGGCGAAGGCCTTCTACGAGAAGACCTTCGGCTGGACCTTCGTCCCCTGGGGGCCACCCAACTTCTGGCTCATCCACACGAGCCCGGGCGCGGCGGTGCACGGCGCCCTCCAGGAGCGGCGAACGCCGGTCTCCGGCCGCGGCATGATCGGCTACGAATGCACGATCGCCGTCGAGAACGCCGAGGCGACGGCCAGGGCCATCCGGGCGAACGGCGGCACGGTGACGATGGCCCCCTTCCAGATCGAAGGCGTCGGCACGCTCGTCATGTTCGAGGACACCGAAGCCAACGTGGTGGGCGCGATGCAGTATCAACAGGCACGGTCATGATCGGCGGCGGGCGGCTGTGCGGCGACCGCGCCGGACGGCGTCCCCTCCCGACCGCCGGCGCGCGGCAATCCGCCGCTCGGCGTCCGCGCCCGAACCGCCGCCCCCTCTGATGTCGTCTTGGTCAGCATTGCCGCCGCCGCGGAGAGGGATGCCCGGGCTCGATTGACTTTCGTATTTATTTCGCCTTACCGTCTACGCCTTCCGGAGGCCGTGTGAGCGACCCGATCGACGACCTGTCCGCGCTGCGCATCGAACGCGCCCCGCTCGAACCCAGCCGTCGCGGATGGGGCAAATGGCTGTTCATCCTCCTGCTGCTCGCCGCCATCGGCGGCGGCGCGCGGTGGTGGACGACACGCGTCGTGCCACTCGAGGTCGAGGTGGCCTCGGTGCGTCAGCGTGCCGCCGGCACGCAGGCGTCCGTGCTGAACGCGTCGGGCTACGTCACGGCGCGGCGGCGTGCCACGGTCTCGTCGAAGGTCACGGGCAAGGTCGTGGAGGTGAACGTCGAGGAAGGCATGAGCGTGCGCGAAGGCCAGGTGCTCGCGCGCCTCGACGACTCGACGATGCGGGCGGCGCTGGCGCTGTCGCGCGCGCAGCTCGAAGCGGCCCGGCGGGCCGTGCCCGAAGCCGAGGTGC
Source organism: Acidobacteriota bacterium (assembly GCA_022842985.1). Classification (GTDB taxonomy): domain Bacteria; phylum Acidobacteriota; class Vicinamibacteria; order Vicinamibacterales; family UBA2999; genus CADEFD01. The sequence continues at coordinate 8,700 of JALHON010000128.1, read as the reverse complement.
GCCTCGACGAAGCGCGCCTCGTGCAGGCCCGCCGCGAACGCCTCGCCAAGGACGGTCTCGTCACCGCGGCGGAGATCGACAGCGCGAACGCCGAAGTGAACGCGCTCGTCGCCCGCGTGGCCTCGCTGCGCGAACAGATCGCCGTGGCCGAGCAGCAGGTGGCGCTGCAGCAGACGGCCATGGACGACATGGTGATCCGCGCGCCGTTCTCGGGTGTCGCGATCTCGAAAGACGCACAGCCCGGCGAGATGGTGTCGCCGGTCTCGGCCGGCGGCGGCTTCACGCGCACCGGCATCTGCACGATCGTCGACATGCGGTCGCTCGAAGTGGAAGTGGACGTGAACGAGAGCTACATCGGCCGCGTCTCCGACGGACAGCCGGTGACCGCGGTGCTCGACGCCTATCCCGACTTCCAGATTCCGGCGCGCGTCATCACCACCGTGCCGACGGCGGACCGGCAGAAGGCCACGGTGCTCGTGCGCATCGGCTTCAACGAGCTCGACCCGCGCATCCTGCCCGACATGGGCGTGAAGGTGACCTTCCTGCGTGAAGCCGCGGAGGCGGCGGCACCGGAAGCGCGCCCGGTGGCGCTCGTGCCGAAAGGCGCCGTGCGCACCGAGGGCGGGGCGTCGTATGCGTTCGTGGTGAAGGGCGACACGGTCGAGCGCCGCGCCATCACCACGGCGGGCACCGACGGCGATCGCCTGGAAGTGACGGCCGGCCTCGCCTCCGGCGACCGCGTGGTGGTGTCGCCGCCGGCGGGGCTCGCGGCCGGCGCCCCCATCGTCATCAAGCAGTGAAGGAGCAGACGTCCATGAGCGCACTGGTCCGGGTCCACGGCGTCCACAAGTACTTCACGCGCGGCAGCGAGCGCATCGATGTGCTGAAGGGTGTGAACATCGAGATTCCGCAGGGCGACTTCGTCGCGCTGATGGGCCCGTCGGGCTCGGGCAAGACGACGCTGCTCAACCTGCTCGGCGGACTCGACACGCCGTCGTCGGGCGCCGTCGAAGTGGCCGGCACGAACATCGCGCAGCTCTCGGGCGGCGACCTGTCGCGCTGGCGCGCGCACCACATCGGCTTCGTGTTCCAGCTCTACAACCTGCTGCCGGTGCTCACCGCCGAGCGCAACGTCGATCTGCCGCTGCTGCTCACGAACCTCTCGAAGGCCGAGCGGAAGAAACGCGTCGCCATCGCGCTCAACGTCGTGGGCCTCGCCGAACGCGCGAAACACTACCCGCGCCAGCTCTCAGGCGGCCAGGAACAGCGCGTGGGCATCGCCCGCGCCATCGTAACCGACCCCACGCTGCTGCTCGCCGACGAACCCACCGGCGACCTCGACCGCAAGTCGGGCGACGAGATCCTCGACCTGCTGGCGGCGCTCAATCAGAAACACGGCAAGACGATCGTGATGGTCACGCACGACCCGCGGGCGGCCGAACGCGCCCGGCGCACCATCCATCTCGAGAAGGGCGTGCTCATCGGAGACGCTGCATGAAGTACCTGCCGCTGCTCTGGAGCAGTCTGTGGCGGAAGAAGGTCCGCACCATCTTCACGCTGCTCTCGGTGTTCGTCGCCTTCCTGCTGTTCGGGCTGCTGATGACGATCCGCGGCGCCTTCAGCTTCGGCGTCGACATCGCCGGCCTGGATCGCCTGGTGCTCATCCACAAGGTGAGCCTCATCATGCCGCTGCCAGTCAGCTACCTCGAGCGGCTGCGCGCCACCGAGGGTGTGTCGCTCGTCACGCACAACACGTGGTTCGGCGGCGTCTATCAGGACCCATCCAACTTCTTCGCGCAGATCGCGGTGGAGCCCGAATCGTTCCTGCAGGTCTATCCCGAGTACAAGGTGCCGCCCGACCAGCTGGCGGCGTGGGCCGCGGATCGGCAGGGTGTCATCGTGGGCGTCGATCTGGCGCGCCGTTTCAGCTGGAAGGTGGGCGACCGCGTGCCCATCCAGGGCACCATCTGGCAGCCGAAGAGCGGTCAGACATGGGAGTTCAACATCTCCGGGCTCTACGACGGCGAACCGGGCATCGACAAGACGCAGTTCTTCTTCCGCTACGACTACCTCGACGAGAACCGGCGGCAGGGTGACGGCCTCGTGGGCTGGTACGTGGTGAAGATCGACGATGCGTCGCAGGCGCAGGCCATGGGCGCGACCTTCGACGAGATGTTCGCCAATTCCTCGGCCGAAACGAAGACCACGACCGAGAAGGGCTTCGTCGAGGGCTTCGCCAAGCAGGTGGGCGATATCGGCGCCATCATGGTGGCCATTCTCGTGGCCGTGCTCTTCACGATGCTCCTCGTGGCCGCGAACACGATGGCGCAGTCGGTGCGCGAGCGCACGAACGAGGTGGGCGTGCTCAAGACGCTCGGCTTCTCGAACGGGCAGATTCTCGCGCTCGTGCTCGGCGAGTCGGTGCTCATCGCCGTCATCGGCGGCGCCGCCGGGCTCGGCCTTGCCTGGCTCATCGTGCAGCAGGGCGACCCGACCGGCGGCATGCTGCCGATCTTCGTGCTGCCGCCGCGCGACGTGGCCCTTGGCGCCGTGCTCATCGTGGCGCTCGGGCTCGTGGCCGGCGCGCTGCCCGCGGCCGCCGCCATGCAGCTCAAGATCACCGACGCCCTTCGCCGGAGCTGACGATGTTGTCCTGGATCAGCCAGACCCTCGCGGTCACCGCCCTCAACCTCCGCACCATCCCGCAGCGCCTGGGCTCGTCGGGCGTCGCCATCGTCGGCATCGCCGGCGTGGTCGTGGTGCTCGTGTCGGTGCTGTCGATTGCCTCGGGCTTCACTGCGGCGATGCAGGAGTCGGGTTCGCCCACGCGCGCGCTCGTCATGCGCAGCGGCGCCGACAGCGAGATGACGAGCGGCATCACCGGCGCGGAAGCGGATCTCATCCGCCAGGCGCCCGGCATCCGCCGCGACGGCCAGACGGCGCTCGCCTCGGCCGAGCTCTACGTGATCATCGACCTGCCGAAGCGCAGCACCGGCACCCCGGCCAACGTGCCGATGCGCGGCGTCGAGCCGCAGACACTCGCCGTGCGCGATACGACGTCGATCGTCGAAGGGCGCATGCTCGAGTTCGGCACGAACGAGATCGTGGTCGGCCGTGGCGCCAGCGGGCAGTTCGCCGGCCTTACGCTGGGCAGCGAAGTGCGCTCGGGCCAGAACACATGGACCGTCGTGGGCATCTTCGAAGCCGATGGCGGCGTCTCCGAAACCGAGATCTGGTGCGATGCGCGCGTGCTGCAGGGCGCCTACCGCCGTGGCAACTCGTACCAGCTGGTGGTCGCCAAGCTCGATGCCACCGACACGTTCGACACCTTCCGCGACTGGCTCACGGCCAACCCGCAGCTGAACGTGCAGGTGCGGCGCGAGACGGAGTACTACGCGCAGCAGTCGCGCGCGCTGAGCGCGCTCATCCGCACGGTGGGCTTCGGCATCGCCACGCTCATGGGTATCGGCGCGGTGTTCGGCGCCATCCTCACGATGTACACGGCCGTCTCCACGCGGTCGCGCGAGATTGCGACGCTGCGCGCGCTCGGCTTCAACGCGAGCTCGGTCGTCGTGTCGGTGATGGCCGAGTCGCTGGCGCTCGCGGCAATCGGCGGCACGATCGGCGGCCTCGTCGCCTACACCGGCTTCAACGGCTATCAGACCTCGACCATCAACTTCCAGACGTTCAGCCAGGTGGCCTTCGCGTTCCAGGTTACGCCGGCGCTGCTCGTGACGGGGCTCATCTACGCCCTCATCATGGGCCTCATCGGCGGCATCTTCCCGGCCGTGCGCGCGGCGCGCCTGCCGATTCCGACCGCGCTGCGCCAGCTCTGATCGGCGCCGGCGTTTCAGACGCGCAGCTCGCGTCCTTGCCCTGAGCGGAGCCGAAGGGCCTGCCCTGAGCAGAGCCGAAGGGTGGCAGGATCTTGACGTCCGCTGTCGCGTCTGCCACTCGACGGCGGCGGGACGCGTGCGCCACACTTGCGGCACCGCATGGCCACGCAGACCCTCGTCGACCTCGTCGTGCTCGGCGCGCTCTGGGGAGCCTCGTTCCTGTTCATGCGCGTGGCGGCCCCGGAGTTCGGGCCCATTCCGCTCATCGCGGTGCGTGTGACCGTCGCGGCGGTCATCCTGCTGCCGCTGCTGCTGCGCACGCAGGGGCTGAAGCCGCTTCGCGGCGTGGCCGGTCCACTGGCCCTCGTGGGCGCGACGAGCACGGCCATTCCCTTCACGCTCTTCGCCTTCGCCGCCTTGTCCCTGCCGGCCGGACTCTCGTCGGTGCTGAACGCCAGCGTGCCGCTCTTCGGAGCCCTCGTCGGCTTCGTGTGGCTGCGGCAGAGCCCGACGCGACTGCGGATGCTGGGCCTGGCCGTGGGCTTCGGCGGCGTGCTGGTGCTCGCGTGGCCGCGCCTCACGACGGCGAGCGACTGGCGGGCGGTCGCCGCGGCGCTCGGCGCCACGGTGCTCTACGCGCTGGCCGCGCACATCACGCAGCGTTTGCTCGGCGGCGTGGCGCCGTTCGTCGTCGCCACGGGCAGCCAGACGGCAGCGGCCGTGATGCTGCTGCCCCTCGTGGCCTTCACGTGGCCGGACGTCGCCCCGACGGCGCGGGCGTGGGGCTACGCCGTGCTGCTCGGGTCGGGCTGCACCGCGCTCGCGTACGTGATGTACTTCCGGCTCATCGCGCGGGCGGGGCCAGCCACGGCCATGACGGTCACCTACCTCATCCCCGTCTTCGGCGTGACCTGGGGCGCGCTGCTGCTCGACGAGCGCCTGCCGGCGAGTGCCATCCTTGGCGGGCTGCTCGTGCTCGGCGGCGTGGCGCTGGCCACCTGGACACCGGCACGCCGCGGCACCCTCCGGTAAACTGCCGGCGCGGCGCGGAAACCCGGCCATCCGGCCCGGCGTCCAACCGCGTATCGCCGCGCCGCCTGCTTCCGGAGACCGCATGGACACTTACTACCACCCGCCCGATCTGGCGAAGTTCGGCGACATCGGCAAGGACGCACCCGAACTCTGGAAGAAGTTCCAGGAGTGGTACGGCGCCGTGTTCGCGGAAGGCGCGCTCACCGAGCGCGAGAAGGCGCTCATCGCGCTGGCGGTCTCACACGCGGTGCAGTGCCCGTACTGCATCGACGCCTACACCTCGGGCTCGCTCGAAAAGGGCGCCACCCCCGCGCAGATGACCGAAGCGGTGCACGTCGCGGCCGCCATCCGCGGCGGCGCCGCGCTCGTGCACGGCGTGCAGATGCGCAATCACCTCGAGAAGATCTCGATGTGAAGAACAGGGACCAGGGACCAGGGAACAGGGACAAGAGCACTCGTCCTCTTGGTCTCTGCTTACCGTCCGGCCCCTCCCCTTCGTCCCTGTTCCCTGTTCCCTGTTCCCTGTTCCCTAGTCCCTAGTCCCTAGTCCCTAGTCCCTAGTCCCTGGTCCCTGGTCCCTGGTCCCTGGTCCCTGCCCTTATGGCCCTGCCCACGCTCCTCAATTCGCGCTCGCCGCTTGCGGCGCCCGCGGCACAACGCGAGATGCTCGCGGCGCTGCCACTCGCGCGATCGTTCGAGGACGCGGTCGCGGGCACCCAGCCCGCGCCGCTCACCGCCGCCGGCGTGGACGTGCTGCAGGTGAACCTCGGCAAGCGCTGCAATCAGGCCTGTCATCACTGTCACGTGGACGCCGGCCCCGATCGCCGCGAGGTGATGCCCGACGCCGTCCTGGACGCCTGCCTCGGCGTGCTCGCGCGCTCGGGCATCCAGACGCTCGACATCACGGGCGGCGCGCCCGAGATGCATCCGCGCTTCCGCGATCTCGTCATCAAGGCGCGGCGCCTGGGCCGCCGCGTCATCGATCGCTGCAACCTCACGATCACGACGCTGCCGAACTACAGCGATCTGCCGCGTTTCCTCGCCGCGCACCAGGTCGAGGTCATCGCCTCGCTGCCGTCGTACGCCGCCTCGATGACCGACCGTCAGCGCGGCGACGGCGTCTTCGAGCAGTCGATCGCGGCGCTGCGCGAGTTCAACACGTTCGGCTACGGCGTCGAGGGCAGCGGACTCGTGCTGAACCTGGTGACGAATCCCGTCGGCGCCTTCCTCCCGGCCTCGCAGGCCGCGCTCGAACGCGACTGGAAGCGCGAACTGCAACGGCAGCACGGGCTCGTCTTCAACCAGCTCTTCACCATCACGAACATGCCCATCAGCCGCTACCTCGAGTGGCTCGAGCAGTCGGGCAATCTCGCGAGCTACATGGCGAAGCTGGTGCAGGCGTTCAACCCGGCCACGGTGCCCGGCGTGATGTGCCGCACCACGCTCAGCGTGGGCTGGGACGGCCGGCTCTTCGACTGCGACTTCAACCAGATGCTCGACCTGCCGCTCGTCACCGCCGCGCCACAGTCGATTCTCGAGCTCACGGACGACGCGGCGCTCGCCCGCGTGGCTGCGCGCCGCATCGTGACCGGTCCGCACTGCTTCGGCTGCACGGCCGGCGCCGGCAGCAGCTGCGGCGGCGCCACGGTGTAAGCGCCGTCAGGCCGCCGGCAGCGTGGGCGACCATGGCCCGCTCGTGCGGTACCAGGTGCTCTCGGTGTGCTGCAGCACCGCCGGCGGCATCTCGGAAGCCTCGAGCGGCAGCGCGATGAACACGCCCTGCGCTTCGTCGCAGCCCATGTCGCGCAGCATCCGCAGCGCCTCGGCCGACTCCACGCCTTCGGCCACCGCCTTCATGCCGAGTGCGTGCGCGAGCTCGATGACCAGGCGCACGATGCTGCGGCTCTCGCTCGACGTCGTGCAGCCGGAGACGAACGTGCGGTCGATCTTGATCTCGCTGAACGGCAGCCGGTGCAGCTGCACGAGCGACGAATAGCCGGTGCCGAAGTCGTCGATGGCGAGCTGGAAGCCCTTCACGCGCAGGCGCGTCAGCACGTCCATCATCTGCACCGCGTCACGCATCGCCGCCGTTTCGGTGAGTTCGAGCGTGAGCCGTGACGGGTCGATCCCGGCGATCCGGCACTGCGCGGCGAGCTGATCGGCGAGCCGCGGCTCGTGCAGGTTGCGGGCCGAGACGTTGATGGCGAGGTCAATCCGGCAGCCGGCCGCGTCCCACGCCTGCAACTGTCCGCAGGCCGCCGTGCCGATCCACTGCGTCATGCGATCGATACACGCCGACGACTCGGCGAAGGGAATGAACTCGAGCGGCGCAATCACGCCACGCATCGGATGACGCCAGCGCACGAGCGCCTCGGCCCCCGACACGACGCCGGTCTTGAGATGCACCTTCGGCTGGTAGAGGAGGTAGAACTCCTCGCGGTTCATCGCCTCCGAGAAGCTGGCCACCGTGAGCCACGGGTCTTCCATCCGGTTCGACTTGAGCACGCCGGCCAGTTCCGCCGCGCTGAACGGCTTGGCGAGCGCCGCCGTCACGTTGAGACCGCGCGCGGTGCCAACGCGGCGGGCGGCGTTCACCACGCTGTCGCCGACGCCGCTCACGAGGATGATGCTGGCGGTGCAGTGATCGGAGGCGAGCTGCGCGAGCAGCTGCAGGCCGTTGACGACCGGCATCTGCAGATCCATCACGATGTGCGTGGGCGCCCAGGTGCGCACCTTTTCCAGGAAGTCGTCGGCGTTCTCGACGACCAGCGTCTCGTAGCCCACACTCGTGGCCACGCGCGCGATGACCGCGCCGATCGACGGTTCGTCGTCGATGATGAGAAGTCGGTGGCCCGTCATTGAGTTCCAGGGGGTCGCGAGGGCGGGGAGCCACCCGGCGAACCCGTCCAGCATAGGTCGGACCCCGGCCGGCGCGTGCCTCTCTTTCGTCGTCGAGATGGAGGTTCCGCGCAAACCCCGGCAACACGGACGCCGCCCGGCTTCAACCCTTGCCCGCCTCGCCGGTCTAAGCCTTTCGGACGCGCCCGGCCCTCCCTCGGCCGACGTTGCCCACACCTTGGAGGAGGCGATATGCACGGACGAGGATGGAAGACACTGGTGCTGGCAACGGCGCTCGTGGCAATGGCCGCAAGCGCGTTCGCGCAGCACCGGCCGGTCTCGGCACTCAACTGGGCCTTCGGCGGCACGGTGCACACGGTGGCCCGCGCGGGCCGTGTGGCCTTCGTCGGCGGCCGCTTCAACGCCGTGGCGTCACGGCACAACGTGACGGGCGGATTCGCCGTGGCGTCGCCGCTCACGAGCCAGCGGGCGCTCAGGGCCGCGCGGGTGCACGGCAACGTGAACGCGATCGTCGCGGATGGCAGCGGCGGCTGGTTCGTGGGCGGCAACTTCACGTTCGTTGGCGACGAGCGGCGGCCGCAGATCGCGCACATCCTGGCGAACGGACGTCTCGACACGGCGTGGACGGGCCGCGTCGACGGCCGCGTCGTGTCGCTCGCGCTCGTCGGCTCGACCCTGTACGTGGGCGGTGAGTTCACGCAGGCCGCGAGCGGCGCCGGCACGGCGATGACGACGGCGCGGCAGAACGTGGCGGCCTTCGCCGCCGCCGACGGCGCGCTCCTGCCCACGCCGGGTCTCACCGCCGACGGCGTCGTGACGACGCTCGCCGCCTCGGGCGCAATCCTCTACGCGGGCGGTGACTTCGCCAGCTTCGGCGGCCAGGCGCGTCAGCGGCTCGCCGCCTACGACACGCAGGGCGACAGCGTCACGGCCTGGGCGCCCGGCGCCGATGCGCCCGTGCGCGTCATCGTGC
>JALHON010000127.1 GCA_022842985.1 Acidobacteriota bacterium | reverse complement strand
CCACATCAAGGGCCAGCTGCCGGATCTCGTCGTGTCGGGCATCAACACCGGCTGGAACCTCGGCGACGACATCACGTATTCCGGCACGGTCTCGGGCGCGCTCGAAGCGGCGCTCCTCGGCGCCCCGGCGATTGCCGTGTCGCTCATGCGCACCCGCGACTGGACGTTCGACTTCGGCCCCTCGGCCGCCGTGGCCCAGGACGTCGCCGCGCATGTGCTGCAGGAAGGCCTGCCGGAACGCGTGTTCCTCAACGTGAACGTGCCCAAGGGCCTGCCGAAGGGCGTGCGCCTCACGGTGCAGGGCAAGCGCAACCACGTTACGACCATCGCCGAACGCACCGACCCCCGCGGCCAGACCTACTACTGGATCGAGGAAGGGCAGGACGAGTGGCACGAGCACGACCGCAGCGACCGCGCGGCGTGCGACGAAGGCTACGTTTCGATTACGCCGCTGCAGCCCGACATGACGGCGCACACGGGCGCGCCGGCGTGGCTGGGCCGCCTCGAGACCGAGTAGCCGACCGCCTGCCGGGCGGGGCTGGGCGGACCGCCCACGCGTCAGGGCACGTGCACTTCGAGTTCCACTGACGGCGCGCTGAGGCCTGAGTAGTTGATGGCGCGCAATCTCAGAAAATAGCGACCCGGCGGGGCGTTGGTCACCGTCAGTGCCGCCGCCGGCCCCACCGGAATCGTCACCCAGGTCTGGCCGGACGCCAGGCCGACCTCGAGGAGATACCCGGTCGCCGCCGGCGACGGCGGCGGCAGCCCCCAGTCGAGGCGCACGTCGCGTGAGGCGACGGCGGCCGTGAGTCCGGCCGGGGCCAGCGGCGGGAACGCCGCGCACAGATTCAGGACCGGCAGGGCGACCTGCCGTTCGATCACATCGTTGGCCACGTCGAGGAACTGCACGGACGGCGGCTGGTCGCTCGCGACGATGGCGTGCGTCCCATCGGGACTGAAGGCCATCGCGAACGCCCCCGGTGCCGACAGCACGTCGCGCCGCTGCCACGAGTCGAGACGCAACAGCTCCGTGCGCGAGGTGTGGCTGGCGCCCAGGGTCCACTCGCAGTGCAGCGCCGCCACATCGCGGGCGGGCGTCACGCCGATCCGGTCGCACCCGCCGTCGGCAGCAAGCGAGGAGAAGGGGGCGTCGACGAACACGGTCTGCCGACGGTCTGCCACGGTGTCGACCTGCGCCGCCTCGATGGCGGCCGTCGACAGACGCACGAGCACGAGGGCCGCGGCGCCATCGGCGCTCGCCGTCAGCGAGTACGCGGCGCCCGCGAAGCGACTCGTGGCGCGCTCGACCTCTCCCGTCGCCGTGCGCAGCACGACGACATAGTGAGAGTGAGACATGGTGAGCGTGGTGGAGCAGAGGGCGAGAAGGCGCGTGCCATCGACAGTCAGGTCCAGGTCGGACACGACCTCGTTGAAGCCGCCGCACACCGGAAACGTCTGCACCCCGCTCGTATCCAGCCGCTGCACCGCCCCAGAGGCGGTGCCGAACACCGCCAGCGCCCGCGGATGGGCGACACGGGCACGGAACGGGAGGAGGGTCGTGGTTCGCGAAACCACGTCGTAGAGTTCACTCAACTCGGCAGCGCCGCCGAGGGCCCGTGTCATCAGCGCGAACCGCCCGTCGGCGCTGAACACGGCCGGGCGCCGGAGCTGTCCCGTTCTGGCCGATTCCGTCACGGCGGCCGCGACGTCGTGCACCAGAATGGCACTCGACGCCACCGACGAGTCGCCCACGCTCAGGACAAGGCGTTGCGCCTCGGCAACACGCGGCCTGCCGATGCTGGCGGCCGCCAGCGCGAGAAGCACCATGCAGCGGCGTACGCGCTGTTCCATACCCGGTCTCCGTACGCCCGCGTCCGGACGTCTGCAGCTGGTTCGTGCCCTGAAGCGGGCCGCCGCAGAAATCGCGACGTGCGCAGCAGCCCGCTTTGCTGTATCATGCCTCACGTCGGGGCGTGGCTCAGCCTGGTAGAGCACTCGGTTCGGGACCGAGGGGTCGGAGGTTCGAATCCTCTCGCCCCGACCACAGTTTGAAGGCCCGGTGATGGCGACATCATCGGGCCTTTTCGTTATGCGGGCCGGGCAACGGCGGAACGCTAGCGGCCGCGCCCGCCGCCTGACCCCCAACCCGACAGGTCGTCGTCCGGCCCATCATCGTCCGGCCCGGAGATGTCATCCGACGGATCGTGCGGCGTCGTGCGCTCGAGATAGTCGCGCACCGCATCCACCTGGAACTCGTAGACCGCGTCGGACGGATTCGGCGGGGGATAGTCGCGCCCGTCGTTCTTCCACCCCTCGGGTGCATTCGTCACCCGGAATCGCCCGTCGGGCAGGCGATGCATGATCGCGTTCGGCATGGCGAGACGATTCTTGCACGCCAGCGTCGTCCGGCGGGGCCGCCTCCGCGAGTCCGTCCGGAGCACGCCGCGCAAGCGTCAGACGTCAAACGGCAAGGCGGCGCCGAAGTCCGCGTGGGGTGTTCAGGCGCAGCAGCGACTCACGCGTCGCGTCGCGCAGCACCGCCCGGGGCCCCGCGCTTCCGCCGACGTTCGCCCCCGCAGCCGTTTGACGGCGTGCGTAGGCCGGACTCGTGGAGGCGGCCCCGCCGGACGACGCTGGCCACCAGCACCGAGCAGCCAGCGATCTCCAGCTACGGCTGGCGGCCCTTCAGCAGCTCTTCGAGCGTATAGGCGCGCCCGTTGCTGATGACCCGCTTCACGTTCAGCGCGTCACCGATGTTCACGAGCGGATTCCCCTCGACGAGCACGATGTCGGCAAGCTTGCCCACGGTGAGCTGCCCGGCATCCAGATTGAGCGCCTCGGCCGGCGTCACGGTGGCCGCGCGCAGCGCCTGGTAGGGCGTCATCCCGGCCTTCACGTAGGCATTCAGCTCGCCGTGCAGGTTGAACGCGTTCGGCGTGTCGGTACCGGCCACTACCTTGCCGCCGGCCTTGAAGATCTCCATCAGCATCTGGTCGTTGCCGGGGCTGTCGGCGCCACCACCCGGATTGCCGCCCGCGCCAGGGTTGCGCACCTGGCTCTGCATCCACTGCGGATACAGCGCGAAGCGCGGGTCCTGGCGCAGCGACGGCGCACCCTCGAGCAGCCGGCGCACGCCGCCACCCGACATCATCGGGCACCAGTAGCGTTCGCTCTGGCCGAAGAGCTGCACCACGTCTTCGTAGGCGCGCTGATTCGGCGCCTGCTTCGGCGAGTAGCCGCGCCGGCTCGTGGCCGCCGTGTGTTCGGTGTTGTCGACGCCCACGAGCGCGGCGGGGAAGATCTCGTGCGTGGCGACCGGCACGCCGATCGAGTGTGCAAACTCCACCATGCGCTTCTGCTGCAGGTCGGGCAGCCGCACGTAACTCTTGATGAGGTCGTGCTGCAGCACCCTGGCGCGCTGCAGTTCCATCTCGAGATGCGCGACGCTCGAAATGGCCACGCCCATCTTGTAGTAGACGCGCTGCCATTCCATCAGATACCCGGTGCCGTAGACCCGCGGCCCGATGCGCACGCCGGCTTCGTTGGCTTCCTTGTCTTCCACGGCCTCGTAGGGCGTGTTGCCGGGGCTGCGCACGGTGGTCACGCCAAAGGCCAGCCAGGCGCGGCCCTGCGCTTCGCCGAAGTCCTTCTGCAGGTGCGAGTGGAACTCGATGAGGCCCGGCATGGCGGTGAGCGTGGAGGCATCCACGAACGTGCCCGCCGGACGGCTCGCGCTGGCCGGGCTGATGCTGCGGATGCGATTGCCCTCGATCACGATGTCCACGCGCTCGCGCGCGGTCTCGGCCACGCCGTCCACGAGCTTGCCCACACGCAGCGTCATGCGCCCGGTGGGGACGGCCGGTGTCCACGTGAGATCGAGCGGCACGTTCGTGATCTCGCCGGTTTCGATGTTCACGATGCGCAGCTGGTCCATGGACTGGTAGAGCAGCCGCTTCGAATCGCCAGCCCAGCTCGGCGAGTGCGCCATCTCGGTCGTGACGCGCCGGGGCGGACCGAGCGGCTCGCCGGTCTTCGAGACCGGCCACACCTTGAGCAGCCCTTCGTAGATGGCCGCCATCTTCGTGCCGTCGGGCGACCACACCACGCCACCGCCACCGCGCGAGTCGATCGAGAGATTCGGATCCGGCACGAACCACTTGTCGTCGCCGCCCTTCGACGACATCGTCAGCACCTGATTGGTGCCCTCACGGAACCGCGTCGAATAGCTCGACACCATCGCCACGGCCACGCGCGTGCCCTCGGGCGACCACGTGGTATTGCCGGGCGAGAAGAGCGCGTCGTGGATCTTCGTGACCTGACCGGATGCCACGTCCACGACCGAGATCTGCGCGCGGCGCCACATGCCGTCCACGTCGAAGAACGCGATCTTCGTGCCGTCGTTCGACCAGCTCGCGCCCTGCGGCTGCGTCGTGAGCGTCGTGAGCTGCCGTTCCTGCCCGGTGGCCATGTCGCGCACCCAGAGCTGCAGCAGGTTGCCGCCCTTGTCGGACGAGTAGACGAGCTTCGAGCCGTCGGGCGACCAGGCGGGATCGGTGTCGAGGAAGCGGTCCTTCGTGATGTTCACGGCGGCGCCGCCCACCGGCATCACCCAGATGTCACCGACGGCGGCAAACGCCACCTTCGTGCCGTCGGGCGAGAGCACCGGGCGCACGAGGCCGAGCGCCTTGCGCGGCGTGCGCGAGTCGAAGTCGCGCTTCACGCGCGTGTAGGTGCCGTTGGCCACCGTTGCCTGCACCGTAATCGTGAACGGCACGTCGGTGAAGGCGGCCCCGCCGAGCGTCCGCTTCCGGATCTTGCCGTCGGCCGTGTAGTAGAAGTCGGTAGCGCTCGCCCAGCTCGGACGGAACGGAAACACGTTCTCGGCGCCGGTGATGTTCGCGCCCGCCACTTCGAACCGGCTCGACGTGCCCTGCACCGCGTGCGCCACGATCTGGCCGCCCGGCCCCCACGACGCCGCATCGATTACGCCGGTCGAGGTCGCCACCTGGCGCTCCTGACCGCCCGTCGAGGGTACGGCCCACACGTGCCGTCCACCGTCGCGCGTCGACACGAAGGAAATGTCGGCATCGTTGGCCGACCAGCTCGGCATCGAGTCTTCCGCGGCGTGGTTCGTCAGCTGCACGAGCGCGCCGGTCGCCAGTTCGATCGTCCAGATGTTGTAGTTGCTGCCGAGCGGATCGCCGCGGTCGGACGAAAACGCGATGCGCTTGCCGTCATGCGACCAGACGGGCTCGCGATCGTCGTAGGCGCCGGTCGTGAGCTTGCGCTGATTGGTACCGTCGGGGGCCACGGCCCACAGGTCGTAGCCGCCGTCGCGATAGGCGAAGAAGGCAAGCGTCTGGCCGTCGGGCGACCAGGCCGGCTGGCGCGCGTCGTTGAAGACGTCGGTGATGCGGGTGGCCGTGCCGCCGGCCGCGGGCAGCACCCAGATGCTGCCCTGGAAATCCACGGCGAGGCGGCGTCCGTCGGGCGAGACCGCGACGGACATCGACGTGCCCTCGTGCACCGTGACGTCCTTCACGACGGGAGCCGCCGGGCCCGACCGCGGCCGCGATGGGCCGGCCGGCGCGCGCCCCTGCGAGGCGACGAGTGCGATCGTGCTGGCGAGACTGACGGCGACGAGAGCGGCGGCGGGGACGCGCATGATGGTGCGTAGCCTAGGAGCAGCGGATGGGCGAGTCAAGCGATCCGCAGGCCCGATTACAATTGGTCACTCCGTGTCTTCGTCCGCGCCGTCCAGGCCCTCCTCCCGCGCCCCGCTCGTCGGCCTCGTCGCGGCCCTCGTCGGCGTGGCCCTGCTCGTCGCCACCATCCGGCAGGTGGGGTGGGACGAGATCAAGACGGGCGTCGGCGCGGTGGGCGCGTGGTTCCTCGTGGTCGTGGCCCTCGGCGGCGCCCGCTTCTTCGCGCGCGCGAAGTCCTGGATCCTCTGCGCCGATCAGATCGGCGCCCCCGGGCTCACGCCCGGCCCGGCGTTCGGCGCCGTGCTCGCCGGCGACGCCGTGGGGAACCTCACGCCGCTCGGCCTGCTGGCCTCGGAACCGACCAAGGTGCTGCTCGTGCGGCACACGCTGCCGACGAGTCCGGCGCTCACGTCCGTGGCCCTCGACAACGGCTTCCACACCGTGGCCGTGCTCTTCATGATCGCGGCCGGCGCCTGGGCGCTCGTGCGGCAGGTGGCGCTCGACCCGACGATCCGCGTCGTGGCCGAAGGCGTGCTCGGGTCGGTGCTCCTCGCGGTCATCGTGGGCGGCTGGGTGGCAATGAAGCAGCCGGCCATTCTCTCGTGGCTCGCGCAGCTCACGGCGCGGGTCGTCGGCCGCGAGGCGCGCTCGCCCGACGTGCTGCGCGACATCGAGGCGCGTTTCTACGGCGTCTTCGCCTGGCCGCGCCGCGCCCTCTGGACGGCGGCGGGCTGGCAGGTGGCATTCCACTCCGGGGCCATCCTCGAGGTGTGGGTGATCCTGCAGGCGCTCTCGGGCGGCCAGACGTCGTTCGCCGACGCCTTCGTGCTCGAGTCAGCTGGACGGCTCGTGACCGTGCTCTTCAAGGTCATTCCGCTCCGCATGGGGGTGGACGAAGTGGGCGCGGCGGTCGTGGCGACGGCGCTCGGCATCCCGGCGAGTCACGGCGTGGCGCTTGCGCTCGTGCGCAAGCTGCGCATCCTCGTCTGGAACGCCGCCGGCCTGGTCGTGCTGGCCCGCGCCCGGCGCTGAGACGTACAATTCCCGGCGAGGCCGGACTGACGATCGACGGCCTCACTGGAGTGCCGTCATGACTGCCCGCCGCACGATCCCCGCCTTCTTCCTGCTGTTCGCCGCGCTCGCCGCCTACGCGCCCGCGCCCCTGAGCCGCGTCGCCGCGCAGACTGCGGCGGTCGATCCCGTGCTCTACAGCGGCATGCAGTGGCGCAGCGTCGGGCCGGCCCGGGGTGGCCGCTCGATTGCGGTGGGTGGCAGCGACGCACGGCCGAACGAGTACTGGTTCGGCGCGGTAGGCGGCGGGGCGTGGAAGACGACCGACGGCGGCACCACGTGGGCGCCGATGACCGACGGCAAGATCACGATGTCGTCGGTGGGCGCCATCGGCGTCTGCCAGAGCAATCCCGACGTCGTCTACATCGGCGGCGGGGAAGTGGCCTTCCGCGGCAACATCATCCAGGGCGACGGCGTCTACCGCACGACCGATGGCGGCAAGACGTGGACGCATCTGGGCCTCAAGGACTCGCAGGCCGTGGCGCGGCTGCGCGTGCATCCCGCCAACTGCGACACCGTGTACGCGGCGGTGCTCGGCCAGACCTACAACGACCACCCCGAACGCGGCGTCTTCAAGTCGACCGACGGCGGCACGACGTGGAAGAAGACGCTCTACCGCGACGCGAAGAGCGGCGCGGTGGATCTGAGCCTCGATCCGAAGAATCCGAGCCATCTGCTGGCCTCCACCTGGGAGGCGTTCCGCACGCCGTGGTCGATGTCGAGCGGCGGCCCCGGCAGCGGTCTCTTCCGGTCCACCGACGGCGGCGACTCGTGGACGGAGATCACGAAGAACCCTGGCCTGCCGGCCGGGCTGTGGGGCAAGGTGGGCGTCACCATCTCGCCGGTGGACGGCAACCGCGCCTGGGCGCTCATCGAGAACGAACTCGAGGGCGGCCTCTACATGACCGACGACTTCGGCGCGACGTGGACGAAGATCTCGGACAACCGCAACATCCGCCAGCGCGCCTTCTACTACACGCGTCTGGTCGCCGACACGAAGGAGAAGGACACGCTCTACATCCTCAACGTGCAGTTCTACCGGTCCACCGACGCCGGCAAGACCCTCACGAACATCCGCGTGCCGCACGGCGACAACCACGACCTCTGGATCTCGATGACCGACCACCAGCGGATGATCCAGAGCAACGACGGCAGCGCCAACGTGACCGTGAATCGCGGCCAGACGTGGACGGGGCAGGACATTCCGACCGGCCAGTTCTACAACGTCTTCACCACGCAACACGTGCCGTATCACATCTGCGGCGCGCAGCAGGACAACTCGACGGCCTGTGTCGGGAGCCAGGCGCAGGCCGGGGCCGGTGAGGGCAGTCTGCCGCCGATCTTCTACGCCGTCGGCGGCGGCGAAAGCGGCTACATCGCCCCCGACCCGCTCGATCCGAACGTGTTCTTCGCCGGCAGCTACGGCGGCTTCCTGTCGCGGCTCGATCGCGAGACGGGGCAGCAGCGCGCCGTCAACATCTACCCCAACAACCCCATGGGGTATTCGTCGATCGACATCAAGGAACGGTTCCAGTGGACGTTCCCGATCGTCTTCGCGCCCACCGACCCGAAGGTGCTCTACGCGTCGTCGCAGCACCTGTGGCGCACGACCAACGGCGGCCAGAGCTGGGAGAAGATCAGCCCCAACCTGACGCGGTCCGACCCCAAGACGATGCAGGCCTCCGGCGGCCCGATCACCAAGGACCAGACGGGCGTGGAAACCTACGCGGTCATCTTCACGATCGCGCCATCGCTGCAGGACGGCAACACCATCTGGACCGGCTCGGACGACGGCTGGGCCCACGTGACCCGCGACGGCGCGAAGACGTGGGAGAAGGTCACGCCGCCGGATCTGCCGGAGTTCGCGCGCATCAGCCTCATCGAAGCGTCGCCGCATCAGAACGGCGTGGCCTACCTCGCCGCCAACCGCTATCAGCTCGGCGACCGCCGGCCCTACCTCTACAAGACCGCGGACTTCGGGAAGAGCTGGACGAAGATCACGAGCGGCATTCCGGAGCACGACTTCCTGCGCACCGTGCGTGAAGACCCGAAGCGGCGCGGCCTGCTCTACGCCGGCACCGAACACGGCATCTACGTGTCATTCAACGACGGCGCCAGCTGGCAGTCGCTGCGCCTGAACCTGCCCGACACGCCCGTGCACGGCATCGTGGTGGAAGAACGCGACCTCGTCATCGGCACGCACGGCCGCGGCTTCTACGTGCTCGACAACATCGGCGTGCTGCGTCAGGCCACACCCGAGATCACGACCGCGAACGTGCACGTGTTCAACACCTACAACCCGCTGCGTGGCCGCGATCGCAACGTCACGGTGGACTACTACCTGGGCCGGGCGGCCGACGAGGTGAAGATCGAGTTCCTCGACGGCGCCGGCACCGTGCTGCGCAGCTTCACCGGCACGCCCAAGGACGACCCGAACGCCGGCCTGCCGCCGGGCGTCGATCCCGACATGGCCGCGTTCTTCGGCATGGGCCGCTCGCGGGTGGGCGTCGCCAAGGGCATGAACCGCTTCACCTGGGACATGCGCTACGAAGGCTCGGTGGTCTTCCCGGGAATGATCATGTGGGCGGCGCAGCCGCAGCGTGGGCCGGCCGCGCCTCCGGGGAAGTACGCGGCCCGCATCACGGCGAACGGCGAGACGAAGACGATGGCCTTCGAGATCGGCCTCGACCCCAGGCTCGGCGCCGACGGCATCACGGTGGAGGACCTGCGCGAGCAGTTCGCGCTCTCGGCGAAGATCCGCGACAAGGTGACGGAGGCCAACCAGGCCGTCATCACCATCCGCGCTCTGCGCGATCAGGTGAACGAGCGGATGGGGAAGATTCCACCGCGCCGCAAGGCCGAGATCCAGAAGCTGGCCGACTCGCTGCTCGCGACGCTCGCCACGGTCGAGGCGCAGGTCTACCAGGTGAAGAACCGCAGCAGCCAGGACCCGCTGAACTACCCGATCATGCTCAACAACAAGATCGCGGCGCTCGCCGGGGTTGTGGAGAGCGCGGACCACAAGCCGACGGCCCAGAGCTACGAGGTCTTCACCGAACTCAGCCAGGCGCTCGACGCCCAGCTCGCCACCATGAAGAAGACGCTCGACGCCGACCTGCCGCGCCTGAACAACGCGCTCAGGCGCGAGAAGCTGGCGCCGGTCGATCCGGCGGCGAAACCCGCGCCGGCCACGCCGCCGGCCGCCACCCGGCCGCCCGTCTGAACCACGGACCGACGCGGACCATCCGGCCTCTCCGGCAGGGTCAAGCCCGGCACCCGGTTGCCGATTGACCCTCTGGAGAGCCAGATGTCCGAGTCCCCCGCAGGCCTGCCCGCACTCGTCGTCGGTGAGTCATCGGAAGCCGCGGCCGTGCAGCGGTTCCTCGACCGCGAGGGCCTGCCGTGCACGCACGCCACGTCGGCGGCGGCCGCCAGCCACGTGCTGGAGACGACGGGCGCGAGCGTCATCGTCATCGACATCGACGAGGCGCATGCCGAGGCCGTGGACCTCTGCCGCCAGGTGAAGCGCGACAGCGCCACCCGGCTCCTGCCGATCGTGCTGCTCTCGGACGACCGGCGGAAGGACCACCGCCTGGCCGGCATCGAAGCCGGCGCCGAAGCGGTCCTGGCCAAACCCTTCGACCCCGATGAGCTGCTGGCCCGCGTGCGGGTGGCGAGCCGCGTGAGTCAGTACACGAGCGACCTCGATTCGGCGGCCTCGATCATCATGACCGTCACCGCCATGATCGAAGCGCGCGAGTCGTCGCCGGGCCACTGCTACCGGATGGCCAACTACGCGACGGCTCTCGGCCGCGCCATCCATCTGAGCGCCGCCGACCTCAAGGCGCTCTACCGCGGCGCGTTCCTGCACGACATCGGCATGCTGTCGATCCCCGACGGCATCCTGCACAAGGGCGGCCGCCTCGAGCCGGACGAGTACGAGGTCATCAAGTCGCATCCCGTCATCGGCGACGCGCTCTGCGCCAACCTCCGCACGCTCGCCCCCGTGCGCCCGATCGTGCGGCATCATCACGAGCGCCTCGACGGCTCGGGGTATCCCGACAGGCTGAAGGGCGACGCCGTGCCGCTGCTCGCGCAGATCGTGAGCATCGTGGATCTCTTCGAGGCCATCACGATGGGCCGCGAGTACGTAGCGCCGCGCAGCGCCGCCGAAGCGCTGACGGTGCTGCGGCACGAGACGTCCATGGGCTGGCGCCAGCCGGAACTGGTGGAGGCCTTCGCCACGCTCGTGCAGAGCGGCGCGCTCGAGAAATTCCGCGGCGTCGTGGCCGACACCCCCGCCGGCGTCAGCGAACTCGCGACCGACCTGTCGCACGTGGCCGCGGCCACCACCGTACCCGGCATCTGGGCCCCGCACCAGTAGGCCCGGCCGGCCGCCGCCGCGCGGCTGTTACACTCGCCGCATGCGCCTCACGCGCCGTTATCTCGTGACCGGCCGCGTGCAGGGCGTCGGCTTCCGCTACTTCGTCGCCGACTGCGCCCGCCGCGAGGGCCTCCATGGCACCGTCCGCAATCTGCCCGACGGCGGCGTGGAGGCCGTGGCGGATGGCGACCTCGAGAGCCTCACCCGGTTCGAAGCCGCGCTCTGGCGCGGCCCATCGCGCGCCCGCGTGGACGACGTGGTCAGCGAGGACGTCGCGCCGCTCGGCCTCGCGGATGGCTTCGCGATACGGTAACCTCTGGGGCCTGGAGGCTGGGGACTGGGGGCCGGGGCTCGCGGTCTGCCGACGTCAACGACCGCATGGATGATCTGAAGGCACGTATCCGCCACGTCCCCGACTTTCCGAAGCCGGGCATCCTCTTCTACGACATCACGACGCTGCTGGCCGACCCGGCCGGCTTCCGCGGCACCATCGACGCGCTGACCGCGCCCCACGCGGGGCAGGGCATCGACCGCGTCGTCGGCATCGAGAGCCGCGGCTTCATCCTGGCCTCGGCGGTGGCCGATCGGCTCGGCGCCGGCTTCGTGCCCATCCGCAAGCCCGGCAAGCTGCCCTCGACCACGCTTGGTGAGTCGTACGCGCTCGAATACGGCACCGACAGCCTCGAGATCCACGACGACGCGCTCGGGCCGGGCCATCGCGTGCTGGTCGTCGACGACGTGCTCGCCACCGGCGGCACGGCGCGGGCCGCCGTGAACCTCGTGCAGCGGCTCGGCAGCACGCTGCACGCCGCCGCGTTCCTCATCGAGCTCGATTTCCTCAAGGGACGCGACAAGCTGGCGGACGTGCCGGTGACGTCCGTGCTGCGCTACTGACGTGGCGGCGCGCGAGTCGGTAGCGGCGCCGGCTCTGATACCCTAAAGCCTCGCGTGCGCCCGTAGCTCAGGGGATAGAGCGTCCGCCTCCTAAGCGGAAGGTCGTTGGTTCAATTCCAACCGGGCGCACCACGTCACTGTGTCCCGATGAACCTCCACGACCTCCAGCGCCACTGGGACGCCTTCGGCGAGCAGGACCCGATGTGGGCGATCCTCACGGACCCCGCGCGCAAGGGCCGGCGCTGGACGGCGGAGGAGTTCTTCGCCACCGGCGTCGCCGAGATCGACGCGCTCATGACTGAGGCGCGCGGCTTCGGATTGCCGGTCGGGCGCTGGCGCGCCCTCGACTTCGGCTGCGGCCTGGGCCGCCTTACGCAGGCGCTCGCGGATCACTGCGACGAAGCCCTGGGGCTCGACGTCGCGCCGTCGATGGTCGCGCAGGCGGCCACGTTCAACCGCCACGGCGCGCGCGTGCAGTACCAGGTGCAGACCGCGCCGCCGTTCCACACCATCGCCTCGCGCTCGATGGACGTCGTCTACACCGGCCGCGTCCTGCAGCACATCGCGCCCGTCTACGCGCGTGAGTACATCCGCGAGCTGGCGCGCGTCCTGGCGCCGGGCGGCTTCCTGTCGTTCGACGTGCCGAGCCGCTGGCTCGACGCGCCCGTGCTGCCGGCCGGTGCGCTGCCCCTCGGCGCCTACCGCGCCGCGCTCACGGCGCGACTCGACACGGCGGCGACGGACACCTCGCGGGTCGTGATCGAGGTGACGGTCACGAACGCCGGCACGGACGCGTGGCCAGCCGGCACGCCGCTCAATCTCGGCAACCACTGGCTCACGCGCCACGGCGCGGTGGTCGTGGCCGACGACCGCCGTGTGGCGGTGCCACAGCCGCTTCCCCCGGGCGCCAGCGTGACCGTGACCTTCGAGGCGCCGCGGTCGACCGTGCCGGGCGCCGACGTGCTCGAACTCGACCTCGTACATGAAGGCGTGGCCTGGTTCGCCTGGCACGGGTCGCCAACCGTGCGCCTGGACGTCGGCCCCGCGCGGGCACCAGCCGCCACGCCCGCACCGGCCGCGCCACCACC
>JALHON010000126.1 GCA_022842985.1 Acidobacteriota bacterium | reverse complement strand
CGGCGGCCGTGCCGGCCGCGCAGGCGCCGCCCGCGGCCGCCGGGGCCGGCCTCATCGAGCAGGTGACCACCTACGTACGCGACTACGAGCAGCGCTTCTCGGCCCTCGTGGCCGAAGAGCGCTACGTGCAGCTGCTCGAGGTGCGCAGCGCGCAGGGCGGCATCGGCGGCAGCCTGTCACAGGCGAATCCTGGCGGCGGCATGTCGGGATCGCGTGACGGCCGGGTTCGCCGTGTCCTGAAGTCCGACTATCTGATCGCCCGCCTCGACGAGGGCGGCTGGATGCCGTTTCGCGACGTCTACGAAGTGGACGGCAGCCGGGTGGCCGACCGCAATGACCGGCTGGCGGCGCTCTTCCTGAAGAAGGACACGACGGCGGTTGAGCAGGCCACGCAGATCATGGCCGACAGCATCCGCCACAACCTGGGGACGACGGCGCGTTCGATCAGCATCCCGATTCTCGGCCTGATGCTGCTGCACCCGGACGTGCGCTCCCGCATGGAGCTGACGGTGGCGGCCGACGAGGTGCTGGACGGGCGCCAGGCGTCCGTTCTTGCCGTGCACGAACGCGTGCGGCCGGCGCTCGTCAAGACGATGGGCGGCGACCTGCCGATGACGGCCCGCGTGTGGGTAGACGGGGAGACCGGTCAGGTGCTGAAGACGCACCTCACGGTGGCGGACGAGGTCGTCGAGGCCGCCGTGACCACGACCTACAAACTCGAACCGAAGGTGGGCCTCCTCGTGCCCGTCCGCATGGAAGACGATTACCGCACGGGCGCCGAGCGGGTGACCGGCGTGGCCACCTACAGCAGGTTCCGCCGCTTCAGTGTGTCGACCGACGAAGCGGTCAGGAAGCCGCCGCCCGAGTAAGCTGGAGAGACGAGAGGACCGGAGAATGCTGACAAAGAGACGTGGAGTGGGCCTGGCACTGTGTGTGGCGCTGGCCGGCGGCGCTGCCTGTGCGGATGCGCAGTCGGCCCCGCAGGCGCCGGCCCCGGCGGCCGGCACGGGCGACCAGGATCAGGTGGTAGCCACGGTAGGCGACCGCAAGTTCACGCTGAAGGACGTCGAAGCGCGCTGGCAGGAGGAAGACCCCGCCGAACGCGCCCGCGTGTCGCAGCTGCTCTACCAGCACCGCCGGCAGAGCATCGACATGCTGGTCGGCGACTACCTGCTCGAAGGCGCGGCGAAGAAGGCCGGCCTCACGAAGGAGAAGTACCTCGAGACCGAGCTGGAGAAGCGCCGCGGCCCGATCAGCGACGCCGACATCCAGAAGGTCTTCGACGAGAACCGCGATCGCGTGGGCGTCTCGACCGTCGCCGATCTCAAGGACTCGATCGCCAAGTTCATCGCCGGCAACCGCGACGCGCAGAACCTCGCCATCATGGTGAGCGAGCTGAAGGCGGCCGGGCCCGCCGTGTCGATTGCCCTCGACCCACCGCGTTATGAGGTGGCGATTGCCGCGCACGACCCGTCGCGCGGGCCGGCCGACGCGCCCATCACCATCATCGAGTTCTCGGAGTACCAGTGCCCGTTCTGCGCCCGCGTCACGCCGACGCTCAAGGCCATCGAACAGAAGTACGCGGGCAAGGTGCGCCTGGTGTTCAAGGACTTCCCGCTGCAGAACCATCTGCAGGCGCCGAAGGCCGCCGAAGCCGCGCACTGCGCCGGTGATCAGGGCAAGTACTGGGAGCTGCATGACCGGCTGTTCGCCAATCAGCAGCTGCTGCAGGTGCCGGAGCTGAAGAAGCACGCCGCCGCCGTCGGGCTCGACCAGGCGGCGTTCGACCAGTGTCTCGATTCCGGCAAGCACACGGAGAACGTGCAGGCCGACATCGACCTCGGCATCCAGATGGGCGTCGGTTCGACGCCCACCCTCTACATCAACGGCCGCCTCGTGACCGGCGCCCAGCCGCTGGCGCTCTTCGAGAGCATCATCGACGAGGAACTTGCCCGCAAGGGCGGCAAGTAGCTCAGGGCATCAGCAGCACGATCTTGCCGCGGGCCCCGGGCGCCATCACGCGCCTGTGGGCCTCGGCCGCATCCGCCAGCGGCAGCTCGCTGCCCACCACGGGCCGCAGCACGCCCGACGCCAGCGCGCCGGCCAGCGCCTCGTGACCGCGTGTCACTTCCTCGGCCGTCAGTCCCCACAACGCGAGCCCGGTGACCACGGCGTGTTTGGCCATGATCTTCCGCGGATCGATCTCGATGCGGCCGCGATTGCCGATGACCACGATGCGCCCGCGCGGCGCGATCATCGTCAGGTCGTGGTCGAGGTTCACGTTGGCGAGCATCTCGAGGATGACGTCCGGGCCGCGGCCGTTCGTGAGCGCCTGCAGTTTCTCGATGTGGCCGGCGTCGCGGTGGTCCACGACGTGGTGCGCGCCCTCGGCGGCCACGAGCGCGAGACCATCGTCGGTGCCCGCCGTGCCGATGACGGTGTAGCCGGCGGCGCGCGCCATCTGCACCGCCGCGAGGCCCACCGAGCCGCTCGCGCCGTGCACGAGCACGACGTCGCCGCCGCGCGGCGTGGCCCGCTCGAGCGCGACGTGCGCGGTGAGGGCCGGCACGTTCACCGCGGCGCCTTCCGCGAACGACACGCGGTCGGGCAGCGGATGCACCTGCGACGGCGTGCACAGCACCACCTGACGGTAGGCGCCGTAGGCCTGATGGTCGGCGGTGCCGCCGGTGTAGACGCGGTCGCCCGCCGTGATCCCCGTGACGCCGGCGCCCACCGCCTCCACCACGCCCGCGCCATCCGCGCCGGGAGAGTAGGGCAGCGGCGGCTTGATGGCGTAGGTGCCGCTCAGCATGTAGGTGTCGAACGGATTGACGCCCGCGGCATGCAGCCGCACCCGCACCTGCCCCGGCCCGGGCGCCGGTTCCGGCATGTCGTCGTACCGAAGCAGCTCGGGGCCACCGAACTCATGCGCGCGAATCGCTTTCATGCGCGCCATTCTAACTGCTGAGCACCCGTCCCTGGTCCCTGGTCCCTGGTCCCTTGTTCGTAGTAGTACCCTGTCCCCTATGGATTGGCTCGCCCGTCTCGAATCACCGCAGAACGCGCTCGCGGTGCTCACCGCGATGATTACGCCGGCCGTGCTCATCTCGGCCTGCGGCGCGCTCATCTTCTCGACCAGTTCGCGGCTCGGTCGCGTGGTCGACCGCGTGCGCGCGCTCTCCGAGAAGTTCGAGGCGCTGGCCAAACATCCCGAGGCGGATGACATGGCGGCCGATCGCCGTCAGCTCGTCTTCGAACAGCTCGATCGCCAGACGTCGCGGTCGCGGCTCATCCAGCGCGCCATGGTGGCGTTCTACACGGCGCTCGGCATCTTCGTGGCGACGAGCGTCGCCATCGCGGTCATCGCCGCCATCGCCCGCAGCTTCACGTGGATTGCCGTCGCGCTCGGCGTCTTCGGCGGGATGTTCATGCTCTACGGCAGCGTGCTGCTCGTCATCGAGTCGCGCATGGCCATGGGGGCGATTGCCTCCGAGATGGACTTCGTCTGGAAGGTCAGCAAACGCTACGCGGCCGGCGAGCTGGACGAAGCGCGCGGCGGGCCGGCCACCTGGCTCGGCAAGAAGATCGGCTGACGGACGGTCGCCGTGGCGCGGGCTTCGCGCTAGACTCGCCGGCATGACGCTGCGCACGCTCCGCCTTGCCACCCTCCTCAGTCTCACGCTCCCAGGCGCGGCCCTCGCGCAGGCCCCGGCGAACATCGCCGCCGACGCCGAACGGCGCATCGAGGCCGGCCTCCGGCAGGTCGTGACGTGGCGGCGCGACTTCCATCAGCACCCGGAACTCGGGCTGCAGGAGACGCGCACGTCGAAGATCATCGCCGACCATCTGCGCAGTCTGGGCCTCGAGGTGCAGGTGGGCGTGCCCGGCGCGCCCACGGCCGTCGTCGGCGTGCTCAAGGGCGCCAGGCCCGGGCCCGTCGTGGGGCTGCGGGCCGACATGGACGGCCTGCCGGTGACCGAACAGGTGGACCTGCCCTTCAAGTCCACCGCGAAGGCGATGTGGAACGGCGTCGAAACCGGCGTCATGCACGCCTGCGGGCACGACAACCACATGGCCATCCTGCTCGGCGCGGCCACGGCGCTCGCCGGCATGAAGGATCAACTGCCCGGCACGGTGAAGTTCATCTTCCAGCCGGCGGAGGAAGGGCCGGGCGGCGCCGAGCCGATGGTGAAGGCCGGCGTGCTGAAGAATCCGAACGTGGACGCGGTGTTCGGCCTGCACGTCTTTCCGTTCCCGGCCGGGCAGATCGTCTACCGGTCGGGACCGCTCATGGCGAGCGCCGACGAGTTCACCATCACCATCACGGGACGCCAGACGCATGGCGCCGTGCCGTGGGGCGGCGTCGATCCGATCGTCATCGGCGCGCAGATCGTCACCGCGTTCCAGTCGATCGTGGCGCGGCAGGTGAACATCGCCGAGGCGCCGGCGGTGGTCACGGTGGGCAAGTTCGCCGGCGGCAACCGCTCGAACATCATTCCCGACACCGTCGAGCTTGTAGGCACGATCCGCGCCTTCGACGAGGGCGAGCGTACGAAGATCCGCGAGCGCGTGCGGGCCATGGCCACGAGCTACGCCATGGCGTCGGGCGCCACCGCGAAGGTGGAGTTCGGCCTCGGGTATCCGGTGACGAGGAACGACCCGGCGCTGACGGAGCGGATGGTGCCGACGCTCAAGCGCGTCGCCGGTGAGGCGCAGGTGAAGGTCGGGGCGCTCACCGGCACGGCCGAGGACTTCTCGTACTTCCAGCAGGACGTGCCCGGTCTGTTCTTCTTCCTCGGCGTGACGCCGCCCTCGCAGGATCCGTCGACGGCGGCGCTCAACCACTCGCCGCTCTTCTTCGCCGACGAAACAGCACTGCCGGTGGGTGTGCGCGCGCTCACCCACCTCACGCTCGATTACCTCTTTGGCGGCACCGGCAAGCCGGCGCCGCCGCGCTAGTCGGGGCCCGGGGCCCGGGTCTCGGGGCTGACAGCTACGGCACGATGAGCGGCGTGTCGAGGCGCACGCGCAGGATCGTGCCGGCCGGCAGCGTCACATCCTGACCTTCGGTGGCGGCGATGACACCGCCGCCGCCCACCAGGATGCCGGTGAGCACGCCCTTGAAGCCGCCGAGGATGCCGCCGATGATGGCGCCCACGCCGGCGCCGGCCCCGATCCTCGCACTGTCGCCCTTGAGGCCCTCGCTCTCGAGCGCCTGCGCCACCGTGCCACGCACGCGGGTCGTCGTGCCGCGCACCGTGACCGAGTCGAAGGCGATCGTCACCGAGCCCTTGCGATCGAGGCGGCCAGGGCGGTTCACCGCCGTGACCGTGCCGCGAAAGACCGAGCCCGCCGGCACGAGCACCACGTCCTGATTGTCGACGTTCAGCACGGTCGTGGCCTCGACGCGGTCCTCCACCTGCGCGCTGGCCGACGAGATCGTGCTCTGCAGCCGCACGTCGATCTCGGTGCCCACCGGCAGCTCGCGGTCGCCGCCCGTGGGGGCGGATGTCGAAATGCCGCGGGCCGCCGACTGGGCGCGCGTCCTGATGCGGTCGATGCGGGTGCGGACGTCGGCCACTTCGTTCTGCGACACCTTGCCCTCGCGCCGCAACTTGCCGCGCAGGTAGGCGATGTCGTCGCGCACCTCGCCGAGTTCGCGGTCGAGCTCGCTGGCCTGCCCGGCGTCGCGGCCGCGCGCCTGGGCGATGTCGTTCGTGACGGTGGCAGCGGCGTCCTGCAGGGTCTGCAGGTCGGCGGAGGTGACGTCCTGCGCGGCGATGGACGTGGTGAACGCGAGCAGCGTGGTGGCGAGCGCAAGTCTGAACATAGAAGCCTCCGTGGCGTGGCCCTCCCATCATGGTCCGGACACCGCCGTATGTGAACGGCCGAGTCCGGTCGGGCTGGTGCGAGGCGGGAGCCGGCGCCGGTGGCCTTGCGGTATCCTGCGAGCGCCTTTTCCCGGCAGGAGCCGCCTGATGTCCGTCACTCGCCGCACGTTTCTCTCGACCACCGCATCGACGCTGGCCCTGGGCCTCGCGCCGGCCCGCGCGCTCGCCCAGCCGGCGGCCGCCGCGGCACCGCCGCTCACGAGCTTCGTGGAACTCCGGCGCGGCGTCGGCATGTTCCTCGGCAGCGGCGGCACGATCGGCTATCTCGTGAACGGCGCCGGCGCCGTGGCCATCGACAGCCAGTTCGCCAACACGGCCGCGATTGCCGTGGCCGGGCTGAAGCAGCGCGCGCCGCAGGGCCTCGAGATGCTGCTCAACACGCACCATCACGGTGACCACACGGGCGGCAACCAGGTGTTCCGCGGCGCCGTGAGGCGTATCGTCGCGCACGCGGACTGCCTCGAGTGGCACCGCAAGACTGCGGCCGCCGCGAAGAGCGAAGCGCAGACGTCGTTCGCCGACACGACGTTCACCGATGCGTGGAAGACCAGCTTCGGCGACGAGACCATCCAGGCGCGCTACTACGGTGCCGGGCACACGAGCGGTGACGCCGTCTATCACTTCGAGAAGGCCGACGTCGTGCACATGGGCGACCTGCTCTTCAACCGCGCGCACCCGAACATCGACCGTCCGGCCGGTGCGTCGGTGGCGAACTGGATAACCGTGCTCGACAAGGTCGGGCGCGCGCACGGCAACGACACGATCTTCATCGCCGGCCATGGCAAGGACAACGCCGTACGCTGCGGCAAGGCCGAGCTGACACATTTCCGCGCCTACCTGTCGGCCTGTCTGGACACGGCGAAGAAGGCCGTGGCCGCCGGCCAGACCAAGGACGAACTCCTCAAGACCACGGCGCTGCCCGGCTTCGAGGACACCATCGCCCTCAACGCGCGCCTGACCGCCGGTTTCGTGCTCGGCATCTGTTTCGACGAACTCACCGACAAGAAATAAGGTCTCGGGGCTCGGGTCCCGGGGCTCGGGAAGTGCGCATCACACCGTCACGCTACAAGGACACACGCTCGCCATGCTGAAGAACCGACTGTCGCTCACGTTCCTCGGACTCGTGGTGCTCGCCGCGGCGCTGGCCGCGCAGGCGCCGCCGGCGCAGACGCCGGCGATGACGGAGAAGTCGTTCGGCAGCGGGCCGCTCGACCGCCTGGCGTTCCGCCAGATCGGCCCCGGCGCGCCGTCGGGCCGCATCGACGACTTCGCCGTGCTCGAGAGCGACCCCGCCACGTTCTACGTCGCGGCGGCCACCGGCGGCATCCACAAGACCACCAACGGCGGCGTCACCTTCACGCCGGTCTTCGACAATGAGAGCACCTCGTCGGTGGGCGACATCGCGATTGCCCCGACCGACGCGAACCTCATCTGGGCGGGCACCGGCGAGAACAACAACCGCCAGTCGTCGTCGTGGGGCGAGGGCATCTTCAAGAGCACCGATGGCGGCCGCTCGTGGAAGAACATGGGCCTGCGCGCCAGCAAGCAGATCGCGCGCGTCATCGTCGACCCCGTGGACTTCAACGTGGTGCACGTGGCGGCGCTCGGCGACCTGTGGGCGGCCGGCGGCGAACGCGGCGTCTACAAGACCACCGACGGCGGGCAGACGTGGAAGCGCACGCTGCACGTGAACGACGACACGGGCGCCACCGAACTCGTGATGGATCCCACGAACAACAAGGTGCTCTACGCCGCCACCTACCAGCGCCGGCGCGCGCAGTGGGGCATGAACGGCGGCGGTCCGGGCAGTGGCATCTGGAAGTCGATGGACGGCGGCGAGACGTGGACGAAGCTCGAGACGGGCATCCCCGAAGGCGCCAAGGGCCGCATCGGGATGGACATCTACCGCGCCAACCCGAACGTGCTCTACGCGCGCATCGAACATGCCACGGAAAGCGGCGTCTACCGCACCGACGACGCCGGCGCCACGTGGCGCAAGATGAGCAGCGTCAACCCGCGGCCGATGTACTTCAGCCAGATCCGCATCGACCCGCAGAGCGACGCACGCATCTACGTGCTCGGCGTGTCGCTCCACGTCTCGGACGACGCCGGCCGCTCCTTCCGCGAGGACGGCGCCGAACGTATCCACGTGGACTTCCACGCGATGTGGACCAATCCCGCCAACCCGAAGCACATCATCCTCGGCGGCGACGGCGGCGTGAGCATGTCGCACGACCGCTCCGCCACCTGGCAGTACTTCCCCAACCTGGTGCTGGCGCAGGCCTATCACGTGGCCTACGACATGCGGACGCCGTTCTACCACGTGTGCGCCGGCCTGCAGGACAACAACACGTGGTGCGGGCCGAGCGCCGTGCGCACCAACTCCGGCATCGCCAACGACGACTGGTACGTGGTGAACGGCGGCGACGGCTTCCAGCCGCTGATGGATCCCACGGATCCCAACATCATCTACGCCGAGTCGCAGGACGGCCGGATGAACCGCGTCGACCGCACCACCAACGAGCGCACGGCCGTGCGGCCCGAGCCGCTCGAAGCGAAGGAAGGCGAACCGTCGTCGTTCCGCTACAACTGGGACACCGCGATGCAACTCTCGCCGCATGATCCCTCCACGATCTACATCGGCGCGCAGATGCTGATGAAGTCGAGCGACAAGGGCCGGTCGTATGCCCCGATCAGTCCGGACCTCTCGACCAACACCAACCGCGAGACCCTGTCAATCATGGAGACGGCCGACAAGGAGACGCGGATTGCCAAGCACGACGGCGTGACCGCCTGGGGCACGATCGTGACGCTCGAGGAATCGGCGCGGCGGGCCGGCATCATCTGGACGGGCACCGACGACGGTGTCGTCAGCGTGACGCGCGATGCCGGCAAGACGTGGAGCAACGTGACGGCGAAGTTCGCCGGTGTGCCCAAGTGGACCTATGTGTCCGACGTCGTGCCGTCGCAGCACGCCGACGGCACCGCCTACATCACGTTCGACGGGCACCGCGGCGGCGACTACAACACCTACGTCTTCTCGACCACCGACTTCGGCGCCACCACGCGCTCGATCGTGAGCAACCTGCCGAAGGGCGAAGTGGCCCGCACGATTCTCGAGGATCCGAAGAACGCCGACCTGCTCTATCTCGGCACGGAGACCGGCCTGTGGGTGTCGCACAACCGCGGCGGCCAGTGGACCCGCGTGAAGGCGAACCTGCCCACCACGCCCATCTACGAGATGAAGATCCACCCGCGCGAGAACGACCTCATCCTGGCGACGCACGCGCGCGGCATCTGGATTCTCGACGACGCCGGCATCATCCAGCAGTGGTCGAAGGCGGAAGCGGCCGGCACGTTCGCGTTCGATCCCGAACCGGCTACCGCCTTCAATCAGGCGAACGACAAGATGAAGGGTTTCGAGGGCGACATGCAGTTCCTCGGCCTGAACCCGGCGCCCGGCGCCACGCTGGCCTACAAGCTCGCGGCCGATGCGAAGCAGGTGAGCTGGGTCATCCGCGACGGCAACACGCAGGTGCGCGAGCTCGCGGGCGATGCGATGCGCAACCGCAACACCGCCGGTCTCCACATCGTGAAGTGGGATCTGCGCGTGCAGCCGCTCCGTCCGCTGACGCCGCCGCCCGGGGCGCCGGCGGCTGGTGGCGGTGGGGGCGGTGGTGGGTTCGGTGGCGGCGGCAACAACGGGCCGTTCGTGCTCCCCGGCAGCTATCGCGCCACGCTGCGCGTGGACGGCAAGGACGTCCAGACGGTGAACGTCACCGTGCGCGGCGATGCCGACATCCGCATCACCGACGCCGATCGCAAGACCTGGTTCGACACCGCCAAGGGCCTGCACGACCTGCAGGCGGAGGCCAATGAGGCCGCGCAGGTCGTGCAGAACGCCAGCGCGCAGATGACGCTGCTCACGCAGCAGACGCGGAATGCGACGACTCCGCCGAACGTGAAGTCGTCGATGGACAGCCTCAACACCGAACTCGAACGTCTGCGCCGCCGGCTGGGCCTCGGCGGTGGCGGCGGTGGCGGCGGTGGCGGCGGTAACGCCGAGAACGTCCGCGGCCGTATCGGTCAGCTCAAGGGCGCGATCATGGGCTCGACGTCGGTGCCGACGACGACGCAGATGGCGATGATCCGCGAGGTGCGGGCGGCGCTGCCGAAGGTCATCGAGGACGCGAACGCGGCCGGCCGCAAGATGCCGGCGCTCGTGCGCGACCTCATCGGCGCCGGCGTGGTGTTCACGCCGGTGAAGTAGACCTCAGGCGAGCAGCGGCACGTCGGTGCGCGTGGCCAGCGCGAGCATCCGGCGGAGCACGGCTTCGTGCGCGGCGGCGTCGTGCGGCGGGCCCATCGGCGCACCGAGCGGGGCCGGTACTGATAGCGCACGCGGGGGCGCCAGCTTCCGCGTGACGTCAGGCATCACGGTGAGCGACACCGTGACGATGCCGCGGCGTTCGAGTTCCGTCTGGACCAGACTCACGGTCTGGTGGCACATCGGTCAAACGGGCACGAGGAGCGCGATGTCCACGCCGTCGCCCTCGAGCAGCGTCGCGGCGGCCGGCGCGAACTCCTCGATGAGGCGTTCGGGCCGCGTGATCGAGCCCATGAACGACAGGTGGCGCGGCGCCACCTCGCCGATGGCCCCCGCGTCCGCGAGTGCCCGCAGACGTTCGAGCGGGAAGGCGACGTTGTGATCGGCGGCAATCGGCGCCGGGTCGTAGGCGTCGCTCTTGTGGTGCATCGTGAGCGCGTCGAGCGCGGTGTCGCCCGCGATCGTACGGAACGACGCGTCGCCGCCCTTCAGCTCGAGATCGAAGGGCGCGTCGCCCGGCGCCACGAAGCCCGCCGACGTCACGAGCGCCACGCGTGCTTCGGCGACCGGACGTGTCAGCCGCGCGGCCGGCACGGCCTCCGCCCGCCGCCACCGGTAGGTGCGCAGCAGGAACTGGTATCTGAGCGGCAGGTCGGCGGGGAACATCGACGTCAGGCCGCGCCGCGGCGCGGCGCCGGCTCTACGAGCCCGACTGCTTGTCGAGGTTGCCCGACCAGAGGTAGTCGCGGGTCTCCGAGACGATGACGCCGTTCAGCGCGAGTAGCGCGATGAGGTTCGGCACGGCCATGAGCCCGTTGGCCACGTCCGAGAAGCTCCACACGGCGGTCAGCGTCGACACCGACCCGGTCATCACCGCGATCACCCAGAGCACCCGGTAGTACTTGATGACGCCGATGCCGAAGAGATACTCCGCGGCTTTCTCGCCGTAATAGGCCCAGCCGAGAATGGTCGAGAAGACGAAGGTGAGCAGGCCGATGGTGAGCACGATCGGGCCCACCACCGGCAGGTCTTCGAACGCGAACTTCGTGAGGGCCGAGCCGCTCAGGCCCTGCTGCCAGCCGCCGGAGTTCACGACGACGATGCCGGTGAGCGCGCAGACCACGACCGTGTCCCAGAAGGTACCGGTGGCCGAGACGAGCGCCTGACGCACCGGGTTCTTCGTCTGCGCCGCGGCGGCGACGATGGGCGCGCTGCCGAGTCCCGATTCGTTCGAGAAGAGACCGCGGGCGATGCCGAAGCGCATTGCCTGCATCACGCCCGCGCCGAGGAAGCCGCCCACGGCCGCCTGGCCGCTGAAGGCGCCGCCGATGATGAGACCGAGCGTCTCGGGCACGCGCTCCACGTGCATCATGATGAGAATCACGCAGCCCAGGATGTAGAAGGCGGCCATGAACGGCACGAGCTTCTCGCAGACGCTCGCAATCGAGGTGATGCCGCCGAGGATCACGATGGCGGTGAGCACCGTCATGATGATGCCGGTCACCCACGGCGACACGCCGAACGTCTCGTTGGCGAGGGCCGAGATCGAGTTGGCCTGCGTCATGTTGCCGATGCCGAAGGCGGCAATGGCCGTCAGGGCAGCGAAGAGCATGCCGAGCGGCTTGCTGCCGAGGCCGCGTTCGAGCGCGTACATCGGGCCGCCGGCCATCATGCCGTTCGGCATCTTCACGCGATACTTCACGGCCAGCACGGCTTCCGAGTATTTGGTGGCCACGCCGAAGACACCGGTGAGCCACATCCACAACACGGCGCCGGGGCCGCCGGCGGCGACCGCCGTGGCGACGCCGACGATGTTGCCGGTGCCGATCGTGGCGGCGAGCGCCGTGGTGAGGGCCCCGAACTGCGTCACGTCGCCGTCACCCTCCTTCTCGCGGGAGAACGACAGCCGGATGGCGCGCGGCAGATAGGTCTGGATGAACTTGAGCCGCACCGTGAGGAAGAGGTGCGTGCCGAACAGCAGGATGAGAAGGGGCGGCCCCCAGACGAGGTCGCTCGCCCGGGCGAGAAGGGCTTCAAGGCTCTGCATGGCGGTGGAGTGTACCAGTCTTTGCCGGCCGGACCGGCGCGTCTCGCTATAATCGCCCCGTGTCGTTGCCTTCCGGCGCACGCCTGGGCCCGTACGAGATCGTCGCGAAGATTGGCGCCGGCGGCATGGGCGAGGTCTTCCGTGCCCGCGACTCCCGCCTCGGCCGCGATGTCGCCATCAAGGTGCTGCCGGCGGATGTCTCGGCACGGCCCGATCGCCTGCGCCGCTTCGCGCAGGAAGCGCGCGCCGCCGCCGCGCTCAGCCATCCGAACGTGCTCGCCGTGTACGACGTACACGTCGAGGGCTCGTCACCCTACGTCGTGTCGGAACTGCTCGAAGGCGAGACCCTGCGCGATGCGCTGCAGCGGGGCGCGTTGCCCACACGCCGCGCCGTCGACATCGCCGTGCAGATCGCGTCCGGCCTCGCCGCCGCCCACCAGAAGGGCATCGTGCACCGCGACGTCAAGCCGGCGAACATCTTCCTCACCGCCGACGGCCGGGCCAAGGTGCTCGACTTCGGCCTCGCGCGGATCGTCGAGGCGGGTGACACCGACGCCGTCACGACCCTCATCGGTCAGGAGCCGGCCACGGTGCCCGGCACCGTGCTCGGCACCGTGGGCTACATGGCGCCGGAGCAGGTGCGCGGCGAAGTCGTCGACGCCCGCGCCGATGTCTTCTCGCTCGGCACGGTCTGCTACGAGATGCTCGCCGGCCGGCGCGCCTTCACCGGCGAGACGTCGGTCGAGATCATGGCCGCGATCGTGCGCTCGGATCCGGCGGACCTGCCGCCAGAGACACCGCCCGCACTCAACCGGATCATCCGCCGGTGCATGGAGAAAGCGCCGGCGCAGCGCTTCCAGTCTGCCGCCGACGTCGCCTTCGCGCTCGACGCCGTGGCCGGCGGCACCGCGCCGAGTGTGGCCGTCCCCGCCGCTCCGGCCAGCGTGCCGCCACCGGATGCAACGGCGCCCGCGC
>JALHON010000125.1 GCA_022842985.1 Acidobacteriota bacterium | reverse complement strand
CACCCGTCCCGGGCACGCCCGCGGGCTCGACGCTGCCGGACTGCTGCACCGGTGCCTCGGGGCGCCGCTCACGTGGCGTCACGGCCTCCGGCCGGTACTGGACCACGCCCTCGAGCGCGCGCACGCGGCGTTCCGAGAAGTCGAGGCGGCTCGACAGCGCCTCGACCCGCATCTTCAGGTTCTTGATCTCGATGCCGGCGCGCGTCGTCTCGAGCACGAGGTTGTGGAGCACCTCGTAGTAGAGCGAATTCCAGGCGGCCCGGTCGATCCGCGCCTGCGCCATCGTGCGGGCGAAGTGCTTGTTCAGATCCGCCTGCTGGTGCAGGGCATGGACGATGGTGTTCGGGTTGAAGAACAGCTTCAGCAGCGGGTTGAGCAGCCGCCGCATCGTGCGCAGCAGTCCCCGGTGCGTCTCGTAGAGCGTGCTGTCCTCGAACTCGTAGGGCGATTCGATGGGCGGCAGCGTTGTGTCGGCGGCCGGCCGGCTCTTGCGGAACTGCTCGAGCAGGTCCGACCGCAGGTTCTTCGGATCGAGGAATTTCTCGAGGCGCACCGCCGCCAGCTCGCGGATCTGCTCCTCGGTGTAGTCGACGCCGCGCTTGTCACGGACCCGCCGGCGGATCTGCTCCATGATCTGCTCGACGTCGACCGAATCGGAACGCACCTGGAAATC
The DNA here is from genome assembly GCA_022842985.1 of Acidobacteriota bacterium. Taxonomy (GTDB): domain Bacteria; phylum Acidobacteriota; class Vicinamibacteria; order Vicinamibacterales; family UBA2999; genus CADEFD01. The sequence goes on along the minus strand of JALHON010000125.1, from coordinate 12,673 downwards.
GGACATGTGAAGGACCTCAGGCCTTGGACCCGTGAGTCGAGTGACGCCGGCGGCTCGCGAACTCCGGCGCTTCCTTGATGCACGTGCCCAGGATGCCCACGGACTGGCCGAGCGCGCGCATGCCGAGGCGCGGCGCGACGGCGGGCGCGTCGCCCACCGTGGGGAAACCATTGGCGTCGGGGGTGAGCGTCTCCCAGTTCTGGAAGAGCCGGCCCCAGGGTGAGTTCAACGCCTCGTGCATGTTGCGGTCGGCGTTGAGCGGATACCAGAAGCTGTCGTGGTAGAGCACACTGGCGATATAGGCCCACGGCGCCAGCACCGTCTTGAGTGACCATTCGATCGGCTTGCGCAGCGGTCCCCAGTAGATCCTGTGCTGCATCCGCGAGGCGAAGGTCATCTCGCGGAAGGGCCCGTCGAAGTGCCAGTTGTCGTTCGCGGCGTCGACATCGCCGACGATCTCGATGTCGCGCGGGTCGCCGCAGCCGAGGCCGAGGTCGTGCGCCAGACGGATGAACTTGATGGACAGCGGGTCCATGCCCATCAGCCTGGCGGCCACCGCGTCGATGGCCACCTGGTCGGCGCTCGCCAGGATGACGTTCTTGACGTGCGGCACCATGCAGCGCGGGCCGGGGCCGTCGCCGGCGAAGGTGCCGTCCATCACCGCGAACACGCCGCGGTGAATCTTCTTCTGGATCATCAGCAGGTCGACGAGCGTCTCGTGGATGACCGGATGCGTCCAGTGCCGCCTCTCGTTCAGCAGCCCGCCGAACGCGTTCTTCATCGCGCCCGTGGTGGTCGTGAAGACGTGGGTCTTCACGGTGGGCAGGTGGATGATGTTCTCGCCGATGAAGCGGCGGGGAATCATGAACCCGTCGGGATAGACCTCGTTGAGGCAGAGGAACTTCTTCGTCAGGTCGCCGACGGCGTCCTTGATGTTGATCCAGTCCTCGTCACCCTCGTAGAGGTGGACGTTCTTCAGGCCGTGCGCCTCGACGACGTTGACCTGCTTGTTCTCGCGCTCGCCGAGGTGGGCGTCGATGACCACCGTGCGGTTGTGACAGGCGTGGATCAGGTCCTTGCTGTAGCCGTCGGCGGCCATCGCCCGGATGACGCCCTCGAGCTGCCATGGCGTCGTCGAGCAGCCCGGGAAGAAGAAATGCCACGAGATGTTGATCTTGAGGCCCGTCTCGGCGTCTTTCGGCAGCACGTCCTGATACCCGGCCAGGTTCATCAGGCGATGGTGATCGCGGATGACCGTCGCGGGCGACGTGCGGAGAATGGCGACCGTGCTCTTGCTCATGGGCTGCGCTCAGATTCCGAAAGGCCGGTAGATGACCGATGCGGTCACGAGGCCCCAGAGTCCGACGCAGATGAGCAGCGGGCGATCCGTGATCAGCAGCTCCGACGGGTTGCCCCCGCCGTCCTTGCGGTGCACCAGGTACAGGTACCGCAGGATGCCGTAGATCGGGAAAGGAATGGTCAGCACCAGTTGATGGGTGCCGAATCGCTGAACTGTGTCGGGACTCGTGCAGTAGATGATGTACGCCATCAGCGTGGAGGCCGTGACGACGCCGATCATCTGGTCGAGAAGGTACGGGTTGTACTCGTCGAGAATCCGCCGGTGCCCGCTGGCGCCGGCGGAGAGCAGGGTGATTTCGTGGCGGCGCTTGCCGAGGCCGAGAAAGAGTGCCAGCAGCACCGTGCAGACGAGCAGCCAGTCGCTCACCGGCACGGCGATCGCAACGGCGCCGGCGTACGTGCGCAGCACGAAGCCGATGGCGATCGACAACACGTCGATGATGACCAGGTGCTTCAGCCAGCCGGAATAGAGGGCGAAGAGGGCGAGATAGGCGGCGGCCGCGGCCGCGAAAGCCGGGCCGATCCAGAGCGCAGCGCCGAGCGCGGCGCTGGCGATGATCGCCGCCCAGACGGCCGCGGTGCCCGGCGCGAGGTCGCCGGCGGCTATCGGTCGCAGCCGCTTGATGGGATGCAGCCGATCGTTCTCGCGATCGTAGAGATCGTTGACGAGATAGACGACGCCCGACAAGGCGCAGAACACGACAAATGCCGCCAGCGCCATGGCGACGGCGGCGGGATCGAACAGCTTGAGGCCAAAGGGCAGGGCCGCGAGGACGAACAGGTTCTTGGTCCACTGCTGCGGCCTGAGTGACGTAATCAGGCTGCGCAGCGTGGACCGGTCGTTCGCTCGCGTTGCTCCGGCCTCTCGCATCTCGAGATCCGGGTAGATTGGGCGCGCCATGGAGCGCGACAGCAGCAGCTGCTAGGCCGAGAAGCTCTTGATGGCGTCGGCTTCCGATTCGTACGTGTCGAACACCGTCAGCAGCTTCGTGATCGCGAGCAGATCTTCGATCCGCTTCGTCAGGTTGAGGAGCTTCAGGCTGCCGCCCTGCTTGCTGACCGTCGTGTGGGTGCGCACGACTTCGCCGAGGCCGGCTGAATCGATGTACGGCACGCCCTCGAGGTTGAGGACGATCTTCTTGTTGCCAGCCGCGAGCAGGTTGCTGATAGCCTGCCGCAGAAACTCGTCGCCCTCGCCGAGCGTCATCTTGCCCGTGAGATCCAGAATCGTGACGTCGCTGACCTTGCGTTCGGCGATTTCCATGCCGGTGATCCTCTCTGCCAACGTGAGCCCGCGACCCGGGGGGGCGGCGGGGGCTGTCCAAAAATGGTGAAGCCCCTGAACACAAAGCGTTTACGCTGTGTTCAAGGGCCCGAATGTTACCCACGAACCGTCGAGTGCGTCAACGAAAGAACTGTGCAATCGATTGTTCGGGACGCGAAACTACTCCGCCTCGCGACGCTGCTTCTTCCGGTTGCGCTTGCGCGCCAGCGCCTGCTTGGCCCGGCGCTTGTCGCCCGGCTTGAGGTAGAAGGAGTGCTTCTTGATGTCCTTGATGATGTCTTCTTGCTGAACCTTGCGCTTGAAGCGGCGCAGGGCAGACTCGATGGACTCGCCTTCCTGGATCTTCACCTCGGCCATCTCGAATTCACCTCCCCTCTTTATGGCGTTCCCGGCAGCCCCTGAGGCTGACCGGGTGAATATGCTAGGCTATCACACGAAATTGCCCTCCCACCCGGGCAAATCGCCTGTGCGCAGTATTGCGCACTTCTCCCGCAACCCACTGAAAACAGGTCGGATGCAGGCATGAAGCTGCTCGTCGTTGGTGCCGGCGCCCGCGAACACGCCCTGGCGGCCACCCTGGAACGCGGTGGCGCCTCGGTCGTCTGCGCGCCCGGGAACCCCGGCATCGCCCGTGATGTCCGTGTGCTGTCCCTCGACTCCGGCGATCCGGCGGCCGTGCTCGCGCTGGCCGTGGCCGAAGGCGTGGATCTGACCGTCATCGGGCCGGAAGCGCCGCTCGCGGCGGGCGTCGCCGACCATTTCATGGCTGCCGGCCGCCCCCTCTTCGGCCCGACGCGGGCGGCCGCGCAGCTCGAAACCAGCAAGGCCTTCGCGAAGGACCTGATGGCGCGCCACGGCGTGCCCACCGCACGCGCGCTCGTGTGCGACTGCGCCGCCGACGCGATGGCCGCGCTCGCACGGGGCACGCTCGGCTGGCCCGTGGTCGTGAAGGCCGATGGCCTGGCCGCCGGTAAGGGCGTCATCATCGCGCCCGACCGCGCCGCCGCCGAGGCCGCCGTGCGTCTGGCGATGATCGACGGCGGGTTCGGCGCCGCCGGCGCCCGCGTCGTGCTCGAGGAATGCCTCGTCGGGCCGGAGCTCTCCTATTTCGTCATCGCGGCCGGCGAGCACTTCGTGGCCTGTGGCACCGCGCAGGACCACAAGCGCCTGCTCGACGGGGATGAGGGGCCGAACACCGGCGGGATGGGCGCCTTCTCGCCGAGCGTGCTCGTCGATGACGCCCTCCGCGAGCGTATCGAGCGCGAGATCGTGCGGCCGGTGCTGCGCGGCATGGCGGCCGAAGGGGCGCCGTTCACCGGCTTCCTCTACTGCGGCCTGATGCTGACCGCGGAGGGGCCGAAGGTGATCGAGTTCAACTGCCGCTTCGGCGATCCGGAAGCCCAGGTCGTGCTGCCGCTGCTTGCCGAGCCGCTGGCCCCGGTTCTGGCGCGCGCGGCCGGCGGCGGACCGCTGCCGGCGGCGCTGCGATTCAGCGGTGACACCGCCGTGGGCGTGGTGCTGGCGGCCGGAGGGTATCCCGGCGCGCTCGACACCGGTCACGCCATCGACGGGCTCGATCGGGTGCGGGCCGAGTGTCCGGCCGTGGACGTGCGGTTTGCCGGCGTGGCAGAGCGCGACGGCGCGCTCGTCGTGAGCGGCGGCCGCGTGCTCACCGTGGTCAGCCGCGCGCCGCACTATGCGGAGGCCATTGCCGCCGCCTACGACGCCGTGCGCCGGATCCGCTTCCGCGGGATGCAGTACCGCACCGATATCGGCGCCCGCGCGCTCGCCGCCGTCCGGCCGTGAAGTACGCCGTCGTCACCTTCGGGTGCCGCGTGAACCAGGCCGATTCCCTGGGCGTCGAAGCGGCGCTCTCGGCGGCCGGGGGCACCGCGGTCTCGAGCGAGCAGGCCGACGTGGTGCTCGTGAACACCTGCTCGGTGACCGCGAGCGCCGACCAGGGGGCGCGGCAGACGATTCGCCGCATCCACCGCGAGAATCCCGGCGCCCGCATCGTGGTGACGGGGTGCTTCGCGTCGCGAGCCGCTGATGACGTGGCGGCCCTTCCAGGCGTGACGGCCGTCGTGCCGAACACCGCGAAGGCGACGCTGGCCGGCACGCTGCTGCCGCTGCTGGAACTCCCGACAGCGGATGGTCCCTGCGGCCGTCTGCCTGGTCCCGGGCTGATGGGCCGCACGGCCTGGACACTGCGGGCGCAGACCGGCTGCGACGAGCTCTGCAGCTACTGCATCATCCCGAAGACCCGCGGGACGAGCCGCAGCCGGACGCTCGACGACGTGCTCGACGAACTGCGCCGCGTGCTCGAGGCCGGCTACAAGGAAGTAGCGCTGACCGGCGTGCACCTGGGCGCCTGGGGGCGCGATCTCGCCGCGCCGCGCGCGCTGGTCGATCTGCTGCAGGCGCTCGCCGTCGAGCCCGGCGCGTTCCGTGTCCGTGTCAGCTCGCTCGAGCCGATGGACTGCACCCCCGCGGTGCTCGACGTCATTGCCGGGCATCCGGGCCGCTTCGCCGCGCACCTGCATCTGCCGCTGCAGCACGCCGCCAACGAACTGCTGGCGGCGATGCGCCGGCCGTACACGATCGAACGCTACGCTGCGCTCGTCGACAGCGTGCGCGGGCGCCTGCCCGACGCCGCCATCGGCTCGGACCTCATCGTCGGGTTCCCGGGCGAGAGCGACGCGCAGGCCGACGCGCTCGCCACCTACCTCGAAGCGTCGCCGCTCACGCACCTCCACGTGTTCCCGTATTCGGATCGGCCGGGCACCGAGGCGGAGGCACTGCCAGGCAAGGTGCACGGCTCGGTGGTGAAGGCGCGCGCGCAGCGGCTGCGGGACGTGTCGCGCGCGCTCGCCACCCGGTTCCGCGCCGCGCAGACGGGGCGTGTGCGTCCGGCCCTGACGATCGACGACGGCCGTACCGCCGTGACCGACAACTACCTGCGGGTGCCGGTGCCGGCGGGCCGCGCGCGCAACGAATGGATCGACGTCGTCGTGCCGCCGCCCGACGCCGCAGTCTCGTTGGTCTGACGGCGCCGTGCGCGCGCTCAGGACAACGGGGGCGGGAGCAGCGCTTTCAGGGCGTTGTCGATGTGCGTGCGGAACGTTTCGGCCGCGTGCCCTTCGGGGACCTCTTCGTACTTCACGTCGGCGGACGCCTCGGCCAGTGCCGTCCGCAGTGTGCGCGCGCCCTTGACGTCGGTGTCGTAGACGGCGCCGAGCACGAAGAAGCGCACGCCGTGAATGGCGCGCTGGCCCTGGGCCTGGTTGGTGATGAGCGTCGCGGCCTGCGCCGGCGGCGCGAGCGAGGCGCAGAGGCCGAACACCCCCGGGTATTCGACCGCCAGGTCCACCGCGCCGTAGGCGCCGAGGGAGCTGCCGAAGATGAGGCGCTGCTCGGGGGCCGGGAACGTGCGGAGCCTGGCGTCGATCGACGGCACGAGTTCGGTGGCGACGAACGCCCGCCATGCCGGATTGCGCGAGTATTCCTCCTGCCGGCTCCCTGGTTCGACGAACACGGCGATGATCGGCGGAATCGTCTTTGCCGCGATGAGCCGGTCGAGCACGGCGGGCACCGCCATCCAGTCGGTGTAGTTGCCGCCGTCGAGGAAGTAGACCGTGGGGTAGATGTCCTGCGAGGTCTCGTAGCCGGCGGGCAGGTAGGTCCACACCCGGCGCGAGGCCTTGAGGGCACGGCTCGCGAAGGCCTGTTCCGTGACCGTGCCTCTTGCGTCCGGCGCGGGCCCTTCGACTTCGGGATGTCCCGAGAAGAAGGGCATCCGGATCTCGGAGCGCTCGCCGGAGAACGTGCGGATCTTCCGCGTATTCCGTGGGTCAGGGGCCGTGTCCTTCTCGTAGAGGAACACGTATTCGAGCCGCGCGTTCGTGAAGGCAGTGGTCTCGACATACGACCACGGCGTGCCGTCGATGCGGATGGGCATGCCGGCCTTCGGGTCGTACCCCTGCGGCGTCGTCGCCCAGTTATTGAAGTCCCCGACGATGCGCGGGATGCGGCCCGTGGGGTCGTCCTTCACGAAGAAGGTCAGGCGCGCGTTCTGGTCCACCACGGGATTGCCGCCGCGCATCTGGAGGAAGCGTTCGACCATGGCGCCCCGCGCCTGCGGATCGCTTTCGCGCGCGGCCTGCTTCAGCAGTTCCTGGGCGCTGCGGGGCTCATTGGCGCAGCCGAGACTGCACGAGGCGAGGACCGCGAACGTGACGAGGCGGAGCAATCGGAGCATGGGCACGTAGGGAAGTCAGAGGGCGGCGGCGAGGGCCTGGGCGGCGCTCTTCGCGCGTCCGCCCTCCACGATGAGCTGGCCGCAGGCGGCCCGGATGTCGCGGCCGCGGCTCTTGCGCACCGACACGGTCATGCCGCGCTCGGCCAGCACACGCGCGAATGCGTCCACGCGGCTGTCGGACGGGCGGTCGAAGGGAATGCCCGGCGCGGCGTTCAGGGGAATGAGATTGACCTTCGCCTTGATGCCATCGAGCAGGCGCACCAGGCGGCGGGCATCGGCCACGGAGTCGTTCACGCCGTCGAGCATCACGTATTCGAAGGTGATGCGGCTGCGTTTGGCGAGCGGGAAGCGGCGGCAGGCGTCGATAATCGCCTGCAGGCCGTATTTTCCAGTGGGCGGCACGATCGCCAGCCGCTGCTCCTGGGTGGTGGCGTGGAGCGAGATGGCCAGATTCGGCATGAGCGGTTCGGCCGCCAGCTTGTCGAGCATCGGCACGAGGCCCACGGTCGAGAGGGTCACGCGTTTCGGCGGCAGCGCGAGTCCCTGGGCCTCGTTCAGCAGCGCCAGGGCCTTCATGGTCGCGTCGTAGTTGTGGAGCGGCTCGCCCATGCCCATGAGCACGATGTTGAAGGCCGAGTCGAGCAACCCGGTCACCCGCGCCAGCACACGCACCTGGGCGGCGATTTCTCCGGCCGTCAGGTGGCGCACGAGACCCATCTTGCCGGTCAGGCAGAAGGCGCATCCCATGGCGCAGCCAACCTGCGTGGACACGCAGAAGGTCTGCGACGGAGTGTCGGGGATGTAGACGCACTCGATCTGGCGCCGATCCGCGAAAGCGATCACGAGTTTCCGGGTGCCGTCTTCAGAGACGTCCTGCCGGACGATCGCCGGTGTCGTGAACGGGAGCTCGGCGGCGAGTGTGGCCCGCAGGTCGCGGCCAAGGTCGCTCATCTCGTCGTAGCTGGTCGCGCCGCGCTTCCAGACCCAGGCGAAGATCTGCTTTGCGCGGAAGCGGGGCAGGCCGCGCGCGACAATCCACGCCTCGAGGTCGGCGAGGCTGAGTTCGGCGAGGTCGGTCGGGGCGTCGCGTTGCACGGGTATCTCACGCGCTTTCTGCGACTTGCGCGAACGTCGAGTGTAACATCCGCGGCCGGTGCCGAACTGCCCGCGGCTCATGCTTGCGCGCCGTGGGTGCGCGTGATATGATTGGGGCTAATTCCTTTCCAGTCAATACTTTAGAGGTCTCCCAAGACCCGAGAGGTCTGCCCGCCATCGTGCCCGACGCCGCCATCCGACGTGAGGTCCTGCCCAACGGACTTCGCCTGGTCACCGAACGCATGCCGCACGTGCGTTCCGTGAGCATCGGCGTGTGGCTCACGCGGGGGTCGCGTCACGAGCCGCGCGTCCACGAAGGCATCGCGCATTTCGTCGAGCACATGCTCTTCAAGGGCACCGCGACGCGGTCGGCCGAAGACCTCGCCCAGCAGATCGACTCGATCGGCGGCCACCTCGACGCGTTCACCTCCAAGGAATACGCCGGCTACTTCATCAAGGTGCTCGACGAGCACCTGCCGCTGGCCGTCGACGTGCTCTCTGACCTCGTGACTTCGCCGGCCTTCGACGCCGCTGAGATCGAGCGCGAGAAGAAGGTCGTGCTCGAGGAAATCAAGATGGTCGAGGACACGCCCGACGACCTCGTGCACGAGATCTTCGCCGGCGCGATGTGGCCCGGCCACCCGCTCGGCCGGCCGATTCTGGGCGAGCCCGACACCGTGTCGGCGCTCTCGCGCGCCGCCCTGCGCGACTACTTCCACGACGCCTACATCGCGCCGAACTTCATCGTGGCCGCGGTGGGCAACCTGGAACACGAGCGCGTGCGGGATCTGGTGGCCGCGGCGTTCGCGAAGGCCGGCCTGACCGGCGCGCCGATCGCCGAATCGCTGCCGGCGCCGGCCGCCGAGGTGATCGTCCGCACCAAGGACCTCGAGCAGAGCCACGTGTGTCTCGGCGGGCCGGGCCTGTCACACGGCGACGCCGACCGCTACGCGGCCTACGCGCTCAACACGATGCTCGGTGGTTCGATGAGTTCGCGGCTGTTCCAGAACGTGCGTGAGAAGCGCGGCCTGGCCTACTCCGTGTTCTCGAGCCTCAGCACCTACCGCGACACCGGCGCCGTCACGATCTACGCCGGCTGCGCCAACGATGCCGTGGGCGAACTCGTGGACGTCGTGATGGGTGAAGTACGCCGCCTGAAAGCCGAGCCGCTCGTGGCCGGCGAGCTGCGGCGCGCCAAGGACCATCTGAAGGGCAGCCTCATGCTCGGCCTCGAAAGCACGTCGAGCCGCATGACGCATCTCGCCCGGCAGGAGATCTACGGCGACACCGGCGAGTCGCTCGACGACATGCTGGTCGCCATCGATGCCGTCACCGACGCCGACGTCGCGCGCGTCGCCCGGCGGCTCTTTCCCACGGGCACCCTCAGCCTCACGGTGCTCGGCGGCGGCACGCCCGCCACCATCGAGGCGGAACAACTGGCTCTCGCATGATCCGGCGCTACACCAACCCCGAAATGGGGCGCATCTGGACGGAAGAACGGCGCTACGAGACGTGGCTGGCCGTGGAACTCGCCGCAGCCGACGCGATGGCGGCCGTGGGCATCGTGCCGGCCGACGCCGCCCGCGACCTCCGCGAGAAGGCCCGCTTCGACATCGCCCGCATCGAGGAAATCGAGAAGACGACGCAGCACGACGTCATCGCCTTCACGACCTCGGTCGCCGAGCACGTCGGGCCGTCGGCGCGCTGGCTGCATTTCGGCCTCACCTCATCGGACGTCGTCGACACGGCGCAGGCGCTCCAGATGGTCGAGGCCACGGACCTCATCCTGAAGCTGCTCGGCGGCCTGCGCGAGGCCATCCGCGCGCGCGCCGAAGAACATCGCCGCACGCCGATGATCGGCCGCACGCACGGCGTGCATGCCGAGCCGATGACGTTCGGCCTCAAGCTGGCGCTCTGGTACGACCAGCTCGGCCGCGACATCGGTCGCGTGACGCGGGCGCGGGCGGCCATCGCCGTCGGCCAGATCTCCGGCGCCGTCGGCACGTTCGCGCACCTGGATCCGTCCATCGAAGCAGACGTCTGCCGCCGCCTCGGTCTCGAGCCGGCGCCGATTTCGACGCAGGTCATCCAGCGCGATCGGCACGCCGAGCTCATGTCCGCGCTCGCCATCACCGGCGCCTCGCTCGAAACGTTCGCCCTCGAAGTCCGCGGGCTCCAGAAGACGGAAATCGGGGAAGTCGAAGAGCCGTTCGCCAAGGGCCAGAAGGGCTCGTCGGCGATGCCGCACAAGCGCAACCCGATCGGGTGCGAGCAGATCGTCGGCCTGGCCCGCCTGCTGCGCGCCAACGCCGCTGCCGCCTTCGAGAACGTGGCGCTCTGGCACGAGCGCGACATCTCGCATTCTTCGGTGGAGCGCGTGATTCTGCCCGACAGCTTCATCGCTCTGGACCACATGCTGCGGCGTTTCACCCGCATCGTAAGCGGCATGGTGGTCTACGCCGACCGGATGCGCGAGAATCTCGAGCGCTCGCGCGGCGTGGTGTTCTCCGGACAGGTACTGCTGGAACTGGCCCGCCGCGACATCTCGCGCGAGCAGGCCTACGAATGGGTGCAGCGCAATGCCATGCGGTCGTTCCACGATCGTCTGGACTTCAAGACGCTGCTGCTGGCCGATGCGGACGTGATGCGCGTGCTCGGCGCGCGCGAGATCGATCGGGCGTTCGATCTCGATGAACAGTTGCGGAACGTGGACGCGATCTTCGCGCGGGTCTTCGCCGCCCCCGCCGCGTAGAAGGAACGGAACGACGATGCGAGCGCGAGTGTATGTGACCCTGAAGCCGTCGGTGTTCGACCCGCAGGGCCGTGTCGTCGCCGAAGCCCTGCACACGCTGGGCTACGGCGACGTGCGCGACGTGCGCCAGGGCAAGTTCTTCGAAGTCGAACTCGAGGGCGACGACCGCGCCTCCGCCGAGGCCCGCGTGGCCGAGATGGCGGCGACGCTGCTCGCCAATCCGGTCATCGAAAGCTACCGGGTCGAAGTGCTGTGACGTTCGCGGTCATCGTCTTCCCGGGGTCGAACTCCGACTACGACGCCTTCCACGCGGCCAGTGCCGTCGTCGGGGCGCAGGCCTCGCTCGTGTGGCACAAGGACACGAGCCTCGGCGGCGCCGACGCCGTCATCCTGCCCGGCGGGTTCGCGCACGGCGACTACCTCCGCACCGGCGCCATCGCGAAGTTCTCGCCGATCATGGCGGCGGTCAGCGCCTTTGCCGAGCGCGGCGGGCCGGTGCTCGGTATCTGCAACGGCTTCCAGGTGCTGCTCGAAGCGGGATTGCTGCCGGGCGCCATGGTCCGGAATCGCGGCATCAAGTTCGTGTCGAAGATGGTGCCCGTCCGCGTGGAGGCCACCGACACCCCGTTCACCGGCGCCTGCCGGGCCGGCCAGGTGCTGCGCATGCCGATTGCGCACGGTGAGGGCAATTACTTCGCCGAGCCGGCCGTCATCGAGGCGCTCGAGCGCGAGCGGCAGGTGGTGTTTCGTTACGTGGACGAGTCCGGCCAGGCGTCCGAGGCGGGCAACCCCAACGGATCGATCAACAACATCGCCGGCATCTGCAATGCGCGCCGGAACGTCGTCGGCCTGATGCCGCATCCCGAGCGTGCCTGCGAAGCCTCGCTCGGCAGCGCCGATGGGCGCGTGGTGCTCGATTCGATGGTGCAGGCGTTCGCTGCCGGCGTTGCCGGCGGACGGTCCCTGGCATGAACGGCACCTCCCGTCCGCCATCGTCCGCGGCCCGTGCGGGTACCTCACGCGCCGTGGGCATGGCGATGCTCGGATCGGCCATCGCCATGGCGACCCTTGCGGCCCTCGCGTACGCGGGCGTGCTGCCGTTCGATGACGCCATCCGCGGATGGGTGGCGGCCGGTGTGGGCGTGGCCGCCGTCATCGACGGCGCGATTGGCATCTATTTCCTGCGGGCAGCCTCCCAGTCATGAGCGTGATCGATCGCAAGGTTCTCGAACAGCACGGCGTTACCGAGGGCGAGTACGCCCGGATCCAGGAGCTGCTCGGCCGCGAACCGAACATGCTGGAACTGGGGCTGTTCTCGGTGATGTGGTCGGAGCACTGCAGTTACAAGAGCTCGCGGGTGCACCTGAAGACGCTGCCCACGACAGGGCCGCGCGTCGTGCAGGGCCCTGGCGAGAATGCCGGCGCCGTCGACATCGGCGACGGCCTGGCCGCCGTGTTCAAGATCGAATCGCACAACCACCCGTCGTTCATCGAGCCCTATCAGGGCGCGGCGACCGGCGTCGGCGGCATCATCCGCGACATCTTCACGATGGGCGCGCGCCCGATAGCGCTGCTGAATGCCCTCAGGTTCGGCTCGCTCGAAACGCCGCTCGCGCGCCGTATCTTCTCGGGCGTCGTGGCCGGTATCGGTGGTTACGGCAACAGCATCGGCATCCCGACCATCGGCGGCGAGATCGTGTTCGACCCGATGTACGCCGGCAATCCCCTGGTGAACGTGTTGTGCCTGGGTCTCGCCCGTCACGACGAGATCATCAAGGGCCAGGCGAGCGGAGTCGGCAATCCCGTGTACTACGTGGGCGCGCGCACGGGCCGCGACGGCATCCACGGCGCCACGATGGCCTCGGCGGAGTTCGACGAGTCGTCGGCGGAGAAGCGGCCGGCCGTGCAGGTGGGCGACCCCTTC
>JALHON010000124.1:1889-13567 GCA_022842985.1 Acidobacteriota bacterium | reverse complement strand
GATGCGCGGCCGCGCGATCGAGCGACACGCGCACGCGGGCCAGCGGCGTGCCGTCAGCCGCCGTGCCCTCCTCGACGCGGATGCCGCCGAGCGGTGATGCGCCGAGGCTCGTGCGTGGCGCCTGGACGCCCGCCGAGCGCACGTTCCGCAGGTCGACCAGCACGGTCAGCGGATCGGGCTGCGACGTGACGTACGCCACCGGCTCGGTCGCCTCGATCACTACCGCGCTCACGCGCCCGTCGTCGCGCGTCGAGACGGCGCGCAACTGGGGCAGCGCGGCCGACCCGTCCGAAGCGGCACGGACCGTGGCCATGTGTCCCGCCAGTGCGGTGACGCAGGCAACGACCGTAACAAGTGGAGCCATTCGCCGGAGCATCATTTGCCCTCTTCCTGAGTGCGGAGAAGTTTCCGCACTTCACGCTGCTTCTGGAGAGACAGCGGATCACTGACCTGCTGCTGAATCACGACCGCCCGGGGAGTAATCGACTGCACGGTGCCGTCGAAGAGTCGGCTTCCCGCGCGCACACTGAAGGTCTGACTCGTGCCAGGCCCCGACACCATCGCGACGTAGTTTCCGTTCGACAGCACGATGCCCTTCACGGTCAGCTCGTCGACCAGGAGCCCAGCCGCGCCCGATCGGCGCCCCGCCGCGCTGACGTCGAGCACCTGACCCGTCTTCCGGGTCAGGGGGACGAACGGGTCCCGACGGCCACCCGCGGAGTAGGTGAAGTCGTCGGGCGGCGACGGCAGGTTGTCGGCGGGGGCGGATGCCGCCGGAGCTTTCGCGGCGGCGGCCGCCGGTGGCGCCTGCGCCACGGCGGTGACCGCACCGAGCAGCCACGCGATCGCGAGCGTGCAGAGGAAGCGTGTCATTCGGTCTTCTTCGCGGGCCGAGCGGCGGCCGGCGCTCCAGGTTGCGGGGTCGAGGTCTGATCGTTCAGCACGAACGTCATGGCGGTGCAGGTCACGCGCACGGTCGCGCCAGGACGCGGCTTCTCCACCGTGACGATTTCCATCGCGCCGACGTTGATAATCCGCGGCAACTTGCTCACCTTGTCGAGGAACTCCCCGACGTTGTGATACGCACCTTCCACTTCGATTTCAATCGGCCACTCGGCGTGCAGTTCCTTGGTGGCGATGGCGCGCGGCCGGAACTGCCGGATGGTCAGATTCGACTGCGAGGCCAGCGTCTGCAGACGGCGCAGCAGCTCCGCGACGTCCTTCTCCTCGGGGAGGATGGCCTTGAGGCTTTCCAGCCGCGCTTCGAGGTCGCCGACCTGCGCACGGAACTCCGGCAGCTTGCGCGCCGTTTCCATGCCCTTGTCGATGCGGCCGCGAATCGCGGCGAGTTCCGCGGTCCGCACGTCGAGGTCGGCCCGCGCCTGCTGTTCGTAGAAGTAGTAGTACGCGCCGACGATGCCGCTGCCGATCAGGGCGAAGACGAGTAGCTGGCCCCACCAGGGCAGCTTGTTCATCTGGAGGCTAGCCACGGGCGCCTCCCTTCGCCGCCGGCGCGGCCGCGGGCGTCGCCGACTTCAGGCCTGACATCTGGAACCCGGCCTTGACGACGAACTTGATGATCTCGGGCGACGACGTGGTCGCCGGGACCACTTCGGAGTTGATGATTTCGACCGGACGCGTGAAGTAGCGCGAATGCTCGAGGGCGCCGACGAAGTCGGAGAGTTCGGTGAGCGACAGACAGTTGCCTTCGATGTTGAGGTCGTAGCCTGTCTGGGTAATCTTGGTCAGCCACACCATGTCGGGGATGCTGCGGCTCACCTGGTCGAGGATGTGCACCGGGGCGGTCTGCCCGCGGCGCAGCTCTTCGATGAGAGAGACACGCTGCTCCAGGCGGCCGCGTCGCGCCTCGAAATCGCGCACTTCCGAAATGACCTGGATGAGGCGCTGCTCTTCGACGCGTGCGAGCTCGATCTCCCGCTCCACCTGCTCCGCCTGCTGGGCCAGCGACCAGTAGCTCCAGCCTGCGGCGGCAACCGCGAGCAGCAGGATCAAGCTGCCGCCGAGGGCGATCTTCTTGGATTCGTCGAGCCGGAAGCGGCTCTGGCCGGATTCGACCGGCCGTTTCTCGGCCACGAGGTTGATGCGAATCACCGGTCACCATCCTTGCGGAGCGCGAGGCCCAGGGCCACCGCGCACACGGGCGCGTAGTCGGCGGCGTTGCCGCCCTGCAGTGCGGCCGGGTCGATCGGCACGTTCCGGAACGGGTCGAAACGTTCGACCTCGGCGCCCATCCGTTCCCGCAGCGCGCTCTCGAAGTCCTCGACCATCGAGGCGCCGCCGCTCACGACGATGCGGTCGATGCGGTCACTGGCGGACGTGGCCTTGAAGAAGTCGAACGTCTTCTCGATCTCGAGCAGCACGTTCTCCATGACCGCGTGCAGCACGGGGCGAACGTCTTCGGGGCGCACGCCCTCGACCGGCAGGCCGCGCTTGGCATCTTCGGCGCCGTCGAACGGCAGGCCGAGCTCCTTCTGCACGGCCTCGGTGAAGGCGTTGCCGCCGATGCCGACATCGCGCGTGAAGAGCGAGGTGCCACCGGACACGAGGTTGATGTTGATGGCGCTCGCCCCGACGTTCACGAGCGCCACGACCTTCTGCGCGTCGTCCGCGTAGTTGGTCTCGAAGGCGTTCTGGAGCGCGAAGGCGTCGACGTCGACCACCACCGTCTTCTTCCCGACGGCGCTCACGACGCCGGTGTAGTCGGCGATCTTGTCCTTCTTGGCGGCGACGAGCAGGACGTCCATGGTGCCCTGCCGTTCGGCCGCCGGCGTGAGGATCTGGTAGTCGAGATTGACGTCCTGAATGTCGAAGGGGATGTACTGCTCGGCTTCCCACTGAATCGAGTCCGCCAGGTCGGCCTCGCTCATCACCGGCAGGTTGATCTTCTTGACGATGACGGAGCTGCCCGAGAGCGATGCCACGACGTCCTTCGCCTTGAAGCGAGCGGACCCGAGGAGGCGCCGGACCGCATCGGTCACCGCACCGGCGTCGATGATCGCGCCGTCGACGATGCTGTCGGGCGGCACCGGCTCGACGCCGATGGCCGTCACCTTGAAGCCCCGTCCCGACTTCTTGAGCTCGATCGCCTTGACGGCACTCGACCCGATATCGAGCCCCACCACCGGCTTGCTTCTGTTGAACAGCACTACGACGCCTTCCCTTCTCTCTGCCGGAGCGTCACGCTCGAACCGGCCCGCGAGCCGGATAGGGCAAACGCGGTACCAACCCCGAGAGTTCTGGCTCGGGCCGGAAATCGCCCGAAACTGTGGCGGATGCCGGCCAGATGTCGGTCGGTTGGCAGCTTCGTCACTGACAAAACCGACACCGGCTGACAGTTTTTTCCGCCACGACTCCCGAGGCCGACACTCTTCATCGCCACCAGGTGTATCGGACGAATCGCACCACTACAGGAGCCGAACTCGTTCGAACTGTGCAACTTAGCGGGCGGCAGGGCCGTGCAGGGACGGGCACCGCCCGTCAGCGCTCCGATTGCAGATCCGTGCATCGACGCGCATATCCTAGCAGAGCCGCCAAACGCTGTGCCCGCCATTTCGCACGGTTCCGTGATCGCCAGCCCGACTGCACCGCCGGAACTTTGGCGCCAGGCGCATGACGCTCGCCGTCGGGCTTGTGGCGGATGGCAGACACTCGCTGCCGGCGGGCCGTCGCTGCGATTGAGGCTTGACCGATTCCCGGAAGGTTGCGTATTATTTGGGTTTGCCGTCGCAAGGAACGCGCGGGAAGGGTACTGAAACGATGCGAACGTATGTGGCGACACCCAAGACGGTGGCGCGCCGCTGGCATGTGATCGACGCCGAGGGCCAGGTGCTCGGACGAGTCGCCACGGCCGCGGCCAAGATGCTCCAGGGTAAGCACAAGGCGACCTACACGCCGTTCATCGACACCGGCGATCACGTCATCGTCGTGAACGCGGCGAAGGTGAAGCTTACCGGCCGCAAGGAAGACCAGAAGCTCTATCGCTATCACTCGGGCTATGAAGGCGGCCTGCGCGAAGAACGCGCCAAGGTCGTCCGTCAGAAGCAGCCGGCGCGCCTCGTCGAAGAGGCTGTGCGCGGCATGCTGCCCAAGAACGC
This sequence comes from Acidobacteriota bacterium, assembly GCA_022842985.1. Lineage (GTDB taxonomy): Bacteria > Acidobacteriota > Vicinamibacteria > Vicinamibacterales > UBA2999 > CADEFD01. Next base: position 9,452 of record JALHON010000124.1, on the reverse strand, counting down.
GATGGGCGACGCGATGTATACGAAACTGAAGGTCTACGCCGATGCGAAACACCCGCACGCGGCGCAGCTCCCGACTTCGTTCGAGGTGGCATAACGTGGCGGCTCTCCAGTACTACGCGACCGGACGTCGGAAGACGTCCACGGCTCGAGTGTTCCTGCGTCCCGGTTCGGGCGCGATCACGGTCAACCACCGTGAGTTCGCTGACTTCTTCCCCACCGAGTCGCTGCGCACGGCCGTCAAGACGCCGCTCGTGCTCACGGAAACCGGCGAGAAGTTCGACGTGCTGTGCACCGTCGCTGGCGGCGGCGTGGCCGGCCAGGCCGGCGCGATTCGCCTCGGCATCGCGCGGGCGCTGTGCTCGTTCGATCTCGAACTGCGCGGCAAGCTGAAGAAGGATGGTCTCCTCACGCGCGATGCCCGCGCGAAGGAACGCAAGAAGTACGGTCTGGCCGGAGCCCGCAAGCGGTTCCAGTTCAGCAAGCGCTAGGCGGAACGATGGACGGAGCAACCTTGACCCCACTCGCGATGAAGGACCTGCTCGAGGCAGGCGTACATTTCGGTCACCAGACGAAGCGCTGGAACCCGAAGATGAAGCCCTACATCTTCGGCGAACGCAGCGGCATCTACATCCTCGACCTCGGCAAGACGGTGAAGCTCTTCCGCGAGGCGGAAGGCTACGTCCGGCAGCTGGCGGCGCAGGACAAGACGATTCTCTTCGTCGGCACCAAGCGCCAGGCGCAGGACGTCATCGCGACCGAGGCGGCCCGCTGCGGGATGTACTACATCAACGAGCGGTGGCTCGGCGGTCTGCTGACCAACTTCTCCACCATCCAGCGCAGCATCGCCCGTCTTCGTGATCTCGAGTCGATGGCCACCGACGGCCGTTACGACGTGATGCCGAAGAAGGAGATCGCGAAGGCCGAGAAGGAGAAGCGCAAGCTGCAGAAGAACCTCGACGGCATCCGCAACATGTCGCGGCTGCCCGACGCGCTCTTCGTCGTCGACACCCGGAAGGAAAAGATTGCCGTCGACGAGGCGCGCAAGCTGAAGATTCCGGTCATCGGCATCGTCGACACCAACTGCGATCCCGACGAAGTCGATTTCGTGATCCCCGGCAACGACGACGCCCTGCGCTCGATCAAGCTCTTCGCGGCCCGCGTGGCCGACGTCGTGCTCGATGGCCAGGCCGAACGTGAATCACGACGCGCCGAACAGGCGGCGTCGGATGCCGAACAGGCCGCGGCCGACGAGGCTGCGCGCGTGGTGCGCCCGGCGGCGATTCGCCGTCCCCAGCGCGCTGACGCTCCGGCTGCGCCGGCGGCCCCGGCCACGCCGGTTCCCACGACCTAGGCGGCTTGCCTGGCTCGACTCGCGCCGGCCGGGAGCTGACCCTCTCCGGCCGGCCTTTTCTTGTACCGCGCAGACGCGCGACCGGGCGCCACGGCGCCCCGATGGAGACAGAGACGATGGCAATCACAGCAGAACTGGTGAAGCAGCTCCGCGACAAGACCGGCGCCGGGATGATGGACTGCAAGGCGGCGCTGACCGAATCGGGCGGCGACCTCGAGAAGGCCGTCGAGATCCTTCGCAAGAAGGGCATGGCCACGGCGGCCAAGCGGGCCGGCCGGGCCACCAAGGACGGCATGATCGGCCACTACATCCACATGGGGGGCAAGGTCGGCGTGCTCGTCGAGGTCAACTGCGAGACCGACTTCGTCGCCCGCACCGACGACTTCCAGGCGCTCGTGAAGGAAATCGCGATGCACGTCGCCGCCGCCGACCCGCGCTTCGTCAGCCGCGATCAGGTGACGTCGACCGAACTCGAGAAGGAAAAGGAAATCTACCGCGCCCAGTTCGCCGGGTCCGGCAAGCCGGCCCAGGTGATCGACAAGATCGTCGAGGGCAAGCTCGGAAGCTTCTACTCGCAGATCTGTCTGCTCGAGCAGCCCTCGGTGCGCGATCCGAACGTCACGATCGAGCAGATGCTGCAGGCCGCGACCGCGAAGACCGGCGAGAACATCACCATCTCGCGCTTCGTCCGCTTCAAGCTCGGCGAACACGCCGAGTAACGCCGCCGCACCTCCAGCGCGGCGCTCTTTCGGGAGCGCCGCGCCAGTCTGTCCTATAATGCCCGCCTGAGATGACGTTGCCTTCCACCACCGCCCCACCCTCCGGCATGCGCTACTCGCGCGTGCTCCTCAAGTTGTCGGGCGAAGCCCTGATGGGCGACGGCACCTACGGCATCGATCCCAACGTCGCCACACGCATCGCCTCCGAAGTCGCCGACATCCAGTCGCTCGGCGTGCAGACGGCGATCGTCATCGGCGGCGGCAACATCTTCCGCGGCGTGGCCGCCGGTGCGCGCGGCATGGACCGCTCCACCGCGGACTACATGGGCATGCTCGCCACGGTCATGAACGCCCTCGCGCTCCAGGACGCGCTCGAGCAGCAGGGGGTCGCCACCCGCGTGCTCTCCGCCATCGAGATGCGTGCCGTGGCCGAGCCGTTCATCCGCCGCCGCGCCATCCGGCATCTCGAGAAGGGCCGCGTCGTCGTGTTCGCGGCCGGCACCGGCAATCCCTACTTCACGACCGACACGGCCGCCGCGCTGCGCGCGATGGAAGTGAAGGCCGATGTCATCCTCAAGGCCACGAAGGTCGATGGCATCTACACCGCCGACCCCGTGAAGGATCCGGCGGCGACGCGCTACGAACAGATTTCCTACCTGCAGGTGCTGCAGGACCGCCTGCAGGTGATGGACGCCACGGCCATCTCGCTCTGCATGGACAACAAACTCCCGATCGTCGTCTTCAATCTGCGCACGCCGGGCAACGTCCGGCGTGTGGTGAGCGGCGAGCCCGTGGGCACGACGGTGACGAGCTAGCCAGGGCAGGTGCCCCGGTGGCGGGGCCCGGCGGCTGATTTGCAGGCCGGGCGTGTGCGCTCCGGCCGGACGGACGAACGCATATGGACGTGAACGATCTCAAGGGCCTCTACGCCGAAAGCAAGAAGCGGATGGACGGCCAGCTGGAACACGTGCGCCGCGAGCTCGCCGGCGTGCGCACGGGCCGGGCCAGCACCGGCCTGCTCGAGAACATCCAGGTCGAGGCGTACGGCTCGAAGCTGCCGCTCAACCAGATCGCGACGCTCTCGATTCCCGAACCGTCGATGATCGTGGCGCAGCCGTTCGATCCGTCCACGATGGCGAGCCTCGAGAAGGCCATCCGCCTCTCGGACCTCGGATTGAATCCGGCGTCTGACGGCAAGGTGCTGCGCATCCCGATCCCGGCGCTCACCGAAGAACGCCGCAAGGACCTGTCCCGCCACGTGCACAAGGCCGCCGAAGAAGGCCGCAATCACATCCGCACGGTGCGCCGCGACGCCAACGACAAGCTGAAGAAGATGCTCAAGGAGCATCAGATCTCGGAAGACGACGAGAAGCGCGGCCTCGACGAGGTGCAGAAGATCACCGACGCCGCCATTCGCGCCATCGACGAGCTGCAGAAGAAGAAGGACGAAGAACTGCTGGGCAAGTGACGTGAGCCGGGGCTCGGGGCTCGGGGCCCGGGGCTCGGCGAAGGCTCACGAATTCAGCCGTCCCGGGACCCGAGGCCCGAGACCCGAGGCCCGATGTACTTCACCCACCTCGAGTGCAGTGTGCCATGCGGCGCCGGGCCGTTCAACGCGCGCGATCGCCATCACCTGTGTCCTGGCTGCGGCATGCCGCTGTTTGCGCGCTACGACCTCGCCCGCGCGCGTGTCGAGTGGCCGCGCGATAGTCTGGCGGGGCGCACGCCGAACATGTGGCGGTATCGCGAAGTCCTGCCGCTCTTCCCCGGCGAAGCCCCGATCACGCTCGGGGAAGGCTTCACGCCCCTCCTGCGCACCTGCCGGCTCGGCAAGTCCGTCGGCCTCAATCGCCTCTACATCAAGGACGAGGCGTTCAACCCGACCAACTCCTTCAAGGCGCGCGGCCAGTCGGCCGCGATGACACGCGCCAAGGCGCTCGGCGCCACGACCGTCACCTTGCCGACCGCCGGCAACGCCGGGAATGCCGCCGCGGCCTACGCGGCCGCCGCCGACATCCGCTGCGAGATCTTCATGCCGCGTGATGCCAAGCAGCCGTTCCTCGACGAATGCGCGCTCTATGGCGCCAATGTCACGCTCGTCGACGGCCTCATCACCGACGCCGGCAAGATGGCCGGCGAGAAGGCGCGCGAACTCGGCTGGTACGATCTCTCCACGCTCAAGGAGCCGTACCGCGCCGAAGGCAAGAAGACGATGGGCTACGAGATCGGCGAGCAGCTCGCGTGGGAACTGCCCGACTGGATCATCTATCCCACCGGCGGCGGCACCGGCATGGTCGGGATGTGGAAGGCCTTCGACGAGATGGAGGCCCTCGGCTGGATCGGCTCGAAGCGGCCCAAGATGGTGACCGTGCAGCCCACCGGCTGCGCGCCCATCGTGCGTGCCTTCGAACAAGGCATCGAGCGCGCCCCGATGTGGGAGAACCCCGACACCGAGGCGCATGGGCTCCGCGTCCCGAAGGCGATCGGCGACTTCCTCGTGCTGCGGGCCATCCGCGAGAGCGGGGGCACGGCCCTCGCCGTGACCGACCGTCAGATGGTGGACGACATGCTGCTCATCGGCCGCCTCGAAGGCATCTCCGCCGCACCGGAAGGCGCCGCGGCGCTGTCGGCAGCGCGCATGCTGCTGGCAGACGGCCGCATGCGGCCCGACGAGACCGTCGTGCTGTTCAATACCGGCGGCGCCCTCAAGTACCTGGAAGTGCTGCGCTCGGTGCGCTGATGGGCGGCGGCATCCGCCGCCGCGCTCAGTCGCCGACCGAGACGCCGATCGCCCGCGCCGCGGTGAGCAGGTCGTAGTCGAGCGGCACGGTCTTCGTGCGGCCGACGACGTCGGCGAGCGGAATGTGCACGATGTCGGGCGGGTTGTTGGCGACCATGCGGCCGAACACGCCGCGGCGCACGAGTTCCACCGCCTTGGCGCCGAAGCGGGTCGCGAGCACGCGATCGAACGACGTCGGCGATCCGCCGCGCTGCAGGTGGCCGAGCACCACGCTGCGGCTTTCCTTCCCCGTCATCTCCTGCAACGCATCGGCGACCTGTGCGCCGATGCCGCCGAGGCGCTCGACCACTCCGGGCCGTGCCGCGGCCTTGACCGTGAGCGCGCCGCCCACGGGCTTCGCGCCCTCGGCGACGACGACGATGCTGAAGCGGGCGCCCCATTTGTCGCGCTGCATGATGTGCGCGGCAACCTTCTCAATGTCGTAGGGAATCTCGGGGACGAGAATCACGTCGGCGCCGCCGGCCATGCCGGCGTGCAGGGCAATCCAGCCGGCGTAGCGTCCCATCACTTCGACGACCATGATGCGCTTGTGTGACTGCGCGGTGGTGTGCAGGCGGTCGATGGCGTCGGTCGCGAACGACACCGCGGTGTCGAAGCCGAAACAGCTCGTCGTGCCGACGATGTCGTTGTCGATGGTCTTCGGCACACCGACGACCGGGATGCCCTTCAGGTAGAACTGATGCGCGATGGCGAGCGTGCCGTCGCCGCCGATGACGACGAGCGCATCGAGGCCCATCTGGCCGAACGTCTCGACCACGCGGTCGGAATAGTCGGCCTTGCCTGTTTCGGTCGGGTACTCGAATGGGTTCCCGCGATTGGTGGTGCCGAGAATCGTGCCGCCGAGGCGCAGGATTCCCGTGACGTCATGCGGCGTCAGGCGGCGCGAGCGGGCGGTGTCGAGCAGTCCGTCGAAGCTGTCTTCGAGACCGATGACCTCCATGCCTGAGTTGGTGCCGGACTTGACGACCGCGCGGATGACCGCATTGAGACCCGGGGCGTCGCCGCCGCCGGTAAGCACGCCGATTTTGCGATGTTCTGGTGACATGGGCCTTCCAAGTATATCGGCCCGGCGGTGACGCCCCTGCAACGCCGCAGCTGACACCGCGTGCGCGCAGACTCGCCCGCCGCAGTACGGCAGAGCTCGATGGCCGTCTCCGTGCGGTCGCTCCATCGCGCAGCGTATGCATTTTCGTCACGAACGTCTCGAACCCTGACACTTCGTTGACGCCTGGCGGACATCTGATTGGCGGAAACGCGTGGGAATCCACGGATTCCGTGGTTGGCACCGTCTTCGCACTGCGAACGCCGGTTTCACGTCCCGAGGTATGCCCATGCTGCGCGCCGTCCGCTCTCTTTGCGTCCTGACTGCTCTGTTCCTCGCATCGCCGGCCTTCGTGTTCGCGCAGGTCCCCGCCGCCCCGGTGCTCCAGGCCAGCGCCGCGGGCCAGACCGTGTCCGCCAGCTGGACGGCCGTGCCGGGCGCGACGAGTTATCGCGTCGAAGCCGGTGTCACGCCGTCCATCATGCTCGCGGGCTACGAAATGGGCGCGCTCACGAGTTTCTCCATCCAGGCGCCGCAGGGCACGTACTACCTGCGCGTTCTCGCCCGCAACGCCAGCGGCGCGAGCGCGCCGTCGAACGTGGTGAGCATCGTCGTGTCGTCCTCGGTGCCGCCGCCGCCACCGCCGACCGGTCTGTCGGTGAGTGTGAACGGATCGAGTGTCACCTTCACCGCGCAGCTCCCGAACGTCCCGCTCACCGGGCTGCTGCTCGTGGGTGGCGGCGCGCCCGGCGCGGCGCAGGCCGTGGTGCCCCTCGCCGTCTCCGGCCAGAACACCGTGAACAACGTGCCGCCCGGCACCTACTACGGCCGCCTCGTGGCAGTGAATCCCGGTGGCCAGAGCGCGCCGTCGAACGAGGTGCAGATTGTCGTGAACGCCGTGACCTGCACGGCGCCGGCGGTGCCAGTGCTCTCGGCCCAGGTCAACGGCATGGGCGTCGTCCTTTCGTGGAGCGCCGTGCCCGGCGCCGTCGGCTACCGGCTGACCGCATCGACGAGCCCAGGTGGCGCGCCGTTCCTCGCGCAGAACCTTTCGGCGGCGACGACTGCCATCGCCAACCCCAGCACGCCGGCCGGCACCTATTACGTCACGGTCACGGCGGCCAACGCCTGCGGCCTGCAGTCGACGTCCGCGGAAACCACCGTCACCGTCGCGGCTCCGCCGCCAGGCTCGAGCCCGCGCACCCCGAACCCGCCGCCCGGTCAGCGGCTGCCGTTGCCCAACCGCGAGGCCGTGGCGCAGGAGATCGCGCGTCTCTATCCCGCGGACCTGCGCAACTCGTGCGCCGAATCCGGCGGCGACAACACGTGGCTCTTCCGTCTCGTGCAGCGCCTGCGTCAGGAGGACTCGCGCTGGGGCCTCAACTGGAAACGCGGCCGGACGGGCGACATGTCCCAGGACATCGTCTCCTACAACTGGGGGTCCGAGCCCGACGAGGGCACGCGGCAGATCTACATCCTCGACGTCATCGTGGGCCACTGTGGCAGCAACCCCGGTCCGTTCTGGCTGAACCAGACGGGCGTGGCGGGCGCCGACGCCGTCTGGACGCTCCGGCCGTATACACAGGCCGGATTCCCGCGCTGAATTCGCTCCGCACGGTCGAGCTTCACCGCCGATCCAGATCGGAAGAGC
>JALHON010000124.1:0-1879 GCA_022842985.1 Acidobacteriota bacterium | reverse complement strand
CCCTTTGGGGGGGGGCCCCGGGGCCCCCGCTTCCGCGTGAGCCCCCATCCGCCATGTGATGGAACACAACGCGGCGACACCGGTGGTGTGCCTGGCGCTCCTTCGGGTGTGGTCGCTTAGCGAGGAGAGCGATTGATGACTGGACGACTTCTTCGAAGCATCGCGGGCGTGGCCGCCGCGTGGCTTCTCAGCGCGGGCGTGGCCGCCGCGCAGGCGCCGGTGCTGGCCCAGCCGGGTGTCTCCGGCAACAACGTCACGTTCAACTGGTCGCCGACGGCCGGCGCGACCGGGTACCGGCTCGATTACGGTGTCACTCCAGGTGCCTACCTCGGGAGCTTCGCACTCGGCAACGTGACCACCTTCGCGGTTCCGGCCCCGAACGGCGTGTTCTACCTTCGCGTCGTGGCCGTGCCTGGCAACGAAGCCTCGAACGAAATCACGCTGCAGGTGCCCGCGCCTCCGGCCCCGCCGACTGGCCTGACGGTCGCCCGCAACGGACGCAGTGTCATCGCCACCTGGGCCCCCGGTGCTGGTGGCGGCACTCCCACCGGCTACCGCCTCATCGCGGCGCTTTCGCCCGGCGGCTCGGACTTCGTCATCCCCACGACCACGACCGCCTTCGGCGGCGGTCCGGCGCCTGCCTCGATGCTCTACTTCCGCGCCGTCGCGGTGAACGCGGCGGGCCAGAGCGCGCCGTCGGCGGAAGTGTCGATTGACATGCCCCTTGGCGGGGCCTGCGACCCGGCGCCCCCGGTGCCCCTCACGACCTTCGCGTTCAGCGGGTACCTGAGCGTCTCGTGGCCGGCGATCGCCGGCGCGTCGCAGTATCAGATTTCCGCCAGGCTCAACGGCGTGGAGCAGGGTCCGTTCGCGGTCCCGCCGACGATCACGCGGATCGGCCAGATCGTGACCCTGGGCACCTACAACCTGTCGGTGCGGGCCGTCACCTCGTGTGGCGGTCAGTCGCCCGACAACTTCGTCACCGTCGTGAACGACGGCGCGCCCCCGGCGGGCCCGCGCACGCCGGACCCGGCGCCCGGACAGCTCCTGCCGATTCCGAGCTATGCCGAGTCGGTCGTCAATCAGGTGGCCGCGCAGCGTGCTGGCGACCTGGCCAACTCGTGCGCCGAGCGCGGTGGCACCAACCGCTTCATGTTCGAAGTCGTCCGCGCCCTGCGGGCGCGTGACACCCGCTGGGGTCTGAACATCAAGCGCGGTAACGAGGGCCTGTCGCAGGACATCGTCGCCTACAACCGCAGCAACCTGCCCGACGAAGGCGCCACCACCGGGCCCACCGGGGCCACGCGCAACATCTCGATCTTCGACATCATCGCGTCACACTGCGGGGCGCGGCCCGGGCCGGCCTGGATCGACCAGACCAACCCCACGATCGCGGCCGGGACGCGCGCTGTCTGGACGCTCCTGCCCTACCTGAACGCGGGCTACACGCCGTAAGGCGCGCCGCTGCACAACTCGCCGAGGGCCGGTGCTGATGCACCGGCCCTTTGCTTTTGGCGCAAGACCAGCACGCGCCGGACGTGATATTCCTGAGGTGGCATGACTCTTCTGTCGCGTGCGCTCGTCGCTCTCGCCTGTCTCGGACTCACCGTGGCCACGGCGGCCGCCCAGCCTGCGCCCGCGGCCCTCGTCGTCCGCGGACGCGTCGCCGGGTCTGATGCGCGCTGGGACGCGACAAACGTCCTCTACACCTACGTCACGATCGACGTGACCCGCGTGGTGCTCGGCAGCGGCGTGCCGTCACGGCTCGTCGTGAAGCAGCTCGGCGGCGAGAGCGGCGGCATCGGCCTGTGGATTGCCGGGCAGGCCACGTTCGCGGCCGACGAAGACGTGCTGCTCGAACTCGTGGCGCGACCCGATG
>JALHON010000123.1 GCA_022842985.1 Acidobacteriota bacterium | reverse complement strand
CGCCGTCCGCGCACGGTCTTCCCGGCCGTGGTCACGATGGTGACCGGGCGGTTGATGGGCAGCATGGCGCGTGTCGGGTCGAGCAGCGAGCGCTGCAGCGCCGCTGGCGTGCGCAGGGCGCCGATGTCGCTCAGGTCGGGCGCCGCGAGGGGGCCGGTGCCGTGCACCCGGTGGCAGGTGGCGCAGCCGCCCTTGCCGCTGAAGAGCGCGCGCCCGCGGTCCACGTTGCCGACCTTCACCGCCGTGCCGGCCGGGTCGAAGCCGGCGCGGACGAAGGCGATGAGGCCGCGGGTGTCATCCGCGGAGAGCTTGAAGCTCGGCATGGACGGCGGCACGCCCTGGGTGATGACCTTCGCCAGGTCGTCGTCGGTCACCGCGCGGCGGAAGCGCCCGAGGCGCAGGTTGACGCCGGCCACCGTGTCGCCGCCAGCGCCGTGACAGAGCTGGCACTGGGCGCCGTAGAGCCGCACCCCGGTGGCGATGTCGGTGGAGCTGTAGGTGTGGTCCTGGGCCCGGGCGGGCGCCGCGGCGACCACGAGCAGCAGGAGCGGAAGCAGGCACGAGCGCCAGGGCACGGACATGGAGCGCACTTGTACCCGTTCGTCACGGCGGGTGCAACCGCAGACCGCCGCAGACCGCCGCAGGCCGGGAATCCGGCTGATAATGCCGTCATGCGAATGTTCCCCCGGATGCTGGCGGCTGCCGCGCTCGTCGCCGGCCTCGTGGCCCCGGCCGCCGCGCAGGCGCCGGTGGCCTACCGCGTCTCGTTCCCTGCACCCGAGCACCGCTGGATGCAGGTGGAGGTCACCTTCGCGGACGTGCCCGCCGGCCCCCTCGAGGTGCGCATGAGCCGCAGCTCCCCGGGGCGCTACGCCCTGCACGAGTTCGCGAAGAACGTGTTCGACGTGCAGGTGAAGGACGGCCGCGGCCGTCCGCTCGTGGCGCAGCGGCCCAATCTGCACCAGTGGACGGTCGTGGGCCACGACGGCACGGTCGTCGTGAGTTACCGCGTGTTCGGCGATCGCACCGACGGCACCTATCTGAGCGTGGACGCCACGCACGGCCACATGAACATGCCGGCCGCGCTCATGTGGGCGCGCGGCCTCGAACAGCGCGCCGCCCGCGTGGAGTTCGTGCCGCCGGCCGGCAAGACCTGGAACGTGGCCACGCAGCTCTTTCCCACCGGCAATCCGTACGTCTTCACCGCGCCGAACCACCAGTACCTGATGGACAGCCCCACCGAAGTGAGCGCCTTCACCTCGCGCGTCTTCACGGTGGACGACGGCCAGGGCCCGGCGCAGACCATTCGCATCGCGCTGCACCACGACGGCAGCGACGGCGAGGCGGACGCCTTCGCGAAGGACGTCGAGAAGATCGTGCGCGAGACGATGCCGATCTTCGGGGCCTACCCGCGCTTCGACGGCGGCACCTACACGTTCCTCTCCGACTATCTGCCGTGGGCGAGCGGCGATGGCATGGAGCACCGCAACAGCACCGTGCTCTCATCACCGGGCGCACTGCGCAGTCCCGGCCAGCGCGCCGGCATCATCGGCACCGTGGCGCACGAGTTCTTCCACGCCTGGAACATGGAGCGCATCCGCGCGAAGGCGATCGAGCCCTTCAACTTCGACGACGCCAACATGTCGGGCGAGTTGTGGTTCGGCGAAGGCTTCACGAGCTATTACGACGCACTCATCGTGCACCGCGCCGGGCTCTCGGCGCTCGACGCGATGCTCGACGACTACAGCGGCGTCGTGAACACGGTGATGCAGTCGCCGGGCCGCCAGTTCCGCACCGCCGAGCAGATGTCGCAGCTGGCGCCGTTCGTGGACGCCGCCGTGTCGATCGACAAGACCGCGTGGTCCAACACGTTCATCTCGTATTACACGTGGGGCGCCGCGATCGGCCTCGCCATGGACCTCTCGCTGCGCGACCTCTCGAACGGCAAGGTCACGCTCGACGACTACATGAAGCTGATGTGGACGGAGTACGGCGTGCCCGGCATGAAGGCGGCGCCGGGTGCCGTGGCGACGCCCTACACGATGGACGACCTGCAGGCGCGGCTGGCGCAGCTCTCGGGGGATGCCACCTTCGCGCGCGAGTTCTTCGCGAAGTACGTGCGGGGGCACGAGGTGCCCGACTACACGCGGCTCTTCGCCCGGCTCGGCCTCCTCGTGCGCAAGCGCGCGCCCGGCAAGGCGTGGATCGGCAGCGCGCCGCTCGCGCAGAACGCCGGCGGGCTGCGTGTCGGCCCGGTGGCGTTCGATTCGCCGCTCTACAAGGCCGGCATCGCGCAGGACGATCAGATCGTGGCCATCGGCGGCGTCGCCGTGACGACGCCGCAGGCGGTGAGTGACATCCTCGCGAAGCAGGCGCCCGGTGCCACGCTGCCCGTGCGCTTCGTGCGGCGCAGCGGCGGCGAGCCGGTCACGGCCACGCTGACACTCGCCGAAGACCCGCGCGTCGAGATCGTGCCGGCCGAAACCACCGGCGCCGCCGTGCCCCCCGAACAGATGCAGCTGCGCCGCGCGTGGCTGGCCGCGAAGTCCCGGTAAGGAGCCCTCGATGATCGCCCGACGTTCGTTTGCTGCCGCGCTCGCCGTTCTCGCCTGTGCCGTGCTGCCCGTGGCCGCCCAGCCCGACGACCTCACGAAGGTGCCGCGCATCACGCTCGCGCAGTTCAAGCCCCTGCACGCGAAGAACGCCGTGCTCACGATCGACGTGCGCGACCCGCACGGCTTCGACGCCGGGCACGTGCCCGGCGCGCTCAACGTCTCGGTCGTCGACATCGAGATCATGGGCAATCGCATCCTGAAGGAGAAGCGGCCGGTGGTGGCCTACTGCGCGTGTCCCGACGAGCACTCGGCGCTGGTCGTGGCGGCGAAGCTCATGCGCATCGGCGTGAAGGACATCAAGGTGCTGAACGGCGGCTGGAACGGCTGGAAGGCCGCCGGCGGCAAGGTGGAAGTGACGCCCGAGCCCCGCTGATCCGCGGGGTTGCAGGGAGGTGACTGGTCATCTAGACTGGTCACGTGAAGTATCCCGCCTCCGATTTCAAGGCGCACTGCCTCAAGCTGATTGATCGGGTGCGTGAAACGGCCGAACCCATCACCATCACGAAGCGTGGGCGCGTCGTGGCTCGCCTCGTGCCCGCAGGGGACGACGACGACCGGCCCTGGGCGCGTCTGCGCGGCACCGTCCGCTGGAGTGGCGATCCCCTGCAGCCGGTCGTGGGCGAGGACGAGATCGAGGCCCTGAAGTGACAGCCGCGCCGGTGCTCGACACCCATGCGTGGATTTGGTGGCTCGATGGCGACCCCAGGCTGCCGCGCGCCACGGCCGACGCTCTGGACGCCCTTCCCGCCGCCAGCCGTCCTGTTCTCTGCGACATCAGCCTGTGGGAAGTGGCCATGCTCGTGGAGCGCCGGCGGCTGGCGCTGGCCATTCCCTTCGACGCGTGGCTCGAGGCCGCGGCCCATCCGAGGACCGTGCGGCTGCAGCCGGTCACGGCCGGTATTGCGGCCGAGGTGGCCAGACTGCCGGCGACGCTCCATCGCGATCCGGCCGACCGGCTCATCGTGGCCACCTGCCGTGTGCTCGGCGCGCCCCTGGTGTCGAAGGACCGGCTCATCACCTCGTCGCGGCTCGTGAAGTCGTGGCGGCCCTGACGGGTCCGCGGCCGCCCCGGCGCCCTGCTACACTGACAACAGGCCACCACGGCCACCCGGAGACAGAGCCGCACTCATGACCATCACCCGACTGCTCGTTGCCGCCAGCACCCTGACCGCCCTTGCGGTTGCCGCCACCAGCGCCACCGTGGACGTTCGCGCCGCGCAGACGAAGAACGCCAGCGAAGGCATCTACACCAAGGCGCAGGCCGAACGTGGCCTGACGCTGTATGACACGGCGTGCGCCTCGTGCCACGAACTCGGCAAATTCAAGGGCACGGAGTTCTCCAACGCCTGGACGGACAAGCCGCTCATCGACCTGCACACCGCCGTCGCCTCGATGCCGATGGACGCGCCGGGCAGCCTGAAGCCGGCCGAATACGCCGAGATCATCGCCTACTTCCTGAGCATCAACGGCTACCCGGCCGGCACGACGGACCTCGACGGCTCGGAAGCGTCGATCAAGGCGATCAAGCTCGACGCGAAGAAGAAGTAGCGACACGCCGCCGTGCCACACCAGCTGCTCGGCCTGCATCACGTCACCGCCACGGCCGGTGACGCGCAGGCGGATCTCGACTTCTGTCTCGAGACCCTCGGGCTGCGCCTGGTGAAGAAGACCGTCAACTTCGACAACCACGGCGTCTACCACTTCTACTACGGCACCGAACGCGGCGCCCCCGGCACCATCTGGACGACGTTCCCCTACAAGGGGCGCGGCGTGCGGGTGGGGCAGAAGGGCGCCGGTCAGGTCATTGCCACCGCCTTCTCGGTGCCTGCCGGCGCGCTGGATTTCTGGCAGGCGCGACTCGCAGACACAGGCGTGGCCACCCGGCGCGACACGGCACGCTTCGGCGACGACGTGCTCCGCTTCGACGATCCCTCCGGCCTCTGGTTCGAACTCATCGCCGCCGACGATTCACGGGCGCCGTGGACTGGCCGCGACGTGAGCGCCGCCCACGCCATCCGCGGCCTGCATTCGGTCACGCTGTCCGTGCGTGCGCTCGACGCCACGCACGACCTGATGACCGGCGTGCTCGGCTTCACCGTGACGGCCGAGGCCGGGAACCGCACACGGTTCACGGCCGGCGGCCCGGGGCCCGGGCATGTCGTCGACATCCTCGAGGACCCGGCGGCCGAGCCCGCCGTGAACGGCCTCGGCACCGTGCACCATGTGGCGCTGGCCATCGGCTCGCCCGAGGAACAGGTCGCGCTGCGCGAGGATCTGCTGGCGCGCGGCATCGCCGTCACCGAGATCCGCGACCGTTCCTACTTCCAGTCGATCTACTTCCGCGTCCCCGGCGGGGTGCTCTTCGAAGTGGCCACCGTGCAGCCAGGGTTCACCGTGGATGAGGACCTGGCCACGTTGGGTCAGGCGCTGAAGTTGCCGTCGTGGGAGGAACACCTGCGGCCGTCCATCGAGGCCGGGCTCGAGCCGATCGTCTACCGCTGATGGCGCCCCACGACCGCGAGCCCGTGACCACGCTCGGCGCGCCGCTCGGCGCCGCGCCGGTGGCCGTGATCCTGATGCATGGCCGCAATGCCGGTCCGGCCAACATCCTCGATCTTGCCGCCAGATTCCTCCGGCCGGATCTCACGTATCTGGCGCCGGCCGCGGCCGGCCGCACGTGGTATCCGCACAGCTTCCTCGCGGATCGTGCCAGCAACGAGCCGGGGTTGTCGTCGGCGCTCGGCGTCATCGCCGGTCTCGTGGCACAGGCCGAGGCCGCCGGCGTGCCGCGCCGTCAGGTGGTGATTGCCGGGTTCTCGCAGGGCGCCTGTCTCGCGGCCGAGTTCGCCGTACGTCATCCCGCCAGATACGGCGGCATCGCCGTCTACAGCGGCGGCGTCATCGGGCCGCCGGGCACGGAGTGGTCCGACACCGGCGATCTGGCCGGCACGCCGATGTTCTTCGGCTGCAGCGATGTCGACAGCCATGTGCCCGACGCGCGTGTGGGTGAGAGCGCGGCTCTGTGCACGCGCCTCGGCGCCGCGGTCACGCGCCGCGTCTATCCGGGCATGGGCCATCTCGTGAACGACGACGAGATCGCCTGGATGCAGACGCTGCTCGCCACGCTCGCGCCGCCGCGTTAGGCGACGGCGGGCGCCAGCATCCGCAGGGCGCCCTTCGTGGCATCCGCCTCCACCTCGACGCCGAACGGCAGCGTGAACTGCTTGCTGACGTGGCCGATCATGGCGCCGTGCCAGGCCGGCACGCCGAGCGGCTTCACGTGCTGCATGAGCACGTCTTCGAGCGTGAACGAGCCGAAGCCCTCGCCGGGATCGCAGTCGCTGCACGTGCCCCACACCACCGCCTTCACCTGATCCAGCACGCCGGCGAGCTTGAGCTGCTGGAACATGCGGTCCACGCGGTACGGCGCTTCGCCCACGTCTTCGAGGAACAACACGGCGTCGCGGAAGTCGGGCAGGTAGCGCGAGCCGATGATGGTCGTGAGCACGGTGAGGTTGCCGCCGAGGAGCCGCCCGCGCGCCACACCCGGCGTGATCGTGGCCGTGCGGTGTTCGCGCTGCACGAGCGTCTCGGCGGCGTCGAACGTGCGGTCGTTTTCGAACGTGACGGCTTCGGCCCCGAAGAGCACACGCTTCAGCCAGCCCACGTTGAAGCTGTTCCACTCCGAGATGCCCACCGGCCCATGGAACGTGACGAGTCCGGTGCGGCTGTGCACGGCGTGGTGCAGCGCCGTGATGTCGCTGTAGCCGAGCAGTACCTTGGGATTACGGCGGATGGCGTCGAAGTCGAGGCGGGGCAGGATGCGCGCGCAGCCCCAGCCGCCGCGGATGCAGATGATGCCCTTCACGGCCGCGTCCGCGAACATCGCGTTCACATCCGCCGCGCGGTCTTCGTCGCGGCCGGCGAAGTAGCCGTGGCGATCGAGCACGTGCGCGCCCACCTTCACCCTGAGGCCCATCGCCTCGAAGCTCTCGCGCACGATGTCGATGTCGACCGTGCTCCACGTGGCGCCGGCGGGATTCACGAGGCCCACCGTATCGCCGGGCCTGAGGCGCGACGGACGCACGAGGGCGGGCGTGGCCGGTGTCTGCGCGGTGGCGCGCGCGGTGTGCAGGGCACCGAGACCGGTCAGACTTGCGGCGGCGGAAGTGACGAAGGAGCGACGCGTCGGCATGTGGCGCAGTGTAACAACTCCGCCATCCGATCCGCGCATGCGTTGAATCAGGGCCATTCCGCTGCGTAGACTGACGCTCATCATGCACTCGCGTCCATTCACCGCACCACTCGCGCCCGTGCCCGCCAGCCTGCCCGCCTTCGCCCTCCGCCAGCGTACGACCTCGCAGTGCCCCGCCTGTCAGCAGCAGACCCGACAGCAGCAGTAGCGCCGCCCTCTCTCCCATTCCATTCGTGAGTTCGTGACCGGCGGAGCGCCAGTGGGGCGCGCCGTGTCGCGATCGGTGTCTCGTCAGGAGCCGTCAATGAAGGCGACGTGTGCGCTCGTACTGGTCGTGTCTCTCGGAATCGTGAATCCGCACGCGAAGGAGGCGCCCGTGGCCGTGCGGGCGATGGACCCCGGTGCGGTCGAGGCGTGCGAGCACGGACGCGCGTCCTCGGCCGCGTTCCGCGCGCTCGTCGAATCGTTCGACCCGGAGCGCGTGGTGGTGCATGTCGAAACGGGCGTCGTGCGGATCTTCGGCACCGCCGGCGCCACAAGGCTCGTCGGCACGGCCGGGCACTGGCGCTACGTGCGCATCACGGTGGATCCCGATCTGCCGCTCGATGCGCGCACGGCTGTCATCGCGCACGAACTGCAGCACGCGCACGAGATCGCGTCAGCCGCCGCGGCGACGCAGGCCCAGGTACGGCTGCTCTTCGAACGGATCGGGCGCCCGGTGCAGGGCGCGGTCAATACCTATGAGACCGCCGACGCCATTGCCGCCGGCATGCGCGTGTGGCGTGAGCTGCGCACGGCGACTCGGCTCGCGCGTGCGGCCCGGCATCGCGAATGAGGTTCTGCCGTCAGCGCGACGACTCGTCCATGCGCGACGAGATGTCCGGCTGGATCGTCAGGAACGTGTCGAGCACGCGCGGGTCGTACATCGTGCCGCGGCGTTCGATGAGAATCGCCCGGGCCGCGTCCACCGACAACGCCGGGCGGTAGGGACGGTCGGAGGTCAGCGCGTCGAAACAGTCCACCACGCTCAGCACACGGGCCGTGAGCGGGATGGCCTCACCTGCGATCCCGGCCGGGTAACCGGTGCCGTCCCAGTTCTCGTGGTGCGCCTGCACGATCGGCAGCACGGGGAACGGGAAGTCCACGGCCTTCAGGATGTCGACGCCGATGGCCACGTGGGTCTTCATCACCGCGAACTCCGCGGGTGTCAGCGCGCCGGGTTTGTTCAGCACCTCGTCGGGAATGCCGATCTTGCCGACGTCGTGCAGCAGGGAGCCGGCTTCGAGCGCCTGGATGGTGGGCACGTCGTCGACGCCAAGGGCGCGCAGCAGCGCCACCGACATCGTGCGCACACGCGTGACATGCCCGTGGGTGACGTGGTCGCGGGCGTCGACGGCGGCCGCGAAGGCCTCGATGGTCGACGCATACATGCGCGCCGTCGTCTCGACGTGCTGCACCTGGTCGGCGGCCCGCTGCGCCGATGCCCGCAGCGCCAGATACAGGAACGCCGGCACCGGCAGCAGCGCCACGAGCGTCCACTGGCCGGCGGCACGCGTGCCGAGCACGGCGAGCGCGGCGAAGTACACGCCGGCGGCCGGGCCCGACCAGAGCGGCTCGATGAAGCCGCGCCAGACCTGCAGTAGCGGCCGGCGGCTCGCCCCCGCGACGGCCGTGGCCACGAGCAGGCTTTCGGTGAGGAAGTAGACGACCGCCGCGCCGAGCGCCGCCACCCAGCTCGCCCAGCCGGCGTCGGCCGCGACCGGCAGCGGCAGCCCCGTCAGGTCGAAGGCCAGCCCGCCCGCCAGCCACATCGCCACGGCGGGCGCCGCGGCGTTGAAGAGCGCGCGTTGCGGCGAGCTGCGCATCCGCAGCACGATGCCGAGGGAGTCGAGCGCCGCGGTCACGACCGCGCCGGCCGTGCCGTAGTGGAAGAGCGCCGCGAACGTGAAGGCTTCGCCAATCGAGTAGGTCGCAAAGGCGCCGGGCAGGCGGAAGGGGACGATGCCGGCCACTACCGCCAGCAGCGCCAGCAGCACCCAGTGCGTGCCCACCGGTTCGCGCAGCAGGTGTGTGACCGCCACGGTCAGTCCTGCGGCGCCGGCGACACACACGATCGCGACGTGCCGGCTAGCGGTGGCCATGCTGCACCTCCTCGCCCGCGGGGGGCGTGCGGAGCCATCGCCACGTGTCGACTTCGGGCACGGGACGCGAGAGCAGATATCCCTGGAGGAACGATCGCGGGAAGCCCGCGACCATCACGAGATGCTCGCGGCGCTCGATGCCCTGGAACACGACGTCGAGGTCCAGGGCCTCGGCCACCATCGCGGTGGCCCGCAGGATGCCGCGCGCGGCCGCGTCCTGCACGGCCTCGTCGAGCAGCGTGCGGTCGACCTTGACGTAGTCGACGCCGAGCCGCCGCAGGTGCGACAGCGAACAGTGGCCGGCGCCGAAATCATCGACGCCCACACTCATGCCGAGAGCCCGCACGGCGCGGCAGAAGGCGATCGCCACGTCGGGGTCGCGGACGGCGAGCGACTCGGTGAGCTCGAGGCGGAGCAGGCGCGGCGGCACGCCGGTGTCGGCGAGCACCTGCTGCAGCGACGCGATCGCGTCGGGCTGGAGGATCTCGAGGGCCGACAGATTCACGCTCAGCACGTTGGCGGGCAGCGACGGCACCGCGTCGAGCCAGCGCCGCAGCTGCCGGCACGCTTCGCGCAGAATCCAGCGTCCGAGCGGCAGGATGAGCCGCGTGTCTTCGGCCGAGGCCAGGAACTCGTCCGGCGTGAGCAGGCCGCGCTCCGGATGTTGCCAGCGCACCAGCGCCTCGAAGCCCTGCACGCCGCGGCGCCCGGCCGGAAAGATCGGCTGGAAGTGCAGCGTGAACTGATCGCGCTCGATGGCCGCGCGCAGGTCGTTCTCGAGCCGCAGGCGCGCCGCCATCGCCTCGTGCATCGGCTGATCGAACAGGCGCACCCGGCCATCGCCGCTGCGCTTGGCGCGGTACATCGCGATGTCGGCATCGCGCACCATGTCGTCGGCGGCCGTGTAGGCGCCCGGGCCGATGCTCACGCCGACACTCGCCGCGACGTGCACGTCGCGGCCGCCGATCTCGAACGGGTCGCTCAGTGCCGCCTGCACCCGTTCGGCGGCGCGCAGGGCGCCGGCCGGATGGTCGACGTGATGGAGCAGGGCCACGAATTCGTCGCCGCCCACGCGTGCGAGGGTATCGGCCGGTGGTCCGCGGCGCGGGCCGCGGATGGGCCCGGTCGGGCGGCCCGGTTCGGGGATCCGCAGCGTCTGGATGATCCGGTCGGCGACGAGCTTCAGCAGCGTGTCGCCAGCACTGTGGCCGAGCACGTCGTTGACGGCCTTGAAGCCGTCGAGGTCCAGATACGCGACGGCGAAACTCTGGCGGCGGCGTCCGTCGGCGGCGATGAGCGCGGCGTTCACCCGTTCGACGAGCAGCGCCCGGTTCGGCAGCCCGGTGAGCGGATCGTGCAGCGCCTCGAAGCGCAGCCGCGCGGCCACGACGTTGCGCTCCGTCACGTCACGGCCGGTGACGACGAGGCCGCGCACCGCGGCGTCGTGGCGGGCGTCGCGGATGACGAACTCGAACTCGAAGGTCTCGCCCCGTGCCGACGGTACCTGGCACGTCCAGCGGTCGCCCGCATCGCCGCCCACCACGTGACGCAGGAGCTGCTCGAAGGTCTGGCGGTGTTCGGCCGGGAGCAGTGACGCCAAGGGCAGGCCGCGCATCACCGCAGGGTCGAGCCCGGCAAGCCGTCCCGCGGCGGGCGACGCGTAGGTGATGCGGCCCCGGGCGTCGAGCGTCCAGACGAGGTCGGAGGCCTCGGCCAGCAGGGCGTCGAGCCGGCGCTCGAGCCGGGGGCCGAGCGCGTGGCCGAGCCGTCCGGTCACCGCACGCGCGAGCGCCGCGACGAGGGAGTCAGGAGGAGGGGGCATCGGCGGCACGGGCACATCACGAGCGGGTCTGGCCGCGGTGGCCAGCCCGCTCGTGATGCGGCAGGGTTACTGGCAGATGGCGACGACCGGCGAGGTCGCGAGGTTGCCCTCGGCGATGCACGCGCCCGACGCGCCCGTGAAGGCACGGATGCCGGTAGGCGAGGTCATCGTGTTGTTCAGCACGTTGGTCAGCCCCACGCGATCCGACTGGATGAGGATGTCGGCGCCGGCCGTGACACGCGTGTTGCTCAGCACCGCTTCGCCCTTGTCGGCGCCGATCGACGCCGTCATCGTGTAGGCGCCACCGGCGCGGATGATCGCCTGGTCCACGCTCAGCACGCCGAAGCCGCGGCCGGCGGAGCCGGCCTGCAGCGTCACGCTGCCGGCGAGCGCCGTCGCGCGCGTGCTCGTCAGGCTGGCCTTGCTCTCGGTCCCCGGCAGGGTGAGCGCGATGCCCCCCGGCGCGGTGATGGCGCCCGAGTTCAGATCCACCTGCGCCTTGGCGCCCGGCGAGCTCAGCGCGAACTGGCCGGCCGCAGCCACGAACGTGGTGTTGTTGGCCGCGAACACCGCCTCAGGACCGGCCAGCGAGAACGCCATGCCGGTGCCCGCGCGCAGACGCGTCGTCTCGAACGTGCCCGTGAACTTCTCACCGGCCGAGACCGTGAGGGCGCCGGCGGCGTTCAGTGCGTTGCCGATGCCGTTGATCGGGCCGGTGATGCCGAGGGTGCCGAAGGCGCCGAGGCCCACCGTGATGTCGCCGGTGCGCGCCGTCAGCCGCGATTCATCGGCGAAGAAGCCGCCTTCGTTGCCCGAGAGGCTGGCATTGAGCGCCGCCACGTTCCAGGTGGTCGACTTGAAGAGCACGCTCGCCTTGGCGCTCGCCTGGAACGCCACGACGCCGGCAAACCGCATGTTGACGTTGTCGGCTTCGAAGTTCGAATCGGGCGCGAAGACCACCTGGCAGCCCGAGTTGACCGTGACGAGCGGCGGCGGCATCACCGGGCTCTGAATCTTGAGCGTGTTCACCACGTTGACGGTGTTGCCGGGCGCTTCGCAGAGGGCCTTGAATTCGGCCGGGGTGAGCAGCTGGGCCGAGGCGGCCGTGGCGAAGCCGAGGGTGACGAGGGCGGCCGACGCGGCCTGGAACATCAGGGTCTTGTTCACGATGGAATCTCCTTGAGCGATGACGAAGGTGTGAGCCACCGGAGCACACCGGTGACTCACAGTGGGATAGGGCCGCGAGATCGCCGGCAGGTACACCCCCGTCGCTCGCGGCCCGTGGAGCCTAGAAGCGCCCCTCGCAGTTGCGGATGATGCCGAAGCCCCAGTAGAGGTCGAAGCCGGCGCCGCCATCGATGAGCGGGCTGGCGTCGTTCGGCAGGCCCGTGCCGCGGATGAGCGTGTGGCCGTCGAGCCGCAGCTGGTCGTTGCCGTTGCCGCCGAGAAACCGCGGCGCCAGCGTCTGCGACATCTGGTACTCGCCGCTGATGGTGTGGAACAGCTGATCGTTGCCGTCCTGGCCGGCCATCGTGAGCCCACTCGTCGTGGCCAGGCCGCCGGTCTTGACCGCGATGAGATCGTCGCCGCCCCCGCCGCGGATCGCGCCAGTGGTCGTGATGCGGCTGCCGCTTGCGGCCACCGTGGCCTCGACCTTGTCGCTGCCGTCACCGAGCGTCACGTCGAAGTCGACGAGGGCGGTGCCCGGACGCAGCTGTCCGATGACGTAGCCGAGTTCGGAGGGCCCCTGGAAGTAGTTGCCGCGCAGGGCGACCTGCAGGCGGCTGGCGTCGGCGACGACTTCGACCTGGGTTTTCGGCGCCGTGCCCGCGTACGAGACCCCGACGAAGTCGGCGGCGTCGTCGGCCAGCACCTTCGCCGCGACTTCACGGGCGTGTCCGGTATCGATGTCCACGGTCGTGTCCCGCACTTCCGAGTCGACCTCGATCGACGCCAGCTGCGAGCCGCCCGGCACCGAATCGATGTCGATGCCCACCGCCGCGCGGGCCACGCCCCGCAGCACCTGCCACGCGATCTTCGTCTCGGCGTCGCCGGCGCCGGTGTCGATGCGCAGCGCCAGGCTCTGGGCCGCCTGCACCGAGACCTCCACCGTGTCGCGGCCGGCGCCGGTGACGATGGTGAGCGCCGTGACGCCGCTGTAGCTCGTGCCGTCGGCGATGCCCGGAAATCCCTGGAGTCGTGTGAAGCCCGCGGCCGGGCCCACTTCGACCTTCACGGCGCGGTCGCCGGTCGGCGGCGCGGTGACGACCAGCCGGCCGTTCAGCAGTGTGGCGGTGGACTGGCCGGCCGCCGGGCTGGCCACGGCCGCCACGACGGTCATCGCCGCAAGGCCGCGGTTCCACACCAGTTTGGTCAGGACATCTCGGGCGGTTGCTGCAATCATCGTCGGGCTCCCGGGGACGTCATGCCGGCGCCCCCATCGGCCCCCGGACCACCGTCCCCACTCGGAGGTAGGGCCACGAGGCGGCCGCCAGGTACACCGTCCCCTCGCCGGGCCGCCGCACTTGTCGGTCGAGTCGGGGGCCGAGTACGCTGCGCGGGCGATGTGGCGGATCGGCGCGGAGCTGGCACGGCGGGGCGGGCAGGCGGCAGTGGCGCTGGCCGTGGCCGTCGGCCTCTCGGCCGCGATCGGGGCGCTGGCGCCCGGCCGTTTCGCGGATGATCTGCGGCTCGATCCCGGACTCGCGCCGGCCGCGGTGGACGCTCCATGATGTCGCGTTCCGGCGGCTCCATGCCCAACGCCAGTGCGGGCAGTCCGTCGGTAACAAGATTGATCCAAAGCAGGTGGATGGGCAGCAGCG
>JALHON010000122.1 GCA_022842985.1 Acidobacteriota bacterium | reverse complement strand
CGCCCTTGGCCCAGTCGGGCAGCGCCGCCGTGACGCGGTCGAGCTCCACGGTGACGGCGAGGCCGCCAGGCCCGCCCGCCGCCTGCAGATGCATCGCCGGCGGCCGGCGGCTCACAGGCAGCCGTGAGAGGGCGTCGGTGACGACCGATGAGGCCGACGGCGCCGCCGTGCGTCCGCCGGCGCGGGGCGCCGGTGCCTGTGACGCGGCGAGGTCCGCGGCCGAGGGCGCCAGATATCCCGGGCGCGCGCGTACGGTCACGCCGGGCCGCTTCACGCGCACCGTCAGCCGCCGGTAGCGGCCATCGAGCTTCGTGTTGGTCGAGACGTAGCCGAGCAGGTAGTACGAGCCGATGTCCGTCATGAGCCGCGGCAGCGCCTTGTCGATCGCCGTGTTGAGCACGACGACGCCGTCGGTCTCGTCGGCCACGCGCCGCAAGGCGTTCTGCCGGGCCATCAGGCGATCGCGATCGAGCGCCGGCGGGGCGGGGCGCACCGGCCCGATCGGATCGTCGAACGCCACGAGGCCACGCGGATCGACCGGGTAGAAGCTGACGTTCGCGCGATTGGCGCGCTGCATGAGCTGCTGGAACTCCAGTTCGAGATCCGAGAGCGCGATGAGCGATCGCTCACGCTCGCACGACTGCATGAGCGAGCCGCCCGACGGGGCCGTGCCAAGGCGTCCCGCCGGCGTGACGCCAACCGGTTCCGGGGCGCCGGGCGCCGGCGCTCCCTCGAGCGGGCGCGCGAGCTGCTCATCGGCGCGCGGCAGCGTCCAGCCCTCGGAGAGCAGCAGGACGAATGTGCGTTCGTCACGCAGCCCTTCGAGATGCGTGATGAGGTCTTCGAGCGCGCGCAGCACTTTCTGCTCGCGCCGCCGCTCGATGACGGCCTTGGCGATGCCGGCCGAGCCGAGCGCGTCGGGGTAACAGAGCCACAGGTCGTTCTCACGTGGGTCGGTCGGCACGACGGCGCCGCGCTCGCCCCACGTCCAGTTGGCGCGCAGCAGGTCGCCCACGGGCCCGGTGCGCGGCGAGAACGTCATGTTCCTGGCCGACATCTCCGGTGTCATGACGCCGATGAGGTCGTCGGCGCCGATGACGCGCTCGAGCAGCCCCGCCACCGGATTGGCGGCGCGGTACGAGCCCTCGACCTGCACGTGCAGCGTGTCGAGGAAGAGCACGAACGCGCGGGCATCGGGCTGCGCCGCGCGCGAGCGCATCTCGCCCACCGTATTCGGTTCGATGCGCGCCGCCGCCGGCGCCGCGCCGCGCGCCTGCACGAACTCGAACGACGACACCGTCTGCGGCGCGTTGTCCTCGAAGACCTCGAAGTCGTCGGCGGTCAGATCGGTCAGCGCCGTGCCGTTCACCGACGCGTAGACGTCGAGACGCACGAGATTGGCGCCGCCGCGGAAGCGGGGCTCCTGCGCCCGCGGCTGCGAGGCGCCGGCGAGCAGCAGGGCGCTCGCCAGCAGCACGAACGCTCGGGGAGACACGGGACACGCGTGATGCACGAAGGCAACCTCGTGCAACATGGTAGCGCCGCGACCGACTCCCGGCCAGACTATCACCCGCGCGCCGCTGTCCCGGGCGGCCGGCCTCGTGGCCGGGCTCGTGCTGGCGACAGCGCGCCCACGCTGGCCCAACGGGCACAACCCGGCTCGACTGCTGCCGGCCAGACGTCGCTCACCGGCAGCCCGACTTTCTGACGCCGCCCCTCAGACAAACCCTCATCAAGGCGCGCGGACTCGCGTCGATTACCCCGTCGGTCCCCGCTCGGACCGTGGAGGGGTTTCATGGGTTTTCGCGCCAAAATCGTCACCCTCGGCATGGGGCTGCTCGCCCTCGTCGGGGCCGTCCTGTTCGTCGCCTATGCCAGAGAATCGAAAGACCAGCACATCAACAGCGCCGTCGAGCGCGCGCGCGCTGTCATCATGACGGCCGAGGCCGTACGCGAGCAGGAAGGCCAGAAGTGGGGTCAGGGCATCTTCTCGGCCGGCCAGCTCCGCGGGTGGGCGGACAAGGGCGAGATGGACAAGGTGCTCGCGGCCGTGCCCGTCGTGTCGGCCTGGAAGGCCGCGATGGCGAAAGCCGAGGCCGGCGGCTACACCGTCAAGGTGCCGAAGTTCGAGCCGCGCAACCCGAAGAACCAGCCCGACGAGGTCGAGGCGCGAGTGCTGCGGTTGTTCGAATCGGAAGGCGCCGAAGAACACTTCGAGATCGACACCGCGAAGAACCAGCTGCGCTACTTCCGGCCGATCAAGCTGACGCAGGAGTGCATGCTCTGCCACGGCGATCCGCAGACCTCGGCCAGCCTCTGGGGCAACAGCAAGGGCATCGACCCGACGGGCGGCCCGATGGAGAACTGGAAGGTCGGCGAGGTGCACGGCGCGTTCGAGATCGTGCAGTCGCTCGACGAGGCCGACGCCGCCACCGCGGCCTCGGTCACGCAGGGCGGCTACCTGCTCGCCGGCCTCATGGCCATCGGCGGACTCGTCTTCTTCTTCCTCGTGCCCATGATCATCTCGCGCGACGTCGTGAAGCCGATTGCCGGCATCGTGACCGCGCTCACGAACGGCATGCAGGAAGTAAGCGCCGTGTCGCAGCAGGTCGCCACGACCTCGCAGTCACTCGCGCAGGGCGCCACCGAGCAGGCCTCGGCGCTCGAGGAAACCGCGGCGTCGATGGAAGAGATGGCGTCGATGACACGCCAGAACGCCGGCACATCGGAACGGGTCTCGGCGCTCATGACCGAAGTGGCCTCGCACGTGAGCGTGTCGAACAAGGCGCTCGGCGACATGCAGGCGTCGATGACGAACATCCAGGACTCGAGCGGCAAGATCTCGAAGATCATCAAGACCATCGACGAGATCGCCTTCCAGACGAACATCCTGGCGCTGAACGCCGCCGTCGAAGCCGCCCGGGCCGGTGAAGCCGGCATGGGCTTCGCGGTGGTCGCCGACGAGGTCCGCACGCTGGCGCATCGCTCGGCGAGCGCCGCCGAGGACACGACCGGCCTCATCGAGGAAGCCACGCGCAACGCCTCCGAGGGCATGGCGAAGCTCCACGAAGTGGCCGCCGCCTTCACCAACATCACCGAGAGCGTGGGCCGCGTCACCGGCCTCGTGACCGAAGTGAGCGAAGCCAGCCGGCAGCAGGCGCAGGGCATCGAGCAGGTGTCGAAGGCGCTCGCGCAGATGGAGAGCGTCACGCAGACCACCGCCGCCAACGCCGAGGAAGGCGCGGCGGCGAGCGAGGAGCTGAGCGCTCAGGCCGCGTGTTCGCAGGAACTCGTGGACGACCTGCGCGCCCTGGTCGTGGACCGCAAGGCGGCGGCTGCGGCAGCGGCCCCACCGGCGGCGGCGCCGCGACCCGCGGCCGGCCAGACCTTCACCAGCGCGAAGAAGGCCGCCTGATCCCGGTGCACACGGGGCGCGCCGCCGGGCGCGCCCCGTGGTAACGTGCCCTCGCGTGCCTGCGCGGGACGCGGGAGCCATATGCACAAGGGCCTGCTCGTCGTCATCAGTCTCTCGATTGCCGGCTGCACCACGCCGCCACCGGCGCCACCCGCGGTCGTCTGGCCCACGAAGGACTGGGTGGTCTCGACTCCGGAGGCCGAGGGGCTCGACGCGGCGCCGCTCGCGGCACTCGATCGCGAGTTCGCCGCCGGCGCGCACGGCCAGGTGACGGGACTGCTCGTCACGCGGCGCGGCCGCGTGGTCTTCGAGCGGCAGTACACGCACGACTTCGATCGGCTGTTAGAGGGCCGCGATCCGGTGCGCGGCGCCTACAACTACTACGACCCCGACTGGCATCCCTACTACCGGCACGGCCGCCTGCACACGATGCAGTCGGTCAGCAAGAGCGTCACCTCGGCGCTCGTCGGCATCGCCATCGGCCGCGGCGAACTGCCGCCGGTCTCCACGACGGTGATGCCGCTCCTGGCGTCCTTCCGTCAGCCGCCGCCCGATCCGCGGCGCGACGCCATGACACTCGAGCACGTCCTCACGATGACCACCGGCATCCAGTGGGACGAGAGCACCGTCGCCTATACCGATCCCGCCAACAGCTGTGCCGGCATGGAGAAGAGCGCCGACTGGATCCAGTTCGTGCTCGACCAGCCGATGGCCGACGCCCCCGGCACGCGCTTCGTCTACAACAGCGGCGCCACCGAACTGCTCTCGCAGCTCATCAAGCAGGGCACCGGCAAACACGCGCACGAGTACGCCGCCGAGCAGCTCTTCGCGCCGCTCGGCATCACCGACACCTACTGGAAGACCACGCCGTCGGGCCTCGCGGACACCGAAGGCGGCCTGTATCTCACGGCGCGCGACCTCGCGAAGATCGGCTACCTGTACCTGCGCGACGGCGTATGGGACGGCCGCCGCCTGCTGCCCGAGGGCTGGGTGGCGAAGTCCACGACGCCGCTCGTGGACACGCGGCCCGGACAGGCCCGCTCGCGCAAGTACGGCTATCAGTGGTGGGTGCTGCCGACGGCCACCGGCACGACCACCGCGTATGCGGCGCTCGGCTACGGCGGCCAGCGGCTCATCGTCGTGCCGGAGCTCGAGCTCGTCGCCGTCGTGACCGGCTGGAGCATCTACGACCATCCGGAAGTGGCGCCCTACACCGCCCTCGATCGCCTGCTGGAGGCCGTGCGTCCCTGACGACGCCTCGCGCCATGTCCACCGACAGCCGATCGACGCTGGCACTCCCGGCCGGGCCCACCTGGATTTCGGCATTCGAGAGTGCGCCTGGCTGGATGCGCTGGTCGGGCGCGGCGCTGCTCGGCTACACGCTCTTCCTGCTCACGCCCACCGGCGCCCGCGTGGATGGCACGCCGGTGTCGTCGTTTGCGAGCCTGGTGCGGCTCTGCATCGAAGGCAGCGCGCTGCTGTGGGCGTGCGGCCGCGCGGAGCTTCCGGCGCGTTTCGTGCTCTCGTTCCGCATCGCCGGCTGGACGTCGTTCGGCACGGCGCTCAACTACGCGCTGCTGCTGCCACAGCAGCTCGGCGGCCCCACGATCGTCTCCCCCACCCTGGATTCGGCGCTGACGGTGCTCGGCTACGGCGGCACGCTGCTGTCGCTGCTCGTCTACCCGCGCGCGCCGGCGCGGCCCGGGGAACGCTCCGCCCTGGCCATCGACACACTGGTCACAACCGCCGGCCTCAGCCTGCTCGGCTGGACCTTCGTGACCCAGACGAGCGCCGGCCGAGCCCTCGACCCGGTGGCACAGTCGTTCATCCAGGCCTTCGGGCTGGCCCAGGTGGCGATGATCGCCGGGCTGAACCTGATGATCGTCCGCGGGCTGGCCGTGCCCTCGCCGCGCGCGTTCTGGTGGTACGTTGCCGGCCTGGCGCTCTACCTCCCGGTCATCTTCCTGACCCAGCTCAACGCCGTGGGCCTCGTGCCGAACTGGCCGATCGACATCGCCTACTACGCCGGCGTGCTGCCGACGCTCGTCGCCTGCCATGCCGTGCGCACCGACCCGATGACACACGTCGGGCACACCGGGCCGTCGTGGCTGCGCGACCTGAATCCGATTCCGCTCGTGATGCCGCTCTTCGTCGGCATCGCGCTGCTCGCGACACTCGTCGTCGGTCCGCCCGACAAGGCCCTGCCGCTCGCCGCCACGCTCGTGGCCATCTCGCTGCTGCTCGCCGTGCGCCTGCTGCTCTCGGCGCACCACACGGCGCAGCTCGGACGCGCCGAAGCGGCGCGCGAACAGCGCCGGCAGGCGGACCGCCTGAAGGCCATCGGCCGGCTCGCCGGCGGCATCGCCCATGAGTTCAACAACCTGATGGCGCGGGTCATCGGCAACACCGAACTCGGCGAGGCCTCCCTCCCGGCCGGCGCCGAGGCCCGCGATCACTTCGTGCGGGCCCGCACGGCGGCGCTGCGCGCGGCCGACCTCACGAGCCAGCTGCTCGCCTTCAGCGGCCAGCAGAAGACACGCCTCGACCTCGTCGACGCGGAAGTGGCGGTGCACGGCTGCTACAACCGCGCGGTGCGCGGCCTGCCCACCGGCATCGTGCCCGAACTGCAGCGCGGCGGCGGCCCGTATGCCGTCTTCGCCGACGCCGCGCAGCTGCACTCCGCCCTCGACCAGGTGCTCGACAACGCGGTCGACGCCATGCCGCAGGGCGGACGCCTCACGCTGCGTGTCGGCCGTGAACACGTGCGCGATGGCCTGCGCCTGGCGCAGCTCGCCGTGCCAGCCGGCGACTACGTGGTCATCGCGGTGAGTGATACCGGCGTCGGCATGACCGCCGACGCCGTCGCCGTGGCCTGCGATCCGTTCTACTCGACCAAGCCCGCGCATCTCGGCGCCGGGCTGGGCCTGGCCTCGGTGCACGGCTTCATCGCCGCGCACTCGGGCGGCCTCGCCATCGAGAGCACGCCGGGCCTCGGCACGACGGTGCGCTTCTACCTGCCCGCGACGGCCTGACCACGGCCCGCGCGCCAGCCATGCACGCGGACTGGTAGAATCGCGCGCATGCCTTCGTCCGGCATCACCCTTACCGGCACGCTCATCCGCATCGGCCTGGCGCTGGCGCTCGTCCTCAGCACCTTCAACCCGACGGGCTACTCACTGTTCCACTGGATCACCGCCGCGCCGGTGGCGGTCACGCCCGGCAAGGCGCTGGCGGTGCTGGCGCTGGCCATCGGGTGGGTCGTGTGCCTGCGCACGGCCTTCATCTCCCTCGGCCGGATCGGCCTGGGCCTGGCGCTCGCGCTCTTCTCGGTGCTGGTGTGGTTCCTGGTGGACCGCGACCTCATCAGCCTGACCGGCTCGGGCATCGTGTGGGTGGGCCTCGTCGTCATCGGCGTCCTGCTCGGCATCGGCCTCTCGTGGTCGCTCCTGCGCGCGAGAGCCACCGGCCAGGTCGAAGTGAACTGACCCACCGGGAAATCGGGTCACCAGCCGTTTCCACGGTTGGCCGAGCCATTCTTTTCGCCGTCGCGCCCCCCGCAAGACCGGCACACGCTTCCCCGTAACCCGCTGTAATCGCTGTCACTTGTGGCCATCCGTCGCGCCTGCGCTGGCCACTGGCCCTGCGCTTGCCTCTCTCCACGCTGGCAGGCCCGGCATCCGGGCCGCCACGTGAGAGCGAGGGTTGGCAGCCGTGGTCGGGATGTTTCGGGGCAATGTGGTGTGGCAAGTCGTCGTGGTGGCGCTGGCACTCGGCGTGGGAACGGGAACAGCAGAGGCGGAGCCTGTGGCCGCCGGGCGCACGGACAGCGCGGTCAGCGCGGCCGCGCAAGGGAACCAGCCGGTCGCGGTGCTCGTGCGGGTCGCCCCCGGCGCCCTCGATCGCGTGGCGGCGGCACTCGGCGCGAAGGGCACGACCATCGAAGCGCGGCTGCCGGGCGTGAACGTGCTGCGCGCCGTGCTGCACCCGGACGACTTCGAGGCCGTCCTGGCGCTGCCGGGGGTGCGCGGCCTCTCGGCCGACGCCGTAGTACGTGCGGCCGGCTCCTCGAAGAAGAGCACCTCGTCCCTCGCCACCACGGCCAGGACCACCGACGCGACGACCACGACGAGTACCACCACGACGACGTGGTCGACGTGGTTTGCCGACTGGGGCGCGTCGTCGCAGCAGGCGGCCGCGCTCTTCGGCGCGCTCGGCACGCAGTGGGCCGGCGTGTCCGGCGCCGGTGTGCGCGTGGCGGTCATCGACTCGGGGATCGACGGCACCGCACCGGAGTTCGCCGACCGCATCGTGGATTTCTACGACTTCACGGCCGGCGGCCGGCGCGCGCCGGCCACCGACGACTACGGCCACGGCACCCACGTCGCGGGCCTCATCGGCGCCGCCGGTTCGACGTTCCGCGGTGTGGCGCCGAAGGTCGAGTTCGTCGGCATCAAGGTGCTCGACGCCAGCGGTCAGGGCCGCACGAGCGACGTCATCGCGGCGCTCGACTTCGTGACGCAGAACAGGCGGCGGCTCCGCATCGACATCGTGAACCTGTCGATGGGCCACCCGATCTTCGAACCGGCGGCCAGCGACCCGCTCGTGCAGGCGGTCGAACGCGCCGTGGCCGCGGGGCTCGTCGTCGTGACCTCGGCCGGCAACATCGGCCAGCATCCCGAGACGGGCATCTCCGGCTACGCCGGCATCACCTCGCCCGGCAACGCCCCGTCGGCGCTCACCGTGGGCAGCCTCGACCTGCACGGCACGGCCGACCGCCGTGACGACACCGTGTCGCCCTTCAGCTCGCGCGGCCCGTCGTGGTACGACGGCTTCGCCAAGCCGGACATGGTGGCACCCGGCCACGGTCTCTTCGCCGTGAACGCCAGCGGGTCGACGCTCTCGGAGACGAGCACGCTCTCGGCCAGCGGCACGGCCGCGAAGATGTACGGCACGAGCATGGCGGCCGCCACCGCGTCGGGTGTCGTGGCGCTGCTCCTCGAAGCCAACCGCACGGCGTTTCCCGCGGCGGCCGGCAGGCTCGCTCCCAACAGCATCAAGGCCATACTCCAGTACACGTCGCTCGCCGTGACCGACCCGGCAGCGGGCGCGGAATTCGATGCACTCACCGCCGGCGCCGGCGGCATCAATGGCCAGGGCGCGCTGACGCTGGCGCGGCATCTCGACCCTGACGCGGCCATCGGCTCGTGGCGTCTCACGTCGGCCGTCAGCGAAACCTCTACGCTCGCCGGCGTGACGCTGCCGTGGACACGCCGCATGCTCTGGGGCCAGTCGCTGCTCTACGGTCAGGCGGTGTACACCAACGCGCCGGCCTGGCAGCAGGCCATCGTGTGGGGCGACACGCTCATCTGGGGCGACACGCTGGTGTGGGGGGATTCCCTGATCTGGGGCGACACCTTCGTGTGGGGCGACAACGTCGTGACCTCGTCGTCGCTCATCTGGGGCGAGTCGGTCGTCTGGGGCGACGGCCTGGTCGTCCTGGATGGTCAGTCGCTCATCTGGGGCGACACGCTCATCTGGGGCGAGTCACTCGTCTGGGGCGACACCTTCGTGTGGGGGAACGCCCTGCCGCCGCAGTAGCGGACGGCGCGCCTACGAGGCCGCGCGCGCCTGCAGGCGCTGCTTCATCGTCGGCGGCGAGAGTCCCATGAGCGCCGCCGCGTAGGCGATGGGCGTCGGCGCCAGGGCCAGCACGATCTCGAGCAGCAGCGATTCGGCGCGATCCGCCAGTGCTTCGGTGGGCAGGTCGGGCGCGCCGATGACGGCGGCGAGCGCCGCCTTCACCGCGTTCCAGGTCGCGGGACGCGCCGTCAGCGAGCGATCGGTCTCGGCGTGGCGCAGCCGCCGCGCGAACGTCGTCTGCGGCAGGCCGATGCGGGCCGCGGCCCGGGCGCCGACGCCCGCCGCCTGTTCGTGCGCCACGAGGACGATCTCGTGCGCGAGCCAGCGGCCGAGCGGCAGGCTGAGGCGCGGGTTCGCCGACGCCGCCCGCTGCACTTCCCCTTCGAGCGCCTGGCGCAGGTGGTCCCACGCCTCGTCGTAGCCGGGCCCCTCGTGCGCCGGCTCCGCCGCGCTGAGCGGCAGCGTGCGCGGCCGCGTCGGCAGCATGGTGGCGCGCGCGCCGAGCGGCTCGGGCAGCTTCAGATCTTCGACGTCCAGCCGGTCGGCGTCCGAGAGCACGACGGCCTGCAGGATCGTGTTCTGCAGCTCGCGGATGTTGCCGGGCCACGGATACGCCGCCAGCCGGCGTTCGGCCTCGGCGGTGAACCCCTGCAGCGGCCGCCGCTGCTCGGCGGCGGCGGCGCGCGCGAAGTGATCGGCGAGCAGCCGGACGTCTTCCGGCCGCTCGCGCAGCGGCGGGATGTGCAGGCGCACGACATTCAGGCGGTAGAACAGATCCTCGCGGAAGCGGCCGGCCCGCACCTCGTCCTCGAGGCGGCGATTGGTGGCGGCGATGATGCGCACGTCCACCTTGCGCGCGCGTGTGCCGCCCACCATCGAGATCGTCTTCTCCTGCACGAAGCGCAGGAGCCGCGACTGCACGTCGAGCGGCAGCTCCCCGATCTCGTCGAGGAACACGGTGCCGCCATCCGCCATGGCCAGGCGTCCGCTCGAGCGCTGCTGCGCGCCGGTGAAGGCGCCGCGCTCGTGGCCGAAGAGTTCCGAGTCGATGAGCGTGGCCGGAATGGCCCCGCAGTCGACGATGACGAACGGCTTGCTGCGGCGGCCGCTCAGCTGATGGAGCGTCTGCGCCATCATCTCCTTGCCGGTGCCGCTCTCGCCGGTGACGAGCACGGTCGTGTCGGTGGCGGCGACGCGGCGGGCGCGCGCGAGCACGTCGGCCATCACCGCCGACTGGAACACGATCGGGCTCTGCTGCGAGCGCAGGCCCTGCACCTCGGCCTGGAGGCGGCGGCGCTCGTGTTCGGCATGCACGCGGTGCCGCTCGGCAAGGTGCTCGCGATCCAGCGCCACGGCGAGCTGCCCGGCCACGCCGGTGAGCACGTGGACGTCGGTGCGGTCGAGATCGAGCACCTCCGGGCTGCCCACGAGACAGACGGCGCCGAGCGTGCGGCCATCGGTCACGAGCGGCACGGCCACGGCCACGTGCGGCCGGCGTACGCCGTCGGGCGTCGTCACGTGCGTGGAGCGCTGGCGCACGGCGCCGGAATCCACCGCCGCGGTGACGACGGCGCGTTCGTCTTCCGAGAGATCGCCCGGCTGCAGCAGGCGCGGCTCGGCCTCGTCGTGCCGCTGCTGGCCGAACACGAGCCGCTCGCCGGCATCACCGGTCACGAAGAAGGACGCGCGTGTCGGATGCAGCACGGCGAACAGCCGGTCGACCACCTTGGCCGCGAGATCCGTGGAGCCGGCCGCGCTCGAGAGCGCCTGCAGCACGTCCCACAGCAACCCCATGTTGCGGTAGTCCTTGTCGGTATGGCCGGTGAAGATGCCGAGCAGCCGGTCGGTGGACGGCCCGCCGGCATCCCCGGCCGCGTCGTGCCAGAGCACCGACACCTCGCCGTTCGCCTGCCGGGCCAGGCCGAGCGCTTCGTTGGCGCGCTTCAGCAGGTCGAGCGGCTCCAGGCCGTCGGCCTCGGCGGCCTCGCAGGCTACGATGCCGACCGCGCAGTGGAGCTGCACGCTCTCTTGGAGGAAGGCGCGGCCGGCCACGTGCTGCCGCACGCGTTCGGCGACGAGTCGCGCCGCATCGGCGCCGACGTTGCCGAGCGGCAACGCGAAGATGGCGCCGCCGTAGCGCATGAGCACGTCGGACCGGCGCAGGAGCGCCTGCATCGTCTGCACGACTTCGCGGATGAGCCCGTCGCCGGCCCGGCGGCCGAACTGTTCGTTGACCCCCTCGAGGCCGAGAGGATTGACGAGCAGCAGCGCACACGGCAGCCGGCGGCGGCGCGCGCGATCGAGGTCGGCGCGCAGCACGCCCATGAGCTCGTGACGGCCCGGCAGGCCGGTGAGCGGATCGGTGAGCACGGAGTAGACGCTGACGATGGTCGAGGCGAGCGCATGCGCCACGGCGAGCATCGAGCCGGGCCCGGTCGCCATCACCGGCGGAGGCATGCGCAGGGCCACCCAGCCGGCGGCCGGCGAGAGCCGCCGCTGATCGGCGCTGCGCCGCCGCGCGTGGTTCACGATCGGACCGGCGCCACCCACGCCGGCCCAGAGGCTCGTGAGCAACGGCGCGGCGATGAGCACGCCGTCGCCGCCACGGCTCTGGATGAGACCGTCGGCGCTGACCGGCACGCCGTTCCAGGCCCCGGTCTCGAGCACCTCGGTCGCGAAGGCGTCGGCCGCCGCGGCGGACGCGAGTTCGGGCAGCGGCGGGCCGTCGCCCGCGTGCACCAGCACGATCGGCGCGGCCGAATTCCAGGGCGTCGGCAGGTAGACCGACGCTGCCGTGGCCCCCGCCTGTTGCGCGAGATGTGCGAGCTGCGCCGCGAGGCGTTCCGACCCGACCATGTCCATAGGACTTATCGGCCTCGCTTAGCCATAATTTAATGACTCGCAAGGGTTTGCACGTATATGCACGGACTGGCGCAACCGATAAATCGGCTCACGCCGAGCAGAAAAAACGGGGGCACCGTCGTTTACGGGCGCGCACCAGAGAGCGCCCGGCCGGGCGCGGCCGGTCAACCGGCGAATCCGGGCCGGAAATCGCCGGGGAACGGGCGTTGTCCCGCGGACTCCGGCACGCCCCGAACATGGCGACGACTTTGCAGCATCACCGGCGGACGCCATGTCGATGCCTGCCACCACCACCGCCGCCAGCACCCCGCGCGACACGCGGGTGCTCTCCCGCTATGTCGCGGCGGTCACGGCGCTCGGGCTCTTCACGATCGCGCAGTCGCTGACGAGCCTGCTCACGATGCCGAAGCCGGCCGAGTGGATGCTCTTCTCGGGCCTGGCCATCGCCTTCGGCCGGCTGTCGCTGCGCGTGCCCGGCGTGCCCGTGCACGCCTCGATGTCCGACACGTTCCTGCTCACGTCGGCGGTCCTCTTCGGACCGGCGCCGGCCACGGTCGCCATGGCGGCCGACGGCTTCATCCTGTCGTGGCGGCGCGGCCACAGCGCCGACCGCATGCTCTTCAATGCCGCCAACCCCGCCCTCTCGGTGTGGCTCGGCGCGCAGGCGTTCCTCGCGGTGCTCGGCCGTTCGCCGCTCGCAAGCGACGTCGTCTCGCTCGAGACCCTCGTCGGTCCGCTCGCCATCATGGCGGTCGTCCACTTCCTCGTGCACTCCGGCATCACGGCCACGGCCGCCGCGCTCGAACGTGGCGGTCACCCGCTGGACGTGTGGCGCAATCACTTCGCGATGCTGGCGGTGAGCCAGGCCGCGTCGGCGTCGGCCGCCCTCATCCTGACGCTGCTCGCCCGGCAGTTCGGCGTGCTGGCGCTCGCCGCCGCCGCGCCGCTCGTCGTCATCGTCTATCTCGGCCTGCACTCGCGCTTCGGCCGCCTCGCCGATGCCGAACGCCACGTCAAGCAGGTGGACCGGCTCTACATGTCCACGATCCAGGCGCTCTCGAGCGCCATCGACGCCAAGGACGGCGTGACGAGCAGCCACATCCGCCGGGTGCAGACCTACTCGGTGGCGCTGGCCCGCGCGCTCGGCGTCTCGGCGCCCGATGAAGTGAAGGCCATCGAAGCGGCGGCCCTGCTGCACGACACCGGCAAGCTGGCCGTGCCCGAGCACATCCTGAACAAACCCGGCAAGCTCACCGCCGCCGAGTTCGAGGCGATGAAGCTGCACGTCGACGTCGGCGCCGACATCCTGTCGTCGATCGAGTTCCCGTATCCGGTCGTGCCGATCGTGCGCGCCCACCACGAGAACTGGGACGGCACGGGATACCCGCGCGGGCTGAAGGGCGAGGACATTCCGATCGGCGCCCGCATCCTCTCGGTCGTCGACTGCTACGACGCGCTCACCTCGGATCGCCCGTACCGCCCGGCGATGACGCAGGAGCAGGCGACGGCCATCGTCGTCGAACGCCGCGGCTCGATGTACGACCCGCGCGTCGTCGACACGTTCCTCGAACTGCTGCCCTCGCTCGGCAAGGTGGTCGAGGCCGAACCGAACCTCGGCCGCGCCATGCACAAGCTCGCGGCCGCGCGTGATGCCGCCGCCATCGCCGCCCCCGCCGCGCCGCCG
>JALHON010000121.1 GCA_022842985.1 Acidobacteriota bacterium | reverse complement strand
GGCCGACGCGCCGCTCGACGGCCGGGGGCTGGCGCCAGCCCCCGCCCACCACCTCGTCGTCTACATGACGTCGTTCACGCTGCACTACCGGCCGGAGATCCGCGCCGCGCTCGATGCCGGCGCGCGGGTGCTGGCGGCGATGCAGCCGGCGGCGGTGCTCGCGCGTCTGCCGTTCGACCCCGAGGTGCGCCGGCGTGTCGCGGCCGGGGCGGCGCTGCTGGATCCGACGCGGGAGATCCGCATCACTTCACCTGCCGGCACCGACCTCGTGATGGACAAGACCGGCCGGCGCGCCCTCGCGCACTACGGCGCGGCCGACCGGCCAGGCCAGCTCGACTTCTGGACGGCCGGCATGGTGCAGGCGGCGCAGCTCGAGGGCACGCTCGAAGGACGGCTGGTGCTCGACGCCGGCGATTGCTGCTTCCGGCTCGCCCGGTTCATCGACCAGCCGACGGCGATCGTATTCGAGCGCGGCCGCGCCGTGGCCTTCGAGGGCGGACGCGATGCCGCGGACATCCGCGCGGCGCTCGAGGCCGGCGGCGACGCGGCGGCCTTCATGGCCGGCCACATGGCCTGGGGCATGGACCATCGCGCCGAGTGGGGGCCGCACCTCTTCACGCCGCCCGGCCTCGGCGGCGGCGCCCACATCGAAGCCTTCGACGGCAACGTCCAGATCGAAATCGGCAGCAACGACGACGTCGCATTCGGCGGACGCAACCGGTCGTCCGTCCACCTCGGTCTCTGCCTGCGCCGCGCGAGTCTGTGGCTCGACGGCGTGCCCGTCATTGCCGACGGCCGCTTCGTGCCGCCGTCGCTGCAGCCTACTTCTGTTCGGGCCGCAGGATGACCTGCACGTAGCGGCTTTCGTCGAGATACCGGCGGGCCGCGTCGCGCACCGTGGTGGGCGTCAGTCCGTCGTAGAGCCGGCGCGGGTCGATGGCGACCGCCAGGTCCTCGCCGCGCAGCAGGGCCTGCGTCAGCCGATTGAGCCAGTAGGGGTTCTGCACCAGGTTGGTTTCCAGCTCCCGCGTCGCCGCCAGGCGGCCGTCGGCCAGCTGGCCGCTCGAGGGACCGCTGTCCTTGAACTGGGAGATGACGCGCCATGTGTCGGCGACGAGCGCATCGACGCGCGCCGGATCGCAGCCGAACTCGATCGACACGCGATACTCCTGCACCGGATGGAATCCGAACGTCGGCTCGACGCTGACGCCGTACGTGCCGCCCTCGTCTTCGCGCAGCGTGCGGTGCAGGTTGCCGCTCAGGGTGGCTGCCATCGTGCTGACCAGCAGGCGGTTGGCCTCGGTGTTCTCGAACGGGCCGGAGAAGACCAGCCGCACCTGGCTCTTCGGCTCGAGGCCCTTGCGCACTTCGCGTCGCACGACCGTGGCGGGCGACCGGATGCCGACATCACGCGGCGTTTCCTTCCGCCCGAGCGCGGGGAGCGAGGCGAGGTAACGCTCGACGAGCGGCTGGATCGTGGGCAGGTCGAAGCTGCCGACGAAGACGAAGGTGAAGTCGCTCGCATCCGCGAAGCGGTCCTTGTAGAACGCCACCGAGCGTTCGAGGTTCATCTGACCCACCATGGCCGGTGTGAGGGGCCGGGCCCGCGGATGATCGCCCGTCAGCGCCGCCGCCACCGCGCGTTCGAAGACGGCGTCGGGCTCGGCTTCCTGGCTCGCCAGCATCCGCGTCAGGTTGGTCGTGAGGACCGAGAACGCCGTGGGGTCGGCTCGTGGCGCGGTGAACGTCAGGTGGATCAGCTGGAACATCGTCTCGAGGTCGTCCTTCGACGCGCCGCCGGCCAGTCCTTCGTCGCTCGAGCTGATGTCGGCCTGCACGGCCACGTTCTTCGTCGAGAGCGCCTTTTCGAGATCCGTCAGCGACAGCCGGCCGAGCCCGCCCTGCGAGACCACGTCTTCCGCCGTGGCGGCGGCCACATAGTCCGCATCCGACGCCAGTGACGTGCCGCCGGGACTCACGGCGCGGAACAGCACTTCGTCCGCCTTGAACGTCGTGGGCTTGAGCACCACGCGGACGCCGTTCGACAGCCGCCACTCGGTGAGACCCAGGGCGGCGTTGGACGTCGTGTCGGTGACGCGGCCGGCAGCCGGCAACGGGTCGAGCAGCGGTGCCGCGTTCACCTTGTCGACGTAGGCGGTGAGCGCGCGCACGCCCACACCGGCCAGGGCGCTGGCGAGTGATGCCTGCGTGGGCACGGCCACGCCGGCGCGTTCCGGCGCGTTCACCACAACGACGCGATTGCGGTCCGGCAACCAGGAGGCCGCCAGCTTGTTGACCTCGTCGAGCGTGATGCCGGGCATGAGCTGCTGCGCCATGCGCTGCTCGACGACGATGCCCGGCAGCGGCTCGTCGTTCATGAAGTTGCGGATGAACTCTTCGGCGAGCGGCGCCGACGGGCTGGTGTCCTTCTCGGCGAGCGCCTGCTGCAGATAGCGCTGGCTGCTGACCTTCTGCCGCGCCAGTTCCGTCGCGGTGAACCCGAAGCGCGCCACCCGCTCCGCTTCGGCGGCGAGCGCCGCGAGCCCGCGTTCGGCGCCGCCATCGGCCACGAGCGCCTGCATCGAGGTGGCTTCCATGGTGCGCACGAAGAGGCCGCGTGAGGCGCGCGCCGCCTGGAACGGCGCGCCCGGCGTGCGGGCGATTTCGTCGAGGCGTTCGTTCAGCATCCCCGCGAACAGCCGCTCGACCATCTGCTGACGGTAGACGCCCACGGTGCGCTGATCGCGCGCCGGCATCTTGCCGATGAGGCCCACGGTGGTGGCGCGTGCCTCGCGGTCAGTGGCGACGACATAGAGCGTGCCGGGATGTTCGGGCACGGTGTGCGCCGTGCGCGGCCGCGGCGAGACGGCAGCGGGGATGGGCGCGAAGTGGGCCTTGATCCGCGCCTCCATGTCGGCCCGGTCGAAGTCGCCCACCGCGATGACGGCCATGAGATCCGGCCGGTACCAATCCTTGTAGAACTGCCGCAGCCGCTCATACGGGGCCGTGCGGATGACCTCGGGCAGGCCGATGGGCGAGCGGTCCGCATACCGCGAGCCGCGCAGCAGCACCGGCATGATGGTGTTCTGCATGCGCGCGTCGGCGCCGAGGCCGAGCCGCCATTCCTCGAGGATGACGCCGCGCTCCTTGTCGATTTCCTCGGGCGGGAAGGTGACGCCGCGGGCCCAGTCCTCCATCATCAGCAGCGCCTGATCCAGCACCGCCGGCTCGGTGGGTACGTGCAGCTCGTAGACGGTTTCGTCGAAGCTCGTGTGGGCGTTGACGTGCGCGCCGAAGCGCATGCCGATGCGCTGCATGAACGTGCCGATCGCGTTGCCGGGGAAATGCGTGGTGCCGTTGAAGGCCATGTGCTCGACGAAGTGCGCGAGCCCGCGCTGGTCGTCGTCTTCGAGCACCGACCCGGTCTTGACCACCAGCCGCAGCTCGGCGCGGCCGCGCGGCTGTGCGTTCGGACGCACGTAGTAGCGCAGCCCGTTCGGCAGCGTGGCGACGGTGATCTGCGGATCGACGGCGATCGTGTCGCCGGGGGCCAGGGCCAGGGGCTGTCCGGCGGACGGCGGGGGCGGCGCGACGGGCGCCTGCGCGGCGACGAGCTGGGTGGCGGCGAGAACGCCGCAGACGAGCAGCCACGGACGGGGACGCAGCAAGGGCTGGTGCATGCCTCAGTATCCCCGGAGCCGGGGCCGGCGATCGGCCTTTTCCAATCAGTGGTGCCCGGCGCAGTATGCTGTGCGTATGGCGGTTCCGGTTGCTGTCCTGCGCACCCATCTGCACTACACCACGTGGGCGTCCGCGCGTATTGTCGAGGCGGCCGCGGCGCTCTCGCCCGACGAGCTGACGCGCGACCACAAGAGCGCCGACAAGAGTGTGCTCGGCACGCTCGCCCACATCTACGCGGCCGACCGTGTGTGGCTCGGCCGTATCCAGGGCGCGCCGCCGGCGGTGTTCTTCGACCCGGCCGTGGACCTCCAGTGGACGGTCGTGCAGCACGAGTGGCCGGCGCTGCTCGCGCGCTGGCAGGCGTGGGGCGACGCGCTGCAGGATGCGTCGGTCGAGGTGGCGTACCACGACCTCAAGGGCAACCCCTACTCCACGCCGCTCTGGCAGATCGTGCTGCACGTGGTGAACCACGCGACCCACCACCGCGGGCAGGTGTCGGCGATGATGCGCGCGATGGGGCATCCGCCGCCGCAGCTCGACCTCATCCGTTACTACCGCGAAGTGGGCGGCTGACGCCGGCTAGAAGTAGCGCGTGACGCGCAGCGAGGCGGTGCGCGGCTGCACCACGCGCGTGCCCACGAACACCGACTGGAAGTTGTAGAGCGCGGTGCGGTTCAGGAGGTTCGTCACCTGCGCCTGCACGCCCCACGTGCGGCGGCCGCGGGCGTTCGCGAGATCGATGCCGGTCGCGAGGTCGACGATCGTGCGCGGCCTCACGCGTGGCGTCGCGGCGGTGAGATTCACGTAGGGCAGCAGGTCCGCGAAGTCGGGATCGGCGGCGACCTCCGCCGGGTCGGACGGATTCGCCACGAGCCCGCTGTCGTAGCGGGCCGTCGCACTCAGCCACCAGGGACCCGACGGGTCGAATCCCGCCGTCGCGTGCACGCTCAACCGCTGGTCGTGGTCGATGGGGAAGGGCCCGGCCGACAGCAGATCCACCGCCTCCTGGCCCAGGAAGAGTCCGCCGGTGAAGGGCGGCGTGGCGATGGCGCGCGCTGACGTCACGCTCAGCGAGCCCGAGAGTCCGCGCACCGGCAGGAGCGTCGCCCGCGCTTCGACGCCCGTCACGCGCAGCCGCGCCAGCGTCGTCGGGAAGATGATGCCGGTGTCGAAGAAGTTGTTGTTGTCCTGCTGGTCGCGCGAATGCTTCCGGTAGACGGCGCCGTCGATCGTGACGCGGCCGCCGAGCGCGAACTGCGCGCCGGCTTCGAACACGTCCTGACGTTCCGGGCGGATGGCGCGCGTGGCGCCGCCGAGCGCCGCGCGCACGCTCTCGGGCGCGAGCCGTCCGGCCGCCTCGGAGTTCGAGAGCAGCAGGTTCTCGTTCGGCGGCGTCTGGTAGTTGCGGTTGTAGGAAGCGCGCAGCACGAGGTCGCGCCCGCCGACGCGGTACGAGAGCCCGATGCGCGGTTGCAGCTGCCGGCCGGCGACGAGGAAGTGGTACTCGTCGTGGCGCACGCCGGCGTTCACGGTGAGGTCGCCGAGCTGCGCCGTGGTCTGCGCGAACGCGCTCGCGTGCGTGCCGGTGCGTGCGTCGTCGAAGCGGAACGGCACGCCGCCCCGCGTGAGGTCGTGCGCGGTGAGCGCCGGGTTGTAACCGTCGCTGCCGGGCACGTTCAGCGTGAACGACGTCAGCGCCATCGTGAAGCGCTCGCGCACCGGGAACGCCTGCACGTCGGCCCCGGCGCGCACGCCGACGCGTCCCGCCTGGCGCGTGTAGCGCGCCTGCGCGGTCACGGTCGAGAGCCGGCGGTCCTGCGCGGCGGTAATCGGTGTGTCGCCGGCGCTCGGCCGGAGTTCCGCG
Source organism: Acidobacteriota bacterium (assembly GCA_022842985.1). Taxonomy (GTDB): domain Bacteria; phylum Acidobacteriota; class Vicinamibacteria; order Vicinamibacterales; family UBA2999; genus CADEFD01. Next base: position 8,208 of record JALHON010000121.1, on the reverse strand, counting down.
GAGGTCGTGCGCGCGCCGAGGGTCACATCCACGGTGCTCGAGAGGCCGAGCGGACGCAGATACGCGCCCCACACCGAGAGATCCGCGAGGTGCTGCCGCTGGTCCTGTCCCGCTGCCTGCTGCGAGCGCAGGTTGGCGAGTTCGAAACGCGACGTGCCGCCCATCGCGTGCAGGCGCACGGTGTCCTGCGGCGTCAGCCGCAGATCGGCGCGCCCGAAGCCACGCACGACGTTGCCGGCGTTGTGCAGGTTGTCGCGCGACACCTGATCGAGGAACCGTTCCGTGGTCATCGAGGTGAGCGAGCCGAAGTAGCCGATGCGTCCGCGTTCGCCGCCCCACTGCAGCGCGCCGTGCGCGGTGCCGAAGCCGCCGCCGGCGAGCGACAGCGATCCGGTGGACGCGCGCCCCGTGCCGAGGCCGCTTCGGCTGCCGAGGACGGCCACGCCCGACACCTTGCCGCCGAACTCCGCGGGGATGTTGCCGGTCATGAGCTCCGCCGTCTGCACGACGCCCACGTCGAGAGCATTGGCGAAGGCGCCCGTGAGCTGATCGCTGATGGGCAGGCCGTCGATGACGTACGTCATCTGGTTGTGCGCGCCGCGCGGGTGGATGGCGCCGTTGGCGTTCTGCGCGAAGCCGGGGAAGCCGACGAGCACGGCTTCGAGGCCGCGGCTCGCACCCGCCACCGGCAGCCGCTCGATGCGCGTGACGCTCACGGCGTGTCTCGTGCCGGCGGTCGTGTCGTCCACGGCCGTCTGTTCGGGCCGCACGACGACGGTGTCGGTCAGCGTCGCGACCGCAAGGCGCAGTGTGAGCTCCACGGGGGCGCCGGTGGCGGCGACCACCCGCTGCGCGACCGGCGTGAAGCCGTCGAGGGTCACGCGGACGTCATGCGTGCCGACCGGCAGGTTCGGCAGGTCGAAGTGGCCCGTGGCGTCGGTGACCGCGACGCGCTCGAGGCCGCTCGACGGCTGCCGAAGGGCCACCGTGGCGCCGGGCACGGCGCCATTCTGCGCGTCCACGACGACGCCGCGGATGACGGTGGTCACCTGGGCGGCCGCGCCGGTGGCCAGCAGCCCCACGCTGAGTGCGGCCACCAGCACGCGCTGAACGCCCAGGCGCAGCCGGGCGAGGCCGTGGCGGGCTAAACAGTAATTTTGAGTACTCAAAATTACTGTGACGATACGGCGAAACCGCCTCGGCCGTCAAGGCCCGCCGACGGGGACAGGCCGGCTCAGGGATTCCGCAGCAGCCGCAGGTCGCCGTTGTCGCAGCCGGCCAGCAGGTCGCGGTCGTCCGGCGACCACGACAGCACCGATACGCCGGCGTTGAGCGCGGTCGCACCCACGAGGGCCCGCTTGTGGCCCGGGTGCCACACGACCACGCGCCCCTCATCACCGCCGGAGGCCAGACGGGGGCCGGCGCGCTGGAAGTCCACGGCCGATACGCGCGTCTCGTGGCCGGGCAGGATGATCGGCTTGCTGCCCGAGGGGCCGCTGCCGGAACAGTCCCACACCGCCACTTCATCCGAGCCGCCCGTCGCGAGGTAGCGGCTGGCGTGATCCCAGGCGAGTTCGCGCACCTTGAACTGGTAGCCCGACATCATCAGGTCCTTGCCCGACTTCGTCATCCAGAAGTGCACGGTGCTGTCCTGATCGCCGGTGGCGATGTACTTGCCGTCGGGGCTCCAGCGCGCGACGAGCGAGCTGCCCTGCCACGAGAACTGCCGCTCGGGCGCCGGCAGCGCCGGATCGAGCAGCGTGAGGCCGCCGTAACTGGTCGTGCACAGGCGATCGCGCCCGGGCTGCCACCGCAGGTCGGTCACCGTGGCCCGGTGCGTCGGGTACTCGCGCAGCAGCACACCCTCGGTGCTCCAGATACGCACGCCGCGGCCGGCCGCCGCCGCGAGCATCGCGCCGCTCGGGCTCCACGCCACACGTTCCACCCACGCCGCGCCGGCCTCGAGCGTGTGGCGGACCTCTCCCGATGTCGCGTCCCAGACGGTGACGCGGCCATCCTGGCCGCCCGTGGCGACGAGCGACTGCGACGGATGCCACGACACCGACGCACCGCCCGCGGCGTGCGCCGCGCGCGTGAAGCGCACGGCGCCGCTGCCGCGTTCGAGCACCACGAGTTCGCCTTCGATCGAGAGCGCGGCCACGGCGTCACCCGGTCCCGACCAGACGGCTTCCACGACGTGTCCCGTGATCCGCGCGCCCCAGCGCGCCGTGAGCTGCACGCCAGGCACGAGCTCGCGTGTCATGCCAGGCACTTGGCGAATCCTTCGTTGAGGGCCGCGCGGTCGAGATTGCGGCCGATGAAGATGAGCGAGTTGCGCGGTGTCTCGCTGCCCCACGGGCGATCGAGGCGGCCGTCGAACAGCATGTGCACGCCCTGGAACACGTAGCGTTCGTCGCGGCCCTTGAGCTGCAGGATGCCCTTCATGCGGAACAGGTCCTGCCCCTGCGTCTGGAGCAGTCCGCCCATCCACTGGTTGAACTTCTTCACGTCGACCGCGCCGGCGGTCGTGATGCCGACCGACGTGACCTCCTCGTCGTGTTCGTGATCGGGCTTGAAGTGCCGGTTCGTGCCGGGCTCCCGCGCCGTGTCGCCGACCACCGTCTTCATCGCGAACTCGTCGGGGTGGTGTTCGGTGAAGAAGGCGTAGAACCCCGGCTTCGGCACCTGCAGGCGGAACGTCGCCGCCCCACCCGACAGATCGAGCGTGTGCAGGGTGTCGCCCGGTGTCACCACGTCACCGACGCCGACGGAACGTTCGTCGCCGGAGTAGGCGAGCACGGCCTTCATCACGGCGTCGTCGAGAGCGGCCGGCGTGTCGCCGGCCACCGGCAGCACGACCAGCCCCATCGCCGGGTCGGGGCCGGAATCGAGGGCAAGGGCGTGTGTGCCGGCGTCGAGCGCGAAGATGCCGCCCCACTCGAACGGATACTCGGGTTCGAGGAACTGCGGATCCACCGTCATGGCGCGGCTCAGGTTGAAGCCGCCCTGATGCAGGATGGCGTCCATGTCGACCTGCGCGTCCTTCGTGCGGTGCACGCGCGCGGCCGCGTTCATCGAGCGGATGCGCGCTTCGAGCCTGGTCAGATCCTCCTCCGGCACGAGGTCGGTCTTGTTCAGCAGGATCACGTCCGCGAACGCGATCTGTTCCTTGACCTCGTCGGCATCGTCGATGTGCTGCCAGACGTGTTTGGCGTCGACCAACGTGACGATGGCATCGAGGGCCAGCTTCTGCTGCATCTCGTCGTCGACGAAGAAGGTCTGGGCCACCGGGCCGGGGTCGGCCATGCCGGTGGTCTCGATCATGATGTGGTCGAACTTGTCGCGCCGCTTCATGAGGTTGCCGAGGATGCGGATGAGATCGCCGCGCACGGTGCAGCAGATGCAGCCGTTGTTCATCTCGAAGATCTCTTCTTCGGCGCCGATGACCAGATCCTGATCGACGCCGACCTCGCCGAACTCGTTCTCGATGACGGCAATGCGCTTGCCGTGGTTCTCCGTGAGGATGCGGTTCAGCAGCGTGGTCTTGCCGGCGCCGAGAAAGCCGGTGAGCACGGTGACGGGCACACGATCGGTGGAAGCGGGACTGCTCATGAGACAACTCCTTGAACGGACGGAACGGACGCGCGGCGGCGCGTCCAGGTGCGGCGCAGGCGGGCCTGCACCATCACCGAGGGGGTCAACGCGTCGATCGGACCGGCGAGCACGGCCCGGCCGTCGACGAGCACGAGCACGTCGTCGGCCCACTCGCGCGCGAGTTCGACATCGTGCGTCGCCATCAGCAGCGCGACGCCGGCCGAGGCCAGACGCTCCAGCGCGTCGAGCAGCCGGCCTTCGGCCTCGGCATCGAGACCAGCCGTGGGCTCGTCGAGCAGCAGCACCGCCGGCTGCATGGCGATGACGCCGGCGAGCGCCACCCGCCGCTTCTCGCCGGCGCTCAGCGCATGCACCGGCCGCGCGGCCAGGTGCAGCAGATCGAGTTCGGCGAGCGCGCCGCGGGCGCGGTCGTCGGCCATGGCGTCGTCGAGGCCGAGATTGCGCGGCCCCATGGCGACATCGGCCAGCACGGTCGGCCCGAACAGCTGATCGTCGGGATGCTGGAAGACGAGGCCCACGGCCCGTCGCCATTCCGCGAGCGTGGCGGCATCGCGCGTGAGGCGCCGGCCCTCGAGCCGGACCTCGCCGCTCGACGGCGCGACGAGGCCGTTCAGGTGCAGCAGCAGCGTGCTCTTGCCGGCGCCATTCGGACCGAGCAGCGCCGTGCGACGGCCGCGGTGCAGGGTCACCGACACGCCGTTCAGGCCGCCGGCGCCGCCGTGATGGCGGAATGTCAGGTCGCGCGCGTCGAGGACCGGTGTCACGCGACGGCTCCGGCCACGGCCGCCAGCACGCCGGCGCCGATGATGAGGGCGAGGCGGGCCATCGAGCATGGACGATGGTGTCGGCGGCCGAACGACAGACCGCCCCTGGCCGCCACACCGCGGGCCAGGGCCTCGGCGCCCGCCACCGACTGGCCGAACAGATTCGCGCTGATGAGGCCGAGCGATCGCACCGTGCCCTGCCAGCCCACGAAGCCGAGCCGTGCGCGCTGCGCCGCATGCAGCGTCGCGAGGGTGCGCGTGAAGTGGAACAGGAAACGGTGCACCGCCAGCCCCGTGTGCACGACACTCATCGGCACGCCGGCGCGGCCGGCGAGCCACGCCAGGTCGTCGACCGGAGTCGTGAGGGCCAGCGCGAGCGTGCAGGTGATGACGGCCATCGCGCGCATGAGCGTGTGCGCGGCCAGCTCGAGGCTCACCGCGTCCACGTGTGGCACGGGCCACCAGGCCCCGGGCGTCTCGCGCAGCGAGACCGCGAGCGGCACCGACGCCGCCAGCAGGAACCCGATCGGCATGAGCGCCGCTTTGCCGAGCACCGCCAGCGGCACGCCGGCGCGCCACACCCACGCGACGGCGCCGGCCGCGACGGCGAGTGGCATCCACGGCGCCGCGGGATGGGCGGCGAGGGCGATGCCGACCGCCGCGGCCGTCACCTTCTCGAAGGGATGACGGTCGGCCCAGCGATTCGTCCGCGCCTGCTGCTCAACGAGGAGAGGCAGATGCATGAGGGGCGCTCCGGCGCGCGCGGCGGCCGGCCACGACGACGACGGCGCTGAAGAGCAGCAGGCCGGTTGCGGTCTGCAGCCGGAAGAACAGGGCTTCCTGCGCGTCGTCCGGGGCGAGCACCGGCGCCACCCACGGTTCGTAGCCAGGCGCGAGGGTCGTCGCCAGCGCCTGGGCGCGTTCATCGGCATCACCGTCGACCGGCGTGCCGCGGGTCGTGAACACCGTGAGCGCCAGCACCAGCACGGCGCCGGCGAGCAACCAGAGACTACGCGCGACCATGCACGGCTCCCAGTCCCCGCACGGCGAGGACGTTCAGCGCGGCCACGGTGAGCAGCGCTTCCACCAGACTGAGCGGCACCTGCGTGATGGCGAAGATGCCGGCGAACTTCAGGAAGGCGCCAGCCACACCCGCGGACGGATCGGGAAAGGCGAGCGCCAGTTGCGCGGCCGTCGTGGCATACGTCGCCAGCACGCCCAGCGCCGCGCCGGTGCCGGCGGCGAGCGCGCGCGACCCGCCGAGCCGCTGCACGAGGCGCCACACGCCCCAACTGGTCCACGGTCCGACCACCGCCATCGCCACCGTGTTGGCGCCGAGGGTGGTCAGGCCGCCGTGGGCGAGCAGCAGCGCCTGGAACACCAGGACGATGGGACCGAGCACGGCCATCACGGCCGGCCCGCACAGGTACGCGCCGAGCGCGCAGCCGGTGGGATGCGACGAGCTGCCGCCAACCGACGGCAGCTTCAGCGACGAGAGGAGCAGCGTGAAGGCGCCCGACGCCCCGAGCAGCAACGGCGCCGCGGGTGACGCGGCGGCGTCGCGCGTCAGGCGGCGCACGCCGTGGCCCACGAACGGTGCGGCCACGACGGTCCACGCGAGTGCATGCGCGGGCGGCAGGAATCCTTCGGCGATGTGCATGGCAGTGTCGCTAGGCCGACGCCGTTAACGCCGGTGCCGGACGGAAGCGTTCGATCCGGTGCTCGGCGATCACCGCCGGCAGCGGCGCCACGACGCCGTCGCGCGCGCAGGCGGTGGCCCAGTCGAGTACCGCGTCGAAGTGCGCCTGCGTGGTCAGGCGGCCGTAGTAGTCGATGCCGTCGGGACCGGCCACGGCGATGACGTTCACGAGGTCGCAGGGGCCGAGGCAGCCGCTGATCGAGAGTTGCACGTGCTTGAGCAGCGCCCGCCGCTTCCACTCGGCCTTCAGCCAGTCGACCGGCACTTCGGGTTTGCCCTTGTCGGGCCGTCCACAGCAGCAGCCGACGCAGACGAGCAGGTGAGCGAGGGACTGCCGGCGCGTGGACTCCATGGCGGAGGCCTATCGTAGAGAGGCGGTGCGGCGGGCGACGGTATCGCCTGGAGCGGCGGCGTGGTGTCGATTCGCACCGCGTCAGTGGTGCACGTGCCGCTCCACGACATGCAGGATGAACCGCTCCTGCTGCCCCTCGCCGTCGGTATCGAGCACCCCTTCGGCGCGCAGGCGCCCGATGAGCCGCGTCACCGTGGCGCGCGTGGCGCCGATGGCCGCCGCCAGCTGGCCGTGCGTCAGGCGCACCTCCACCAGCACGCCGTCGCCTCGCGGCTCACCGAAGCTCTCGGCGAGCAGCGACAGCAGGCCGATGAGCCGGTCCTGCAGGTGCGCGCGGGCCTGCACGGCGGCCCAGGCCTCCATCCGGCGCACGCGGGCCCGCAGGCGCTCGGCGAAGCGCGGCGTGCCGGCGATGTGCGCCCAGCCCTGCACGATGGCGCGGACCTCGGTGTGCGCGTGGATCTGCAGGCAGCAGGAGTCGGCCGGGTGGCCGATGACGATCGAGCCGGGCCCGTGCAGCGCCGTCAGCACTTCGGCGCCATCCTCGTGCAGCACGGTCGTGGCCACGATGCCGGTCTCGACGACGAGCACGTCGTCTTCCGCCACGTGGATGCGGGCGCCGCGCGCGAACCGTCCCTCGCCTCGCGGCAGCCGCGTAGCCGCCGCGCGCGGATCCTGCGCCCGCGTGAACGCCGTGCGCAGGGCCGAGCCGAGGCCCTCGCGGGTGAGCCGCGCCGGCAGCACCGCCAGTGCCCCATGCTCGTAGGCGGCGTTGGTCAGCGCGGGATCGTCGGCGCGATTCCACGCCAGCCACGGCCATGGGGCGCGGGGCGTGTCCGTCGTCGTCGCCGCCGGCAGCGGCGTGAGCAGCACCGTCGCGTCACCGGGCAGCGCCGGCAGCCCGCGTGCCGCCGCGGCATCCGGCACGAGCATCACCGCGTACTCGCCGTCGGGCACCAGCTCGAGCAGCGGGCGCATCTGGTCGAGTTCGCCGACGAGTACCAGCCTGGGCATCCGGTCACACCGTAGCCCGAGTGTGCCGCGCGGCCGATGCACGACTCGATGAGGCGCCGCGTCACCGCCATGAATGGCGGCGGCGGCTGCATGAACAGCCGCCGCTCGTTGGCGCGGGCCGGCTGTCCGCGGGGGCCGGCGTGCCGTTCGTCAGGCGGGCGGGGACGCCGCGTGGTCCTCCTGACTATCGTCGGTCGCGACCGTGATACAGGCGACGACGGCCCTCACTTCACCCGGCAACGGTCCGTTCCTGCTGCCGGCGCGGCTGCGCCGCCGCGGCGAAGCGCTGCTGCACCAGCAGTGCTGGTGCTGGGGGCAGGACATCCGCCGCACGGACGGCAATCTGCTGCTCATGCGCGGCTTCGCCCGCACGCGGCAGCCCGACGGCGCACCCGGGGGCACGCGCTACTGCCTGAGCCTGGCGCCGGGCCGTCGCATCACGCTCTGGGGCTGGGGCCTCATGGCGTCGGACCTGGCGTGCGGCACGCTCCTGCTCGGCCGCTACGCGTTCGTGCCGCGCTTCTCGCCCGACTGGCGGGCGGCGCGTCACGCCCACGCACCGGGCGACGTGCATGGTCTGACCGTGCCGTGGACGCGCGACCACTGGCGGGCCGCGAGCGCGCTGCTCACGCAGGCGCTCGAATGGACGGCGGCCTACGAGTCGTGGGTGGCCGAGGTGGCCGGCGCGCCGTATCGCGATGGTGTGCTCACGGCCTGGGGGCACGGGCGCGACCGTGCGGCGACGCTACCGCAGGCCTGGCGGC
>JALHON010000120.1 GCA_022842985.1 Acidobacteriota bacterium | reverse complement strand
GGCGACGGCGGCGGGTGGCCGGGGCGCCGGCGCCGTTGCCGTGGCCGCCGCGGGTGGCGCCGCGGCCGGCTCGGTGTTCCGCCAGGAAGTCAGCATCACAAGCGTACCAATGGCGGCCACGACCAGTACGGCCCCGATGCCACGCGCGGACCACGGGCTGGCCGGCCGCTGCGCGTGCCTTGGCATCGTGGCGGACGCCGGGGCCGGGGGCGTTGGGGACGGTGCCGGGCGCGCTGGTGGCGCGGCCGTCTCTGGCATGTGCCGGGCGGGTGGCGGTTCGTGCACGGGCGGCGGGATCGGCGCCTCGGGCTGGCCGATGCCCGGCCAATCCTCGAACCGCAGGCCACGCGCGGCGCAGAAGTCCTGCAGGTTGTCGCGGCTCGTGACGACGAGCGGATCGCCGGGTGGCAGCGCCCCGGACGCAATGGCGTGGGCGCGGCGGTAGAACCGCTCGGCGTCGTCGAACTGGCCAAGCGTCTCGCAGACGACGGCGAGGTTGTTGAGTGTGCTCGCCAGGGCGGGATGGTCGGCGCCGAGCGACGCCTCCTGCAGCCCGAGGGCGTCACGCAGACGGCGATCGGCGAGCACGAAGTCGCCGGCCCGCGCGGCCTGCTCCGCCTCGTCCACCACGGTTTGGAACTCGCGCACGTCCGGCATTCGCGCCTCCGGCGGCGGCGGAGCGTGGGGGCAGCTCGACGACCGTCCCGGCATTGTAGTGCACGGGACGGCGGCCTCAGTGCGGGCGGGCGTCGCGGGCGAGGGCCCGCCAGCGCGGCAGCTGCGCGCCCCAGGGCGTCTGCTCGAGGAACTCGACGCGCAGGCGGCTCGTGGCAGGGTCCGGTGGCGACGGCTCGACCTCGTGCAGCAGCGCGTCGGCGGCATGCACGGCGACGACGATGTCGGTCGGCGCCCGCTCCGGGTGGTGATGATGCTGGGCGGCTTCCACGATTTCGAGCGGCAGGCCCCAGAGCGCGAGCAGGTAGGCGCCGGCATCCCCGTGTGTCGTGCCGAGCACGTCCTGTTCCACCTCGTACGGCAGCGCGCCGGTGGCCTGGCACAGGCGCGACACTTCGTCCATTTCGTCGGGCGCGCCGATGGCCAGCACGACTTTCCCGATTTCGTGGAGCAGGGCCGCGGTGAAGACGATTTCCGCGCGTGCCGGATCGGCGACGAACTGCTGCGCCAGGGCGGCGACATTGGCGGCATGGCGCTGCTGGGCTTCGAGGTCGATGCCGCGCGCCGAGGCCTGGCCCGCGAGGAACACCTGCGCGGTCACGGCCAGCGCCTTGAGCCGCTGCGTGCCGAGGTAGAGCAGCGCCTGGTGCACCGACGCATGGTGCCGCGCCGAGCCGTAGACGGCGGAGTTGACGAGCTGGAGCACCTTCGCCGTCATCGCCGGGTCCTGTTCGACGAGGTCCGCGAGTTCCTGCATCGTGACGTCGGGCCGCGCCGTGGCGCGTGTCAGGTCCCAGTAGAGTTTCGGCGGTGATGGCAGGCGGCCCAGGCCGCCGACGATCTGGCGCAGGCGGTCGCTCGCGAGCAGCGCCGGCAGCGCGCAGGCGCGCTCGATGATCCCGCGCAGCCTCGCCGGCTCGCACGGCTTGCTCACGAACTGATGCGCCACGGTGAGCGCGGCGAGTTCCGCCTCGCGGCCGGCGTAGCCGGAGAGGATGACACGGGCCGCCGCCGGCTGCCGGTCGCGCGCCACCTGCAGCACGGCGTTGCCGTCGGCGCCGGGCATGCGCATGTCGGACACGATGACGTCGAAAGGCGCGCCGCCGAGCGCGGCGATGCCTTCAGGGCCGCCGGGGGCGAACACCATGTCCCACTCGCGCCGCTGCTTGCGGAAGAGGTCGCGCAGCCCGTCGAGCACGAGCGGCTCGTCGTCCACGAAAAGGATGCGCTTCATGCCGCCAGAATCTCCCGCGTCTCGGCCGCGGCCGGGCCGGCAATCGGCAGCCGCACTGTGAAGGTCGTGCCGGCGCCAGTGGCGCTGACGAACGTCAGCTGACCGCCGTGCCGTTCGGTGACGATGCGCCAGGCAATCGCCAGGCCCTGTCCCGCGCCGCGTCCCACTTCCTTCGTCGTGAAGAACGGATCGAACACGCGGTCGGCGATCGCCGGGTCGATGCCGGCGCCGTTGTCGGTGACCGTGATGACCACGTCGGCGCCCTCGCGCGCGGTGCGCACCGCGATGCGGCCGGCTGGCAGCGCGCCGGACGGCCCCGCGCCGTGGCGCCGGGCCACGGCCTCGACGGCGTTCGTGAGGATCTGCAGCACCGCTTCGTAGATGTCGCCGGCGCGGCAGACGACCGCCGGCAGCTCGCCGAACTCGACGCCGAGCAGGGTCACCCGCAGACAGTCGGTTTCGACGACCGTCACCGCGTTCTTGACGGCCCGGTTCACATCGTCCGCGCGCAGGTCCCCCGAGGACGTATCCGCACACGCCTTGAGCGAGCGGATGATCGCCTCGACGCGTTCGATGCCCTCGACGCTGCGATCGGCGGCGCGCGGCAGCCGTTCCACGAGGTAGTCGATGTCGGCGCCTTCGACCGCCCGGGCCACGCTGTCGAGCGTTGCCCGCAGGCGCTCCGCCGGCGCGTCGGCGGGCACCGACGTGGCCGCCTCGCGCACGTCGGCCAGCGTCTGCAGGGCGTCGTTCGATGCATCGCGCAGGAAGTGCACGCTGTCGTTCACGAACTGGAGCGGCGTGTGGATCTCGTGGGCGACGCCGCCGGCGAGCGTGCCCACCGAGGCCATGCGTTCCGAGAAGCGCAGCGCCGAGACCGTGCGGGTGCGCTCCTGAATCGACGCCCGCAGTGTGCGCGCCAGCGCCCCGAGCTCATCGCCCGTGTGCGTGGGCGCCCACGTGGCGTCGTCGTCCTCGCGGTGCGCGTGCACGGCATCGGCGATGGCGGCGAGCGGACCGAGCACGCGGCGGTGCAGCACCTGGAAGCCGATGAGCGTGAACGCGGTGGCGCCGGCGAGGATGGCGAGCACCCACGCGGCCGCCGAGCGGGTGAGCTCGTCCTGCAGCGGCCGGGTATCGAGATGGATGGCAACGGCGCCCGAGGCGAGCGAGCCGTCGGTGAGCGCCGGCAGACTGAGCAGCAGCGGCGCGCTGTAGTCGAAGCGGTGGACTTCGGTGTGGAAGTGCCAGAGACTCGTCCCCTGGCTGATGGCACTGGCGAGGTCGTCGGCAATTTCGCCGTGCGGGAGCTCCGACACGAGCAGGCCGCGCCAGGCGTAGCGGCTGCTGGCCACCACGCGGGCCGGTCGGCCGGCGGCCACGGCGATGGCCAGCACGTTCGGTTCGGCCGAGGCCTTGGTGACGAAGCGCTGCAGTTCCGCCTGGGTGGCGGCGCTCTCGGCGCTGTAGTTCACCAGGTTGGCGAACACCTCGGCCCGCCGCGCCAGCGACTGCTCGAGGCGCCGCTCGGCTTCCCACTGCAGGCCGACGATGGCGACCGCGGCGAGGGCCGCCCAGAAGATCGCCATCGGCGCCAGCAGTTTCCAGCGCAGCGACCGTCCGCTGATGGCGAGCAGCGAGTCGGTCATCGCGCGCCTCCGCCGAGGAACGCGCCGGACACGAGGTCGGCCGTGCGGGGAGGGCGGGTCAGCTGGCCGGCTTCGCGCATCAGGCGATCGGCCTTCGTGATGATGCCGGGGAGCCGGCCGCCGGCGCCGAAGTACGGGGCCTGCGCGTCGGCCTCGACCAGCACGATGTCGTCGGCGAGCGAGGCCGCGAACTCCTGCACCGTCAGGCCTTCGCGGCGCGCCATGATGGCGTACGCCTCGGCGGGGTGGTCGAGGGCGTACTGACGGGCGCGATCGTGGGCGCGCAGCATCGCCGCGACGTCGGCCGCGCGCGTGCGCGTCGTCTCGGCCTCGACGAGCAGCACATCGACGATGTCACCGGGCGCGTCGGCCGACGTGAAGAGCGTCGTGGTCTTCAGGTCCCGCTGCAGCGAAGTCGACACCGGCGGATAGGTGACGATGGCATCGAGCTCGCCGCGGCGGAACGCACGTTCCATGGCCTCGGGATTGCTCGACACCATCTTGAGGTCGGACAGGCGCAGGCCGAGCGTGTCGAGGGCGCTCCCCAGCACGAAGACCGGCAGTGCGGCGAGTTCCACGCCCACCCGCGCCCCGCGCAGCTGCGCGCCCGACGTGACCGACGGCTGCGCCAGGAGCACGTCGGCGCCGTCGGAGTAGTCGATGACGCGGACGATCTGCGGCGAGCGGGCCGACTGGTCGCGCACGACCAGCGCCTCGATCACCGTGCTGCCCATCGCGTCCAGCTGCCCGCGCTCGTAGGCGCGGCGGGTGTCCGAGAGCGATCCGAACTCGAGCACGCGTACCTCGAGTCCTTCGTCGCGATAGAACCCCTGCACGTCCGCGAGGTAGAGGAACTCGTAGGACGGGAACGGGTTGATGCCGATGCGGAGCGGTTCGCGGCGCCCGCACCCGGCGGCGAGCCCGGCGGCGAGCGTGGCCAGCAGTACGACCGCAGGAAGACGGCGTGTCATGCGGCCTCCGCCGTGAGCCGGCCGGCGGCGCGGCCGGCGAGCGGCAGACGCACACGGAACGTGGCACCCTGGCCGGGCGTGCTGTCGACCTCGATGGCCCCGGCGTGATCGCCGGCGACGATCGACCAGGCCAGGGCGAGCCCCTGCCCGGTGCCCTTGCCGACGGCCTTCGTCGTGTAGAACGGCTCGAAGATGTGCGGCCGCACGTCGTCGGCGATACCGCAGCCGGTGTCGCGCACGGTGATGACCGCGTGCGCGCCGTCGAGGGCCGTCGAGACGGCGATGTGGCCCTTGCCGCCGCGGGCCTTTACGATGTCGCCGATGGCGTGCGCGGCATTCACGACCAGGTTCAGCACGACCTGGCTGATGCTGCCGGCGATGCAGGTGACCGGAGGCAGGGCGCCGAAGTCGGTGTCGAGGTCGGCCACGTACTTGTACTCATTGCGGGCCAGCGTCAGCGTGCTCCGCACGACGTGGTTGAGGTCGACGCTCGCCATCGTGCTCTGCTGCGGGTGGGCGAATTCCTTGAGCGAGCGCACGATCGCGCTCACGCGGTCGAGGCCTTCGACGCAGCTCTCGACGGCCCGCGGCGTGTTCTCGAGCAGGTACTCGAGGTCCGCGGCATCCTCGGCCGCCAGCGCCGCGCTGGCGGCCTCCGCCGGCGGCGTGCCGTCGGTCACCGCCTGACGCACGCGCTGCAGGGCCACGATCACGGTGGCCAGATCGGTCATCGCATCGCGCAGGAACTGCACCGAGTCGCCGACGAACTGCACCGGGGTGGCGATCTCGTGGGCGACACCGGCGGCGAGGCGGCCGATGGTGGCGAGACGTTCGGCGTGCGCCAGCCGCGTCGAGGTCTGCTCGCGCTCGGTGGCGTCGGTCAGCACCACCACGTGGGCCACGGCCGTCCCCGCGGCGTCGGCCACGGGGTGCATGTCGAGGTCGGCCCAGCGCCGCGCGCCGTCCTTACGGTGCAGCGAGACCGTGGCGTCGAACGATCGCCCGGCGGCCAGCGCATCGCCGACGTCGAGGGTCGGGCCGTCGTCCGCTCCGCCGAGGCGCACGAGTCCCGTGAACGACCGTCCCGCCGTGTCCCATGGCCCGAAGCCCGTGAGGCGCGTGAAGCCGCGGTTGGCCCAGGTCACGAGACCCGCGGTGTCCAGGATGGCCACGGCGTGCGTCATCGTCTCCGCCAGGTCCAGCAGCGCGCCGGGCAGGGGCGGCGGCCACGCCGCCGCCTCGGTGGCAGCCTGGTGTGGCGCGGGTGGGTCGGGAGCCGTGGTCATGAACGTACGTGTCGGGCAGGGGCGCGGGCCGGCACGACTGGCCGTCCGGCACGTCACCTCCATGCGTGGAATCGGCGGCTCCGGACCGACCTTGAGCGCCACGCCGTGCAGCGGCAGGACACGCGACTGGCCGACACGGGATAATCGGCACATCCCGTGACCGCCCCGCCCCGCGTCATCCTCATCCACGGCAACGGCGGCTGCACGGCCGCCGATGGCTGGCTGCCGTTCGTCGAACGCGACCTCACGGCGCTCGGGCTCGAGGTCGTCAACCGCACGTTTCCCGACAACGTGCGGGCGCGGGCCAGCGTGTGGCTGCCGTTCCTCGAGTCACTGGGCGCCGACGCACGGACGGTGCTCATCGGCCATTCGTCGGGGGCGGTGGCGGCGATGCGGTATGCCGAGACACATCCGCTGCTCGGCTCGGTGCTGGTCGGCGTCTGCCACACCGACCTCGGCGATCCGGGGGAACGGGCGAGCGGCTACTACCGCGCGCCGTGGGACTGGGACGCCATCCGCCGCCACCAGTCATGGATCGGCATCTTCCAGTCGACCGACGATCCCCTCATCCCGGTGGGCGAGGCGCGGTTCGTCGCCGCCCGGCTCGGCGCCAGCTACTTCGAGCACACCGACCGTGGCCACTTCGTGGACCGCGCGCCGTTTCCGGAACTCGTGCAGTTCGTGCGGCGCCGCCTCGCCGCCGGAGCCTGAGCCGATGCGCCGCCCCCGCTACGCCGGCCGGAACCCGCGCGCCTTCCACGAGAAGTACAAGGAGCTGCAGCCCGAGCGCTACGCCGCCGACGTGGCGCGCGTGCTCGCGGCGGGGAAGACGCCGGCCGGCATGCACCGGCCGATCATGGTGGACGAGATCCTTGCCGTGCTGGCCCCGCGGCCCGGCGAGGTCGCCGTGGACTGCACGCTCGGGTTCGGCGGCCACGCGCGGGCGATTCTCGAGCGCGTGCTGCCGGGCGGACGGCTCATCGGTCTCGATCAGGATCCGCTGGAATTGCCGCGCGCCGAGGCGCGGCTGCGGGAGGCCGGTTTCGGCGCCGAGGTGTTCGAGGCGCACCGCACGAACTTCGCCGGCATCGCGCAGGTGCTGGCGGCGGCCGCGCCCGGCGGCGCGGACCTCGTGCTGGCCGATCTGGGCGTCTCGTCGATGCAGATCGACAACCCCGCCCGCGGCTTCACCTTCAAGGACGCGGCGCCGCTCGACATGCGCATGAATCCGGCGCGCGGGCTTCCGGCATCGGCGTGGCTGGCCCGCATGAGCGCGGCCGACCTGGCCTCGGTGTTCGTCACGAACGCGGACGAGCCGCAGGCCGAGGTGATTGCCGCGCGCGTCGCCGGTCAGGCGTTCGCCAGCACGCGCGATCTCGCCGACGCGGTGCGGGCGGCCGTCGTGACGGCGCGTCCACGGACGGCGGCGGAGGACGTCGAGCGAGCCGTGCGCCGCGTGTTCCAGGCGGTACGGATCGCGGTGAACGACGAATTCGGCGCGCTCGACGCCCTGCTGCGCGCCCTGCCGCTCGTGCTACGCCCCGGCGGCCGCGTCGCCATCCTCACGTTCCACTCGGGCGAGGACCGGCGCGTGAAGAAGGCGTTCCAGACCGGCGAGCGCGACGGGGTCTATGCCGCGGTCAGCGCCGACGTGATGCGGGCCTCGGCCGCGGAGACCCGCGCGAACCCGCGGGCGTCGTCCGCGAAACTCCGCTGGGCCCGGCGGGTGTGAGGCGGCCGGCGCTCCGGGCTGCTACGATTGGTCCCACGCGCCCGTAGCTCAGTCGGATAGAGCACCGGCCTTCTAAGCCGGGGGTCGCAGGTTCGATCCCTGCCGGGCGCGCCACGACCTGGCGGTTGCACCGCGGCCCATGCCGGCCAGGTCGTCGCCCATCGTCCGACCGGCGGGTTCTCGATCTGTCCGGCGCACACCTGCGGCAGGCCCACGGTGGCGAAATCTCACAGCAGCGCGTCGGCCACCGCACGCGCGAGCCACGGCGCCACGGAGTACTTGCCGGTGTCGACCGACAGGTAGCGGCCGTGCCGTGTGAGCCCGATGCGGTCGCGGCGGTGCAGCGTCGAGGCCGGGTCGTCGAGCGCGCCGTGGCCGGCGGCCACCACCCAGCCGCCCGCCACCTGCCGTGACGCCGTGCGCGATGGCAGGTCGGCCACCTCGGGCAGCAGCCCGCCGAGTTGCGCGATCACTGCGTCCGCCAGGCGCGATGCGGCGAGGTCGTCGAGGTGCGGCACCGCGGGCGGGGCCGGTCCTGAGCCGTCCGCCAGCAGTCCCGTGTCGTACCACGAGAGATACAGCGAGCGGCCGTCGTAGTTCTTCACGTCGCCGAAGGGACCGGTGGCGATGACGGCGTTCGGTGTCGTGACCGGCGCCGCGGTCTCGAGGAACACGGCAACGCGGTAGCGCGAGCTCCAGGCGGCCGGCGGCGCGAGGCCCGCCGCCGTGTCGAGGGCGACGCGGCCCTCCCACAGGGCGTTGACGACCGCATCGAACGGGCCCTCGGAGCCGTGCGCAGTCACGATCGTGAGCGGACCGTCGAATCCGGCCGGCCCGGTCGTGAGACCGGTGACACGCGTCGACAGCCGCACGTCGATGCGGGGCTCGGCGGCCACGGCGGCGGCGAGCCGGTCGGCCACCCAGCGCGTCGAGACCGACCGCTCGGGCACGCGGAAGCCGGCGACGATCTCGGTGCGATTCGTCAGTGCGTCGAGGGTCCGGTCGTCCAGGCGTTCCGCGCGCGCCGCGCCGATCGGCTGCAGGTAGCGCGCCGCCGCCGGGTGGCTGGCCGCCAGCGCCGTGACCGCGTCGTAGTAGCGCCCGGTCGTGTCGGCGTCGACGACCGAGCGCCGATGCACGAGGTAGAGGTCGCTGCTCGTGGAGATGGCCGGCGCCAGACTGTGCCCGATGAGCGACTCGACGAGCGGGCGGAAGGCGAGTCCGCCTGGGAGGAGGCGCTGCGCCGTGCGCAGCGACGGATCGGCGGCGTACAGATGCCCGAGGTGGATCTTCCCTTCGTTCCAGCGGCTGGCCCCGGCGCAGATCGCCGGCGCCGCATCGACGAGCGTCACGCGCGCGCCGCCGCGGGCCAGGAACAGCGCGGTCGAGACGCCCATGAGCCCGGCGCCAAGGACGGCTGCGTGCGTCACGAGCGGGATTGTATGCTGGAGGTCGCGCGGTGGTCACGCCGCGTGACGCATGTCCCCCGATCCGCGTATCACCGTCATCATCGCGACGTTCAATCGCGCGCGCCTGCTCGCACACGCCGTCGAGAGCGTGCGCCGTCAGACCCTCGACGACTGGGAGCTTCTGGTCGTCGGCGATGCCTGCACGGATGAGTCCGCGGCGGTCGTCGCCGCTGCCGCCGACCCGCGCGTGCAGTTCATCAATCTGCCGGAAAACGCGGGGGAGCAGTCGGCGCCGAACAACGAAGGGCTGCGGCGGGCGCGCGGCCGGTATGTGGCGTTCCTCAATCACGACGACCTGTTCTTTCCCGAGCATCTCGAGACGGCGCTCGCGCACCTCGAGCGCGAACGGGCCGACTTCGTGTGGTCGCCGCTGCTCGTCGCACTGCCGCCCGGGGACGGTGATTCAACGGACGGGCAGTTCCGCCTGAGCGGCGTGCCCTTCGGCGCGGACTACGATCCACGGATCTTCGTGTTCGCCTCGTCGTGGGTCTGCACACGCGCGCTCGTCGACGGCGTCGGGCCGTGGCGGGCGGCGCGTGATCTCTTCGTGTCGCCGTCGCAGGACTGGCTCTTCCGTGCCTGGCGCCGCGGCGCCCGTATGCGCGTGCAACCGCACCCCACGGTGCTGGCCGTGCCGTCGAGTGCCCGCGCCGGCAGCTATCTGGCGCAGGGCAGCGCCGAGCACGATCGCATCGCCAGGGCGATGCAGTGCGAGCCCGGCTTCCGCGCCCGTGCGCTCGAGTCCGCGGCGCTCAGTGGGGAGCGCGACGTCAACGCATACCGCTTCGGGACACGCTCGGGCGAGGGCCTCCGCGCGCTGGTGTTCCGGCCCGTGGCCGCCGCCGCCATGGCGCTCGGCATCCATCCCTTCGCGCCGTTCGCGGCCCTGCGCTACGGGCGGCGCGGGAATCTCGTGAGCGCCATCCGCCGCCGCACGGGACTCCCGGCGCTCGGCCAGCGGCCGTCGCGCTGAGCTACCGCGCCAGGCGTCCGTACTTCGCGAGCAGGGCGCGCAGCTCGTCGTGCGGCAGCGCGTAGGCGGTGTGGCCGTCGATGCCGGTCATGGTCGTCGCGGCCACGAGCGCGTTCACGATCGCCTCCTCCGTGGCCTCGACCGTGGCGTCGAAGAACGGCGTGAGATCGCCGTTCGGGAGCCAGGTGAGCGGTGTGGCGCCGGTCTCCGCCGCGGCGCCGGGATTGGCCGTGGAGAACGCCAGGAAGATGTCGCCCGAGCCGTTCGAGGCCGTGCCGCCGAGCCGGGCGATGCCCATCGGCACGCGGCGCGCCAGGCGCTCGAGCTGGTGGGGCAGGAGCGGCGCGGTCGTTGCCACGACGACGATGATCGAGCCGTCGCGATCGGCGGGGGCGGGGGGCGTGCGCCGCCGCTCGGCGCCCCTGATCTCGCGTCCCACCGGTACGCCGGCAATCGTCAGGCTCTCGCGCGTGCCGTAGTTGGCCTGCACGAGCACGCCGACGATGTCGGTGCCGACGACGCGGCTCGCCGTGCCGATGCCGCCCTTGAAGCCGTGCGCGACCATGCCGGTGCCGCCGCCCACGTTGCCTTCCGGCACCGCGCCGCCGCGCGCGGCACTGAGCGCGTCGAACGTGTGCGCCTTCGTGACGTGCTGGCCCTGGCCGTCGTTCAGGAAGGCGTCCGAGGTCTCACCGACCACCGGCTGATGCCACGGAATCGGCGTCTTCAGTACCTCGTGGAAGTAGCTGTTCACGGCATCGCGCACGACACCCACGGAATACGTGCCCGTGATCATGACCGGGCCGCCGAGCACGCCGCCCTCGACCACCCACGGTGCGCCGGTCATCTCGCCGAAGCCGTTACCGGCGAACCAGCCCGCGAAGACCGGCGACCACCGCTTGCCGCGCGGCCAGATGGCGGTGACGCCCGTGCGCACCGGCCCCTGGCCCACCACGAGCGCGCCGTCGCCGCGCACGATCGTCGTGTGGCCGACTTCCACGCCGGCGACGTCGGTGATGGCGTTGAGCGGACCAGGCGTGCCGGTGAAGGGCACGCCGAGCGTCCGCGCGCGCGGCGTGGTCTGCCCGCTGAGCGCCGCTGCTGCCAACAGTACGCAGATCCCGCACAGTGCCCTGTCCCAATTGGCACGGAAGCGGCGCACGGAGCGTGCCATTGGGGGCCGGGGCACTTAGTCGCTCGCGGCGCCGACGAAGCGGTCGGTCTCGTCGGCGAAGAGCACGTTGAAGCTCGTGAGCGAGCCGTAGCAGCCGGTGATGTAGCTCTGGATCTTGAGCTTCTGATCGTCGGGCAGGTCGGACGCGTTCAGTTGCTGTTCGAGCGTGCGCAGGCGGTTCCGCAGCATGACGATCTTGTGGAAGAACGTCTCGATCGGCCAGCTCTTCTCCTGCACGCCCGGTTTGCCGGGGCGGAGCACGAGATCGCCGCCGCGCCACTTCTCGGCCGGTGCGGCCGGTGTGAGCCCCGTCTCTTCGCGGATGATGCGGCGGATGAGCGCTTCGAGGTGCACGCCGGACGGTTCACTCATGACGGGCTCCGAGAGTTCGCGCTCGCTCACGAGCGGCAGGGCGGATGGAGACGAGGGCGTGGATGGCGTGCGGGCGGCGCGCGGGGCGGCCGCCACCGGCGCCCCGGGCACGGCCGTCCGTCCGCCGCCGCGGAAGTTGTGTTCGCTGCGGCAGAAGTCGCACGTGACACGCAGCGGCCGGCCCTCACCGTCCACCACCACGACCGTGTGGATGCGGTCGACGTGGCAGGCGCGGCAGTAGTCCTCGACGGTCTGTCCGGCCCGGTAGGCGCGCGTGGTCATCGCCAGGCTACTTCAGGCCGGCGCCCACCTTCGAGAACTCGAGCATCTGCGCCGCGAGGTCCATCGGGTAGGTGATCGTGACGTCGGTGATGGCGCCCGAGGCGTCGGTCACCGCGGTCAGCTTCGGCATGACGAAGCCGGAGTAGGAGGGCAGCTTCAGGCGATCGACCCGCGCCACGACCTCGTCGCGCAGCTTCGGATCGAAGTGCACGCCGTAGGTCTCGAAGAGGGCCTTGGCGGCGGCGTAGTCGCCGGTGCCCTTGATGCGCTGCACCTCGCCGAGCAGGCGGCCCACCCCCTCGCGGAACGCCTTTGCGTCCACCATCACGTAGAAGGTCTTGCCGTCGCGCTGCCGCGTCTCGATGGCCTTGGTGTTGGCCATCAGCCAGCGCACGATCATCTGGCGGTTGCGCATGTGGTCTTCTTCGATCTGCGTGCCCTGCCGGATGCGGCGCAGCTGCACGAGCGCGTTCTTCGTGTACGCCTCGTATTCGGCCTGCACGATCTCGGCCTGGTCCTCGGCCTTCAGGATGCCGAGCTCGGCGAGCTTCGGATCGGCCAGGAAGTAGAGGCCGACCAGATCGGCGCGGCCTTCCTCGAGCGCCGAGTACTGCTCCTTGAGCAGCGTCGCGGGATTGCCGCCGACCTTGTCGGACACCTTGCCCGAGGCGTGGCCGATGACCTCGTGCATGTTGGTGTGCAGCTCGCCGGCGAAGGCGCTCCACTTGTCGGCGCGCGCGATTTCTTCCGGCGTCCACGCGAACTCCTTGCGGAACTCCGGCACGGTGGACTTGTCGTAGGCCTCGGTCACGTTCGAGAGCGACACCGACTTGCTGCCGTGTTCCTCGCGCACCTTCTGGTCGTTCGGCAGGTTGATGCCCACCGGCGTAATCGGTCCGGAGTCGCCGGTTTCGACGACCACGTCGATGGCGGTGGCCGTGATGCCCTTCACGCCGGCCTTGCGGAACTCGGGCGCCCACGGCATGCGGTCTTCGAACCACTGCGCGTTGCTCGCGAGCTTCTCGATGTCCACGGTCTTCTGCCGGTTCACGTAGTAGACCAGCGCTTCCCACGACCCCTTGACGCCGCGGGCGTCGAGATAGACCTCGATGAAGCCGTTGATCGTGTCCACCGGCGACGCCTTGTCGTTCACCCACGCGATGTCGTAGGCCTTGCGGTCGGCGTCTTCGCCGGTGCGATACCACTGCACGAGCTTCGCAAGTGCCTCCTTCATCGTCGGCGTGGCGAAGGCCTGCGCGGCTTCGAGGTGGCCGATGATGGCGCGGATCTGCGCGT
The DNA here is from genome assembly GCA_022842985.1 of Acidobacteriota bacterium. Lineage (GTDB taxonomy): Bacteria > Acidobacteriota > Vicinamibacteria > Vicinamibacterales > UBA2999 > CADEFD01. The sequence continues at coordinate 904 of JALHON010000120.1, read as the reverse complement.
CGTAGCGGCCGCCCACCTTGTAGACCTCCTCGACCAGCCGGCCGTTCTCCTTCACGAGGCGCGAGTTGAGGCCGTACTTCTCGGTGAAGCCCTTGAGGTCGGCCATCGAGACGCCGCGGTAGAGGTTGTTGGCGCTCGCCTGCAGGATGTCCTTGCCGCCTTCGGGTGTCTTCTGCGTGACCATCGGATCGACGGTCGCGTCGAAGAAGAGCGGCCGCATGCGGGTCAGCATCTGGTCGAGCGACTCCCCGGCGTTCGTCGCGAAGGTGGCGCCGTTCTTCGCCGCCTGCGCCGCCGCGGCGGCAAACGCCTCGGGCGTGCAGGTGAGGACGAACTTGCGGGCCGTGAGGTTGTTGTAGGGGCCGGAGTTGAGCCACAGGAGCTTCGTGTAGCGCGTGATCTCGGCCAGCGTCGCCGGGTCGATGCCGGTGCTGTGCGTGACGATCTGTTCCATCACGCCGCGCATCGCGAGACCATGCGCGTAGCGCTGGTCCCAGTAGATGTCGCGGCCGGCGATGGCCGCCTGCGTCAGGTGATAGACGAGGCGCTTCTCGTTGAGCGGCAGGTCCTTGAAGCCGTCGGCATAGAGCTGCACGACGGCGGCGTCATCCACCCGTTCGAGCAGGTAGGTGCGGGCGGCGGGAGCGGTCGCCGCGGGCGTCGGGGCCGGGGCGGGCGTCTCCGCCGGCGACGAGCAGCCGGCAAGGGTGGTGGCGAGCGAAGCGGCGAGGGCCAGACGGATACGCATCCGGCGAGTGTAAACCACCGTCCGGGCCGCGGTGACGCCTGGCGAGGACGGCCGTGCGGCCGGCGCCGCGGTCAGCCGCGGGCGCCGAGCGGGGCGGCGGTGCGGCCCGACCAGCGGCCGGATTCGTCGAGATGCAGGCCGAACTGGTCGAGCACG
>JALHON010000119.1 GCA_022842985.1 Acidobacteriota bacterium | reverse complement strand
CCGGGGCCTTGGGCCCGCGCGAGGCGTCGTGCGGCCGCGGCGCCGCATGGGCGTGCGGGCCACGGGCCGGCGCCGATGGCGTGAAGTCGGGCAGCACGGCGCGTTCGATGGGCGACGGCAGCAGCTTCTGGATGTCGTGCAGCAGCGCGCGTTCGGCCGTGGTGGCGAGCGAGATCGCCTCGCCTTCCTGGCCGGCGCGCCCGGTGCGGCCGACGCGGTGGATGTAATCCTGCGCCACGAGCGGCAGGTCGAAGTTGACGACGAGCGGCAGCTTCTCGATGTCGAGCCCGCGCGCGGCGACGTCGGTCGCGACGAGCACCGAGACCTGGCCGGCCTTGAAGTCGGCGAGCGCGCGCTTGCGGGCGCCCTGGTTCTTGTCGCCGTGGATGACGGCGGTGCGCAGGCCGGCCCCTTCGAGGAAACGGCCGACGCGGTCGGAGCCGTGCTTGGTGCGGCAGAAGACCAGCGTCTGGCGCGTCGGGCCCGTCGTGAGGATGTGCGCGAGCACGTCGCGCTTCTGCTCCTGCGGCACGGCGAACACGCGGTGCACGACGGTCGAGGCGACGACGTGCTCCGGGGCCACGTCGATGCGCACCGGGTCCTTCGTGAAGGCACGCGCCACGGCGATGATCTCCTTCGAGAGCGTGGCCGAGAGCAGCAGCGTCTGACGGTTCGCCGGCACGAGGCTCATGACGCGCTTGAGCGGCGGCAGGAAGCCCATGTCGAGCATGCGATCGGCTTCGTCGAGGGTGACGATTTCAATCGTGCGCAGATCGATGGTCTTGCGGTCGAGGTGATCGATGAGGCGGCCGGGCGTGGCCACGACGATGTCCACGCCGCGGCGCAGCGTGCGGACCTGCGGCATGATGGGCTCGCCGCCCACCATCGTCATGACGCGCAGACGGGTGCCCTGCGCCAGTTCGAAGAGCGATTCCTTGACCTGCAGCGCGAGTTCGCGCGTCGGCACGAGCACGAGACCGCGCGGGGCGATGCCCTGCCCGTGCGCCACGGCGGCGAGGCGGTCGATCATCGGCAGCCCGAAGGCCGCCGTCTTGCCGGTGCCGGTCTGGGCGCGGGCGAGGACGTCGCGGCCCTGCAGGGCGGCCGGGATGGTCTGCGCCTGGACGGGCGTGGGCGTCTCGTAGCCCAGACGGGCCAGCGGGCTGATGGTGCGGGGCGACAGCCCCAGAGCGGTAAACGGCATTGCTTTAGCAGACTCCTGAAGAACGCACCCTACGCCACCGGCTTGTCATTGGGCGGCGCGGGCTCGCGTCTGACCATCCCCGTCGCCACTTCGGCGCGGGCCGTGGTCGTATGGCGGTGTCCGGCCGGCACCCGGGGGGTGCAGCCGCGGACGAGCTGAACGGCGCGAAGGGAGCTGACCACGACGAACTCGAACGCGGCCATGTGGTCGGGTCGATCAATCACTTCGCACGCTCCAATGCCGCAACGCGAGCCGGCGGCGGGGACGGACCTGTCTCCGGACCGGGCTCGGACAAACTCGTTGCTTTGGGGCATAAGCGCGTCCGCGGCGGGGGCGCTCAAAGAAGCGAGACCTCAAGTATAGCGTAGACTGTTGGTCCGGCGCCGGCTCCAGGCGCCGCAAGCACCTCGAGGAGACGGCGCGTGGCGAAGTGGACACGGATGTCGGGGGCGGTTCTGGCCATCGTGGCCGCCGCGGGAATCGCGGTGCTGGCCGCGGACCGGATCTTCACCAATCCCAAGCCTCAGGCCCACCTGCGGGCCCTGTTCCCGAAGGCCGCGGCCTTCTCGGCGCTGGAGGGCACGCCCCTCCACTTCAAGGCCTACGCGGCCGACCCGAAGACCACGCCGAACCCGCCGCTGCTCGGGTACGCCTTCTGGACCACGGACGTCGTGCCGGCCGAATACGGTTACCACGGGCCGATTCACGTCCTCGTGGGCATGGACCTGACCGGCATCCTCACCGGGGCGATCGTCGACTACGACTCGGAGCCCTACGGCTACTTCTCGGTGCAGCCGCCCGAGTTCAGCGCCCAGTTCACCGGCAAGAGCATCCGCCAGCCCTTCAAGGTGGGCGGTGACGTGCACGCGGTGTCGCGGGCCACGATCTCGGTCTCGAGCGCCACGCGCGCCATCCGGGACAGCGCCCGCATCATGGCCAAGGCGTTCCTGAATCCCGCCAACCTCAAGCCGTGATTCAACCGGACGATCCCTGGGGCTTCGAGGAGGAGCCCGTCGAGACCTGGAACGACCTGCTGTCGGCCCAGGCCGTCGACATCCTCCCGCTCATCGCCTTCCTCCTGCTCGCCTACGTCAGCTTCCACCGGAAGAGCGTGCGGCTGAAGTACGTGACGCTGGCCGCGTCCGTGCTCTACATGGGGTTCGCCAAGAGCAACCTGCTCTCGATCACCGATGTCTTTCGCGTGGTCGACTGGAGCTTCCCGCCCTTCAGGCACAACATCGCGTGGTATCTCTTCGCCGGGTTCACGGTGGTGTCGACGGTGCTGTGGGGCCGCTTCTATTGCGGCCGCGTCTGCGCCTACGGCGCGTTCACGCAGCTCATGGACGCGATCCTGCCGTCGTCGTGGCGCGTGGACGTGCCGAAGGGCATCGAGAAGCGCGCCGGCTACATCAAGTTCGGCATCCTCGCGACGGTGCTCGCCTACTACGCGGTGACGCACAACACGATGGTGTACCGCTACGTCGAGCCGTTCTGGATGTTCGGCCGCTCGGAGTCGTCGGTGCTGCTGTGGGCGATGCTCGGCACGCTGCTCGCCGCCACCGTGTTCGTGCGCAATCTCTACTGCCGCTTCCTGTGCCCGCTCGGCGCGACGCTCGGCGTGATCTCGTTTCTCACCGTCTTCAAGATCAAGCGCTGGTCGGAATGCAAGACCTGCAAGATCTGCGAGAAGACCTGTGAGTGGGGCGCCATCGAAGGGCCGCGGATCATCCAGACCGAGTGCGTGCGCTGCGACGACTGCGAACGCGTCTACGCCGACGAGGCCAAGTGCCCGCACTGGCGCATCCTCGACTACAAGAAGCGCAAGGGCGGCACCATCCCCCTGACGGCCGTCAGGAGCTAGCCCCGCGCCCGCTACGGCGTGGGCGGCCGGCGCACGATCAGGCGGTCGCGCAGCCCGGTCGAGACGAGCACCTGATTCTCCGCCGTGACGATGACGGCCTCCACATCCGGCAGGCGCTCGACGAGCGCCATGCCGCGCTCCGGCCCCAGGACGAAGACGCCGGTGGAGAGGCCGTCGGCCCAGAGCGCCTCCTTCGTGACGATGGTCACGCTGCGGGTGCCGCGCGCCGGCTGTCCCGTGGCCGGATCGAGGATGTGGTGGTAGCGCACGCCGTCCTGCTCGAAGAAGCGCTCGTAGTCGCCTGACGTGCTGAACGTCGCCTCCGACAGCTCGAGCACCGCGAACGGATCGTCGGGGGCGCCGCGCGGATCCTGGATGCCGAGCCGCCACGGCGACTCCCCCGCCGCACCGGCCACGTAGAGGTCGCCGCCGAACTGCACCATGAAGTCGCGCAGCCCCGCCGCCCGCAGGATCGCGACGGCCCTGTCCACCGCGTAGCCCTTGCCGATGCCGCCGAGATGCACGCGCAGGTCGGGCCGCGTGATGGCGGCCGTGCCGGCGCCGTCGTCCACGACGACGCGCCGGTAGTCCACGCGCGGCACCCGCGCCGCGATCTCGGCCGCGGACGGCACGCGGTTGTCCTGGTCGTGATCGAACTTCCAGACCTCGGCGAGCGCGCCGAACGTGATGTCGAACTTCCCCTCCGTCCACGCGCTCACCTGCGCGGCGGCGCGCAGCACGGCACGGGTGTCGGCCTGCACGGGCACGGGGGCGCCGCCAGCGGCGGCATTGAGGCGCGAGACGTCGCTCCCGGGTCGCCAGGTGCTGAGCAACGCCTCGAGCCGCTCGACCTCGGCGAACACGGCGGCGAAGGCCGCCCGCGCCCGCGGCGCATCGTTCGTGCGCGCGGTGAGATGCAGCGTGGAGCCCATCGCCAGACGCTGCTCCTCGACGACCTCCGGCGCCGACGGCGCGCACGCCGCGGTCATGAGCGCCACGACGGCAAGCGCGCTCAGTTGGGGACCGTACCTCACGCGCACGACGCGCCTCCAGCGTCCTATGCTACCGGGCCGATGTCACGGCGTCATCACGCCGGCGCCGTACAGACGTATCGCCGCCTCACGGCGGCGATACGAGGTGTCACGGCGTGGGCGCCCGGCGGCCGGGCCCGCCGCTAGAGCATGAACCCGACGTCGGACGTCGGGAACTGCGAGAGGTTCGGGAAGGCCACGGCGAGTTCACCGGGCGTCGCGCCGAACCACCTGCCGAGCGTGGCGCCGAACTGCGACGTCGAGATCTTGGGGATCCAGGCCCCGCGGTTGCCGGCGTCATCGGGACCGCCCAGCGCGAACTCCGGCATCTGGCCGTAGATGCCGCCACGCACCCCACCACCGATGATGAACTGGTGGCCGCCCCAGGCATGGTCGGTACCGGTGCCGTTCGGCTGAATCGTGCGGCCGAACTCCGACTGCGTGAACGCGGTGATCTGCGACGAGAGGCCCGCTTCGACGGTGGCGTTGTAGAACGCGCTCAGCGCATTGGCGAGCTCGGTGAGCAGGCTCGTGTGGTTGAAGTCCTGCGACGTGTGCGTGTCGAACCCGCCCATCGAGCAGAAGAACACCTGCCGGCCGGGCCCGATCTGCGCGCGCAGCCGGATGAGCTTCATCACTTCGCGAAGCTGGTTCCCGAGCCCCGTTCCGGGGAACACCGTATTGAGATTGCTCACGGTGCCGCTGTTGTTGAGCGTGTCCGCGAGCTGCAGGCCATCGGCGAAGGCGTCATTGGCCGCCGTGCGCAGCGGGTGCCCGGCGTCGAGCGCCAGCATGGCGTTGACGGCGTTGCGGCGCGCGGTGGCCGCGGCCGACGGGAAGATGTTCAGCCCCGACAGATTCAGGCTGGCGCCCGGCGGAATGACGTTCGGCGCGCCGCCGCCGCTCTGGAGGAACGGCGCCGGTGACGACACCGACACGGCCCCGAGCGTGTCGTTCACGCCGAAGACGTCGAGCAGCCGTCCGCCCCAGCCGCCAATCGTCGAGTTGGAGGTGGCCGTCTGCGCCTGCAGCGTCTGGTCGGAGTGCGAGAAGAGATTGCTCGGCGCGAGCATACCCTGCTGGTACTGCTGGCGCGTCAGGGGCCGCTCGAGCTGCCCCGTGTTCAGCACGACGGCGACGCGGCCGGCGTTGAACAGCGTGTTCACGGGCGCCAGCGACTGATGCATGCCGTACTGATTGCCGCTGGCATCGAGGATGGGCGAGGTCAGCCGCGACGGGGCCAGCGTGAGGCTCGCCCGCAGCGTCTGGTACTGCGTGTAGCGGGCGGTGTCGAGCGGCACGATCGTGTTGTTGCAGTCGTTGCCGCCGAACAGGTAGACGCAGACGAGCGCCTTGTAATCGCTGACCGGCGCCGCGGCGGCGTCGGTGACGAACCAGGAGCGGGCCGGGCCGAAGCCCAGGCCCGTCAGCCCCAGCGTGGCCAGGCGCGTGCTCAGCTTCAGGAAGTTGCGGCGTGCAGGCTTGTGCGTATGCATGGCGTGTACTCTCGGGCTACGGGATGACGACGGTCTGGAACGCGGTGACGGGGCCGGCGCCGCACGCGTTCACGGCCTGCACGCTGAAGTTGTAGGTGCCGCTCGGCGCGCCCGAGGCGAAGCCGCGGCCGGCAATCGGGAACGACCCCACGTACGACCCCGACACGTTGAGGCGGTAGCTGGCAGCCGGCGTGCCGCCGGACGGAGTCTCCCACGAGGCGCTGATGACGTTGCCGGTCCTGGTGACCTGGAAGTTCATCGGCACGCGCGGCAGCGCGCAGGTGGTCGAGGGCGCCGTCAACGTCACCGAACCCGACTGGCTGCTCACGCCGGCGGCGTTCACGGCCCGCAGGCGGAAGGTGAAGGTGCCGTTCGGAATGGCCGGCAGGTTGAACTCCTCGCTGAGCGGAATCGGCAGCGACACGGTGGCCGAGCCGGTGACATCGAGCATCAGGCTCTGCGGCGTGCCGCCGGAGAACGTGTTCCGCCAGGCGAGCCAGAGCGCCGAGCCCCGCACCGCCCCCTGGATGTTCGTCGGCGGGTCAGGCCGCAGCGCGGCGTTCACATGGAGCCGCACTTCGTTCGACGGCAGGCTCAGCGCGCCCCCCCTCGACGACTTCATGCGCACGAAGAAGGAGCCGTTCGGCGCCGTGATGGTGAAGAACGGCGCAGTGCTGCCGGTGGGCACGACGGCCATGGTCGATCCCGCCGTGACACCACCTTCGAGCACATACGTGTCGGGTGCCGGGCCGAGCTGCGGCGGATTCCACCGCAGCGTGGCCGTGTTGCCGGAGACCGACGCCACATACAGCCCGGTGGGCGCCTGCACGGTGGTCGGGATGACGCCGCCGGCGCTCGTGCCGCCGGTGTACACGGAGTACTCGCTCGAGATGGCGGCGAGATACACGGCGCCGAGCGCCCGCTGGTTCGGGTCGCTCACGGGAATGGCATTCGTCGCATCGACGATGATCTGCCGCAGCTGCGGCGACATGCGGCCCATCATGAGCGTCGTGTTGACCTTCTCGACGAGGGCCGCGGTGTCGTTCGCGATCACGCGGAAGGGCGTCATGTCGACGCTGAACGCCGAGCCGTACTGGCCGGTCAGGATGCCGTGGATGAAGTTCGCGCGCTGAATGGCGAGCGCCGGCGGATACAGCTGGAACTCGGGTCCGAAGAGCGACTGCTGCGTCGGAATCTTCGCCGTCGGCGAATAGAAGCTGAACACCGTGGACGGCGTCAGCACGCGCTGGCTCAGGTTGGTGAACACGAACTGGAAGCTGCCCGGGTCGCCGAGCGAGGCATTGAGCGCGCGGCCGAGACCCATGATGTGCAGGATCGGATCCTTCAGCCGGCCGTGCAGCGTGGCATCGGGATTCAGCGCCTCGGGGTCGAGCAGGATGGCCGCGAACACCGCCCCCAGATCACCGCGGACACCGGCGCCGTTGTTGATGAACACGTTGGCGACGCGGTTGATGTAGGCCGGGCTCGGATTGCTCGTCACGAGCGAGCGGATGAGGCGCGTGGCGATGAACGGCGGCACGTTCGAGTGGGAGAAGATGTTGTCGAGCACGTACATCAGGTCGACCGGCGCCGGGGAGTTCGGAGGCGTCACGAACCCGCGCAGCAGTGTCTTCGCGTCGGTGTCGTGGCGCGTGGCATTGGAGGTCGGCACGAGGTTGCCGACGAAGTACTCGGGGTTGGAATTGCCCGAGGTGGCGCCCGGCATCGGCGGATAGGTCCAGCCCGTGAGCGCCTTGGCGAACTCGGCGATGGTCGCCTGCGAATAGGCCGGGATGGGGTTGCCGGCGCCGTCGAGCTTCTGGCTGCCGTCGTTGTTCAGCTCCCAGGTACCGATCGAGAAGAGCTGCAGCAGTTCGCGGGCGTAGTTCTCGTTGGCCGACGTCGTGGCCGTCGCTTTGCGGTTGAAGACGTTGTCCAGGTACTTGCCCATCGTCGGACTGAGCGAGACATCCTGCAGCAGGGTGCGGAAGTTGCCGAACGCATTGCGCGAGAGCAGCCGCATCCAGGGCGTGAGCGCCGCGCCATCGCCGACCTTGTTGGCCGAGACCACGATCGTCTGGCTCAGCGCGAAGATGGCGCGCTGACGCAGCTGGTCGGGCCCGTTGGCCATGTTCAGGTAGACCTGAGCGCGTACGGCGTTGCCATCGAGGCCATCCGGAATCGGACTCTCGGGCATGGCCAGCTGCTGCTGGACCCAGGCGGCGGGCCCGATGGCCTGCACGTTCGCGACGTCGAGGGCGGTGGGGCCGAAGGTGGCCTGCTCGAGGAAGTGCACGGCCGTGGACGCGTCGGTCGCCTGGGCGAATACACGGCCCACGTACGAAAACTGGACGAGTACGACAAGAACTGCAAGGGCCGTCCGACTGGCACGGCGTGGGCGGCATCGGGGGGCGACGTCGAAATATGGCTGTATTTCCGGCGCGATCATGCGTCCTACCTCGTCCTGGGATCGGGCGGGGGGCCCGGGTGCGCCAAGCACAGAGGCAGGATTCGTGCCAGCCGGATAGAACGGACGAGCCGGAAGCCGGCCGGGCCCGCTCAGCGCGGCGGCGACGGCAGGTAGTACTGCTTGTACATCCCGCGCCGGAACAGCCATCCACCGAGCGGACCACCCCAGTTCAGCACGTGATACATGAACCCGAGGTCCATCAGCTCGATGAGGTTGCCGTCGAAATCGCGCACGAAGAAGAACGAATGGCCGCGCGGCGACTTCTCGGGTTTGCTGACGATCTCGACACCCTTGGCGACGAGATGGTCATGCCACTTCTGCAGGTTGGTGACGTTGAACGAGAAGTGCGTGAGGCCGACGCGGTGCCAGGGGATGACCTCCGCCGGCAGCTTCGGCTCGAACGCGAAGATCTCGAGCACACCGCCGCCGGGCACGCGGATCCAGCCGATCTTGCAGGACGGCAGGGGCGCATCGACGCCGAAGAAGGCGCGGACGCGGTCGGGCGGCGTGTCGGCCACGCCGACGAGCGGACAGCCGAAGATCTCGGAGTAGAACCGGACGGCCGTGTTGAAATCCGACACGGTCAGGCCAACGTGACTGAAGGAACGGGCGCGCATGGCCCGGAATGGTAACAGGGACCGCTGGCGCGCAGCATCTTTGGCACCGCGGCGGCTAGAGCGCGGTGTCGCGGATGTGATCGGCCACCCGCAGCGCCTGGGCGATGATCGTGAGCCCGGGGTTCACGGCCGCCGACGACGGGAAGAACGAGGCGTCGACCACGAACAGGTTCTCGACGTCGTGCGCGCGGCAGAACGGGTCGAGCACCGAGGTGGCCGGATCGGTGCCGAAGCAGCAGGTGCCGCACTGGTGCGTCGTGTTCTTCGCCTTGTGCGAGTGCCGCATGACCTTCCAGAAGCCGAGCCGCTTCAGCATGCGCGTCGCTTCGTCGACGAGCAGGTCGTGCGCGCGCAGATTGTTCGGCGCGTACTCGAGGCGGATGCGGCCGTCGGGGGCAATCGTGACGCGGTTGTCCGGATGCGGCAGGTCCTCCGACATCGCCAGCCAGTCGACGCCGCGCGCCACCCAGGCGTCGTAGGCACGGAGCGGGATGCCGGGAATGATCGTGTCGCCCACGGCCTTGGCCATGATGCCGTGCGTGCGCCCCTGCGACTGCAGGTGGCCGAGCGGATACGCCGTGCCGGGCCCTTCGAAGTAGAAGTCGTTGAGGGCCACCGTCTTCTGGAACACCGTGTCGTTCGGGCGGAGCGGATGGAAGCCCTGCATCATCGTCGCCAGATGCGCCATGTAGCGGCGGCCCACCATGTCCGACGAGTTGGCGAGCCCGCGCGGATGGCGGTCGGTGGCCGACCGCAGCAGCAGCGCCGCCGAGTTCACCGCGCCGCAGGACACCACGATCGTCGGCGCCTCGGCGCGCACGACCGCGCCGGCGCGCTCGACCTCCACCGCCTCGACTCGCGTGCCGGCGGGGTTCGTCACGAGCCGGCGCGCCAGCGCGCCCGTCCACACCGTGACGTTCGGGAAGGCGGCGGCCGGGGTGACGGCGCAGACCTCCGCGTCGCTCTTCGCGCCGAGCCGGCACGGGAACGAGTTGCAGGTGTTGCAGAGCACGCAGCCGCCCTCGGTGCCCGGACCGAGCAGGCCGAGCGGCAGATGGAACGGCCGCAGCCCCTGCGCCCGCAGGTCGTCCACGATGGCCTGCATCATCGGCGCATGCGGCACCGGCGCGTGCGGAAAGGGCCCGCGCGGCGGCTCGGTGGGGTCGGTGCCCGCCTGGCCGCGCACGCCGTAGAGCACTTCGGCGCGGTCGTAGTACGGCGCCAGCGTCTCGTAGTCGATCGGCCACGCCGGCGACTCGCCGTCCACGTGCCGCAGCACGCCGAAATCCTCGCGGCGCAGGCGGATGAGCACGCTGCCCCAGAACTTGGTATTGCCGCCGACGCAGTAGTGCGTGTACGGCAGGAACTCGGCGCCCGCCCGATCGACCCACGTCTCGCGCGTGCGGTAGCGCAGGTCGCGCCAGACCGCCGCCGGATTCCAGTTCTCCGCTTCACGCGGCACGGCCTCGCCGCGTTCGACGAGCAGGAGGCGCGCGCCCGTCGGCGCCAGCGCGTGCGCCATCGTGCCGCCGCCGGCGCCGGAGCCCACGATGATGACGTCGAAGCGTTCGATCGCCGACACGCGGCTCACCGTGGTGCGGCCGCGCCGCGGCCGGCGCTCGCGTAGATCTGGTCCATGAGCGTCTGGTCCTCGATGGCCCGCTCGAGGCTCATCTCGGGCGCCCGGCCCGTGCGGATGGCAGCCGCGAAATCGCGATACATCGCCTGGTAGCCGCGGATGTCACGGAAGCCCGGCACGAGCAGCCGCGGCACGGCGCCGCCGCGGGCGATGACGAAGACGCCATTCGACTCGAACGAGATGACGCCGCGCCGGCCGAACAGTTTCGAGATGCGCAGGCCCTTGAAGAACGACGGAATCTCGCGCGAGTAGTAGAGCGCGCCCACCGCCTGATTGTCGTACTCGAGCGCCACCATCATGCTCTTGGCGCGGCGGTCGGGCCCCTCGCGCGACACCGACGGCCGGTAGCCGCGCGCGGCGACGATCCGCGGCCCGAGGCAGCCGGCGATGTGCAGCCAGTGGATGCCTTCCTCGAAGAAGGCGTCGCCGCCGGCCATCGACTCGTCGTTGCGCCAGTCGTCGGCCGCCTTCAGCCGATGCGCGATCGTCGTGAAATGGGCGAACACCATCTCGCCGATGACGTCATCGGCGAGCAGCCGCTGCAATGTGCGCACGAGCGGCTTGTAGTGGTCGTTCTCCCCCACCAGGATGATGCGCCCGGCAGCGTCGCGGGCGGCGCGCACGGCCTCGTAGTCGGCCATCGTCGGGAAGGCCGGCTTCTCGACGAGCACGTGTTTGCCGGCGGCGAGCGCCGCAAGCGTCAGGTCGCGGTGGAACCGCGGCGGCACGGCGACGACGACGGCGTCCACCGACGGGTCGGCGATGGCGGCCTCGTAGCTGCCGAAGGCGGCGCGGCCGCCGAACTCGGCGCGGAAGGCCTCGGCCCTGGCGGCGTCGCGGCTGGCATAACTCGCCACTACGTCTCCCCCGAGCGCGCGCAGGTGGGCGCTGTGGACGCGGGTGATGAAGCCACAGCCGAGGTAGACGAGATGAAGAGGAGCGGAGGGCACGCGTGACTCGCCCGGCGCGGGCGGTGTCGGAAGTGTATACCGCCGGCGCGCGCCACCGCCGCGCTACACTCACAGACGACTCATGTATACCCTCAGCCGCCGCGCCTTGGCCGTCGTCGTCCTGGTGGCCATGACCCTCACCGCCGTCGCCCTCCCCGTGGGGGCTGGGACTCCCGGCCAGGCCGTGCCGCGGCGCGCCTACGAACCCAGCGTGGTCGTGCGCTGGAATACCGCCCTTGTCGAGGCCGTGCGGCGCACGGGCTTCCGCCCGATGTGGACCGCGCGCGCCCTGGCCATCGTGCACACGGCGATGTACGACGCGTGGGCGGCCTACGACCCGGTCGCGGTGGGAGTGTACTGGGACGGCGACCTGCGCCGCCCGTACTCGGAGCGCGACGAGGCGCACGTACGCGATGCGGTGAGTCTCGCGGCCTACCGCACGCTCGTCGACCTCTTCCCGTCACAGACGTCCACGCTCTTCGATCCGCTGCTGCGCGAGCTCGGCCTGGCCACGGCGGCCACGAGCGATCCCACGACGCCGGCCGGCCTCGGCAGCCGCTGCGCCGCCCTGGTCGTCGCCAGCCGCCACGTCGATGGCGCGAACCAGCTCGGCGTCGCCGGAGCCGGTCCCTATGCCGACTACACCGGCTATACGCCGGTGAACACGCCCGAGCTGCTGCGCGATCCCAACCGCTGGCAGCCGCTGCGCGCCGCCGACGGCACGGCGCAGGCCTTCATCGCGCCGCAGTGGCGCCTCGTGACGCCCTTCGCCCTCACCTCGCCGTCGCAGTTCCGCCCCGGTCCGCCGCCGCTCTACCCCGACCCGCGGTACGCGGCGGAAGCCGAGGCCGTGCGGCAGCTGAGCGCGGATCTCACCGATCGCGAGAAGGTCATCGCCGAGTACTGGGCCGATGGCCCGAACACCGAGACGCCGCCTGGCCACTGGGCCGTGCTCGCGCAGTGGGTCTCGGCGCGCGACCGCCACACGCTCGGCCAGGACGTGGTGATGTACTTCGCGCTCGGCAACGCGCTGCTCGACGCCAGCATCGCCGTCTGGGACGCGAAGGTCGCCTACGACTACGTGCGGCCGATCTCGGCCATCCGCTTCCTCGGCGCCGGCAGGACCATCGCCGCCTGGGGCGGCCCCGGGCTCGGCACGCGCCTCATCCCCGGCGACGCCTTCCGCCCCTACATCGCCACGCCGGCCTTCGCCGAGTACACCTCGGGCCACAGCGGCTTCAGCGCGGCGGCGGCCGCGGTGCTCACCGCCTACACGCGCAGCCCGCTCTTCGGCGCCTCGCACACCTTCAGGGCCGGCACCTCGACGATCGAGCCTGGCCTGACGCCCGCCACCGACATCACGCTGCGCTGGCCCACCTTCGACGAGGCCGCCGACGAAGCCGGCATCAGCCGCCGGTACGGGGGCATCCACTTCGAGAGCGGCGACCTGGCCTCACGCGCCATGGGCAGGGCGATCGGCCTGCAGACCTGGCAGAAGGTGCAGCAGCTGGTCGGCGGCGCGGTGCGGCGGAGACCGTAAGGGAGGTGGTGATCGCGAGGTCACCAGATCAATCGATCACCCGATCACCCGATGTGGGAATACGGGTAATATCCCCTGCCGGAGGGCTCCACCATGGCGCGCAAGACCGCAGCGGATTTCGACCCCGAAGTGCTCATCCTCTTCGATGCCTACGTGCATGGCGCGCTCGACCGGCGCGGCTTCCTCGACAAGGCCGCGAAGTACGCCGTGGGCGGCGTGACGGCCTCGATGCTGCTCGACGACCTGAGCCCGAAGTTCGCCGAGGCGCAGCAGGTGGCGAAGGACGACGCGCGCCTCAAGGCCGAGTACGTCGAGTACGCCTCGCCGCAGGGCTACGGAAAGATGAAGGGCTATCTCGTCCGCCCGGCGAAGGCCGCAGGAAAGCTCCCCGGCGTGCTCGTCATCCACGAGAACCGCGGCCTCAACCCGCACATCGAGGACATCGCCCGCCGCGTCGCGCTCGACGGCTACGTCGCCTTCGCGCCGGACGCGCTGACGCCGCTCGGCGGCTACCCTGCCGCCGGTGAGGACGAAGCGCGCACGCTCTTCGGCAAACTCGAACAGCCGAAGACCCGCGAGGACATGGTGGCCGCGGCCGGCTTCCTGCGCACGCACGCCGAGTGCAACGGGAAGATCGGCGCCGTGGGCTTCTGCTACGGCGGCGGCATCTGCAACTTCCTCGCGACGCGCGTGCCGGAGCTGCTCGCCTCGGTGCCCTTCTACGGCGGTCCGGCGGCGGCCGAGGACGTACCGAAGATCAAGGCGCAGCTCCTCATCCACTACGCCGGCACCGATGAGCGCATCAACGCGGCGTGGCCGGCCTACGAAACGGCGCTCAAGGCGGCCGGCGTGAAGTACACGATGCACATGTACGCCGGCACGCAGCACGGCTTCAACAACGACACGACACCGCGCTTCGACAAGGCCGCGGCGGCCGAGGCATGGAAGCGCACGATGGACTTCTTCGCCGCGACGCTGCGCAAGTAGCGTGAGCCGGTTCGCAGTGCCGCATCGCGGCCGGCGCCTCGCATGTGCCGCGCTGGCGGGCGCGCTGGCCGCCGGCGGCATCCGCGCCGGCGCGCAGTTCGATCCCGCGCGCGTCACGCCGGAGCCACCGGCCGTGGCCGCGCGGTTCCCCGATCCAGCCGTGGCCTATCCCACGCCGGCCTTCGCGGCGGGTCGCACCACCCTGCCCTCGCACGACGAGGCCGAGGCCTTCGTCACCGCCGTCGCCGCACGCGCGCCGCAGACGGTGACCGTCGAACGCGTCGGCACGTCG
>JALHON010000118.1 GCA_022842985.1 Acidobacteriota bacterium | reverse complement strand
CGGCGAAGCCCCAGTACGCCACCGAGCGCCCCGCGCGGCCCCGGTGATACACCGACGGGACGTAGCAGCGCACCACCCGGACGGGGCCGTCGTCGTCGCGCGTGAGCCAGCGCCCGCGCAGGTCGGTCGCGTAGCCCCAGCGGGCCGGAATCTTCGCGTGCGCGGTGATCCAGGCCGAGAGGAACGAGTTCGGGAAGAGCACCGCGAGATCGAACCGTTCGACTTCGAGCCGCGCCACGTCGCGCCGCCAGCGCTGAACGCCCGAGAGACCGGCGCGCGATTCGAGCGTGACCACCTGCTGCACGCCCGGCACCATCGCGAAGAGCGCCGCGACGCTCGGCCGCGCTGCCACGGCGAGATGCGCGGCGGGCCAGGCCGCGCGCAGTGTCTGGATCGCCGGCAGCGCCATCACCGAGTCGCCGAGCCAGTTCGGCGCCACGACGAGCACACGCTCCAGGCCTTCGCCGGCCAGGTGCACGGCGTCGGCGCGGTCAGGCATCGCCGCCCTCGTCGCGCACTTCGGGGAACATGCCCTTCGTCTCGGGCGCCGGCGCATCGCGCCAGCGGCGGTGCATCCACAGCCAGAGTTCCGGCTGACGGCGCACGTACATCTCGAGCACGTCGGTGCAGCGCTGCGTGAACTCGCGGACGGGTTCGGGCGAATCGGCGGCCGGCGGCTGGACGGGATGTTCGTAGATGAGGCGCAGGCGGCCGTCGGGCAGCGGCACCGCGAACACGGGAATCACCGGCGCGCCGGTGCGCAGGGCGAGCGCGGCGAGCGTGGACGTCGTGGCGGCGGGCCGCTGGAAGAACTGCACCCAGATCGCGTCCGGGCTGTGCATGTGCTGATCGATGAGGAGCGCCACGCCCTGCCCCATCGAGAGCGTCCGCAGCACCTTGCGCACCGCGCCCTCGCGGTAGATGACGGTGTTGCCGGTGCGCTGCCGCATGTCTTCGAGCAGCACGTGGAGCCCGGGGTTGTCGAGCGGACGCGCCAGCACGCCGATCGGCTGGAAGACCAGCGCGTGCACCATCGCGTGCATCTCCCAGAAGCCGAAGTGCCCGGTGAAGAAGAGCACGCCCTTCCCCTTCGCATACGCGGCGCGCACGCGCTCCTCGCCGTCGACGACGACACGCGCCCGCATCGCGTCGGGGGAGAGCCGGCCGAACCGCAGCAGCTCGAGGAGCAGCACGCCGAAGTGCGCGAACATCCGCCGCGCGATCTGCTTCCGCTCGGCCTCGGGCCGCGACGGAAAACACTGCGCGAGGTTGGCGAGCGCGACGCGCCGGTGCGAGCGGTCGAGCAGATAGAACGTGCGGCCGAGCGCGGCGCCGAGGGCGCGCGCGAGCCACGCCGGGAGCACGCCCGCGACGGCGCCCACGACACGCACGGCCGCCAGTTCAACCGCCTGACGCTGGGCCTTCACGCGCGGCCTCCGAGCACCTGCCGGATGGCGTCGGTGAGCGTGTCCCACCGCGGCACGTCGAGCGTGAGCGGCCACCGCGACACCGGCACCGGCAGCGGCCCGAGTGATTCGAGACGCACGGCGTCCTTGTCGGTGGTGGCGACACCCCAGGCGCCGGCCGCGGCGACGCGGCGCGCCACGGCCGAGAGATCCGCCGGCGTGTACCAGTGGTGGTCCGGATACGCGCACGTTTCGACCACCGTCCAGCCATCGGCCGTGAGCGCGTCCACGAACTGCGCCGGCGCGCCGATACCGGCCATGGCCACGAGCGTGCGGTCGCGCGTGGGCACGCCGCCCTGCACCGCCACCGGCGCCCCGAGCCGGCGCGTGGCGCCCAGACCACAGGCGACGCCGTAGGTGCGTGCCTCGGCCGCGGCCTCGTCGTCGGTCGCGCCCACCACGACGAGGATCCCGGCCCGTGCGAGCGCCGACACCGGCTCGCGCAGCCGCCCCTTCGGCAGCACCGCGTCGGTCGCAAGCGTGCCGGCCGCGGCAACGACGATGTCGAGATCGCGCGCGAGCGGCAGATGCTGGAAGCCGTCATCGAGCACGTGCACGGTGGCGCCGAGCGTGGTCTCGGCCACGACACCCGCGGCGTGCCGCTCGGCACAGACCACGACGCGCGCCCCGGGCACGGCGCGGGCGAGCATGAGCGGCTCGTCGCCGGCGTGGGCCACGTCCGTGAGCACGCGCGTGCCGTCGGAGACGACCGTGGGCTCACGCCGGGTCGCGGTGCGCGCGTAGCCGCGCGACAGGATCGCCGGCCGCTCGCCGATCGCGACGAGCCACGACGCGATGGCAGCGACGAGCGGCGTCTTGCCGGTGCCGCCCACGCTCAGGTTGCCCACGCTGATGACCGGGCGGCCCAGCCGCCGCCTGGCGCCCGGCCGTTCGTACCATGCGCGCCGGGTCAGGGCGATCCGTCCGTAAAGGGTGTGCAGCACGAGGGTCTCAGCAGCCGCGGGCCGTTACGGCGCGCGGAACGGCCGCACGTTGTTCGGCCGCGCCGAGGGCGGCGGCAGCAGCAGATCGAGCGTCTCGAGCGTCTTCGCCTTGGCGCCGCGGTTGGCTTCGACCAGGGCGCGGGCGGCGGCGCCGAGACGCGCCCGCCGCACCGGATCGGCCATGAGCGCCAGCACTTCGTCTTCGAAGGCGCCGTCCGACGCCACCTGCACGCCGGCCTCGGCGGCCACGAAGGCGGCGGCGATCTCCGCGAAGTTGTGCATGTGCGGCCCGAACACCACGGGACGGCCGAACACCGCCGGCTCGAGGATGTTGTGGCCGCCGGTGGGCACGAGGCTGCCGCCCACGAAGACGACCGTGCCCACCTGATAGACGGTCGCGAGTTCGCCGATCGTGTCGAGCACGACGACATCGGCGCGCGGCTCGGCGTCGATCGGCAGCTCGCTGCGCCGCACGGTGAGGAACCCTTCCTGCTGCGCCATCGCCACGACGTCGTCGAACCGCTCGGGGTGCCGCGGCGCCAGCACGAGCACCGCCGTGGGCTGCGAGGCCTTCAGGCGGCGGAACACCCGCAGCACGAGGGCTTCCTCGCCCTTCATCGTGCTGCCGGCCACCCACACCGGACGCGCCGGCTTGAAGCGGAAGTAGCGCAGCACGCGCTCGCGCGACCGCGCCTGGCCGGCCGTGGCCGGTTCGAGCGAATCGAACTTCAGACTGCCGGTGACGGTGACCCGGTCGGGCGGCGCGCCGATCTCGACGAAGCGGCGGCGTGATTCATCCGACTGCACGCAGAAGTGGTCGATGTCGGCCAGCACATGGCGGAAGAAGCCGCGGGCGAGGCGGTAGCGCGGGAACGACCGCGACGAGAGCCGGCCGTTCACGATCGCCGTGCGCACGCCGCGGCGGCGGCACTCGCGCAGGAGATTCGGCCAGATCTCCGTTTCCATCATCAGGAAGAGCTTCGGCTGCACGAGGTCGAGCGTGCGGCGCACGACGAAGCCGAGATCGAACGGGAAGTAGAAGACCCCGTCGACGTCGAGCACGTTGCGGCGCGCCAGCTGCTGCGCCGACATGGTCGTGGTCGAGAGAAAAATCCGCAGGGAGGGGTGTTTCTCGCGCAGCGCCGCGATGAGCGGGCGCGCCGTGAGCAATTCGCCCACGGAAACGGCGTGGATCCAGATCGACGGCTCGGCATCGATATTGAACGACACCGGCAGATAGCCGAGCCGCTGCGAGAGGCTGCCCACGTACTTGCGGTAGCGGACCGCCTGGTAGACGAGCCAGGGCGACACCGCCAGCGCGAACAGCACGATGAGTCCGGTATACAGCGCGTACATTTATTCCCGCAAGTTGCTCATTTTACGCAGGTTAGTTCGCTCGTGCCGATCGAGTCGGGGTTTGACCCGCCCGGTGCCCTCGGCTATACAATCATACGTTTGCCGGTGCGCCGAGTGGCGTGGCACACGAGACGAACGTGAGGAGGCTTGGAGATGGCGGTCAGAGTAGGCATCAACGGGTTCGGACGAATCGGGCGCAACATCATGCGCGCGGCGCTGGCCGATAACGACATCGATTTCGTGGGTGTCAACGACCTCACCGATGCCAAGACGCTGGCGCACCTCCTCAAGTACGACTCGGTGCTCGGCAATCTGAGCGCCTCGATCGCGGGCGGCACCGACTCGATCACGGTGGACGGCGACGAATTCAAGGTGTTCGCCACCAAGGACCCCGGCGCCCTGCCCTGGAAGGACCTGGGCGTGGACGTGGTGTTCGAGTGCACCGGCAAGTTCACCGACCGCGACGGCGCCGCCAAGCACATCGCCGCCGGCGCGAAGAAGGTCATCATCACCGCCCCGGCCAAGAAGCCCGACGTCACCATCGTGATGGGCGTGAACGACGAGAAGTACGACCCGGCCAGCCACCACATCATCTCGAACGCCTCCTGCACCACCAACTGCCTGGCGCCCGTCGTGAAGGTGCTGAACGACAGCTTCGGCCTGAAGCGCGGCTGGATGACCACGGTGCACGCCTACACCAACGACCAGAACCTGCTCGACCTGCCGCACAAGGACCTGCGCCGCGCCCGCGCCGCCGCCATGTCGATCATCCCCACCACGACCGGCGCCGCGTCGGCCGTGGGTGAAGTGCTGCCGGCCCTGAAGGGCCGTCTCGACGGCATCGCCATGCGCGTGCCGACGCCGAACGTCTCGGTCGTGGACCTGGTGTCGCTCTTCGAGAAGTCGGTCACCCCCGACGACGTGAACCACGCGCTGCGCGCCGCGGCCGCCGGTCCCATGAAGGGCGTGCTGCACGTGGAAGACTCGCCGCTCGTCTCGATCGATTTCCGCGGCAACCCGCACTCGTCGATCGTCGACAGCGCCTACACGAAGGTCATGGACGGCGACTTCGTGAAGGTGATGGCGTGGTACGACAACGAGTGGGGCTACTCGAACCGCTGCATCGACCTGCTGAAGAAGGTCGCGAAGAGCCTCTAGGCGCCCGCCATGACCAAGTACTCGATCCGCGACCTGCCCCTCGACGACCGCCGCGTCTTCATGCGCGTGGACTTCAACGTCCCGCTGAAGAACGGCGTCATCACCGACGACACGCGCATCACGTCCGCGCTGCCGACGGTGCGTTACGCGCTCGATCACGGCTGCACCGTGATCCTCGCCTCGCACCTCGGCCGTCCGAAGGGCAAGGTCGCGCCCGAGTACAGCCTGAAGCCGGTGGCGGCGCACCTGTCGCAGCTGCTCGGCCTCGAGGTGGTCTTCGCCGAAGACTGCATCGGCGAACCGGCGCGGGCGGCCATCGCGAAGGCGGAAGCGCCGGGCGGCTCGCGGGTCGTGCTGCTCGAGAACCTGCGCTTCCACGCCGAGGAAGAGAAGAACGAGGCGAACTTCGCCACCGCGCTCGCGACGCTCGCCGACGTCTACGTGAACGACGCCTTCGGGGCGGCGCACCGCGCGCATGCCTCGGTGGCGGCCATGGTGGGCCCGTTCGCCGCCGCCGGCGCCGGCCTGCTGATGGAGAAGGAACTCGCCTACCTGGGCAAGGCCCTCGGCGATCCCGACCGGCCGTTTGTCGCCATCATAGGCGGCGCCAAGGTGTCGGACAAGATCGAGGTCATCGAGAACCTGCTCGGCAAGGTGGACCACCTGCTCATCGGCGGCGCCATGGCCTACACGTTCTTCAAGGCGCTCGGCCTGCCCGTGGGCAAGTCGCTCGTCGAAGACGACAAGCTGGCCGACGCGCTGCGCATCATCGAGGCGGCCCAGACGCGCGGCGTGTCGCTCACGCTGCCGGTGGATCACGTGGTGGCCGAAAAGCTCGACGCCAGCGCGGCGACCGCCGTGCTGCAGGTGTCGGACCACGAACTCGGCGATCGCATGGGGCTCGACATCGGGCCGGAGACGGTCGCGCTCTACACCTCGATCATCAGGACGGCGAAGACCGTCGTGTGGAACGGCCCGATGGGCGTCTTCGAGATGGCGCCGTTCGCGGCCGGCACGATGGCCATCGCGCATGCCGTGGCCGACGTGCAGGGCACGACCATCATCGGCGGCGGCGATTCGGTGGCCGCGGTGCATGCGGCCGGCGTGGCCGATCGCATCAGCCACATCTCGACCGGCGGCGGGGCCTCGCTCGAGTTCCTCGGCGGCGCCGAGCTGCCGGGCGTTGCGGCCCTCCCCGACCAGGCGTAGCCAGAGCGTGAGCGCGGTGGGTCCGGGCGCGCCCGGGACCCGGGCCCCGGGCCCCGAGCCCCGACGAGGATCGCCCCAATGCGTCAGCCATTCATCGCGGGCAACTGGAAGATGTTCAAGACCGTGCACGAGACCGTGGTGCACGTGAAGGAACTCAGGTCGCTCGTGAAGGACGTGCAGGGCGTGGACATCGTCATCGCGCCGCCGGCCACCGGGCTGTATGCCGCCGCCGAAGCGGCCCGCAACAGCAACATCGCCGTGGCCGGGCAGAACTGCCACTGGGAGCGCGACGGCGCCTTCACGGGCGAAATCAGCGCCGGCATGGTGCGCGAAGCCGGCGCCGAGTACGTCATCGTCGGCCACTCGGAACGCCGCACGCTCTTCGGCGAGACCGATCTCCACGTCCAGAAGAAGGTGCGGGCCGCGCTCGGCGCCGGTCTCGTGCCGATCGTCTGCATCGGCGAAACGCTCGAGCAGCGCGACCGGCAGGAGACGCTGGCCGTGCTCGATCAGCAGATTCAGCGCGGCCTCGACGGCGCAACCGCCGACGAAGTCGCGGCGATGGTCGTGGCCTACGAGCCGGTCTGGGCCATCGGCACCGGCCGGAACGCCACGCCCGAGCAGGCCGGCGAGGCGCACGCGCACATCCGCCTGCGGCTCCGGTCGTGGTTCGGGGCCGAGGCCGCCGAACGCTGCCATGTCATTTATGGCGGAAGTGTGAAGCCCGGCAACATCGCCGGACTCCTCGCCCTGGCCGACGTGGACGGGGCGCTCGTGGGGGGCGCCAGCCTCGACGTGGCCGGTTTCGGCCAGATCGTGGCGGCCGCGGCCGCCTGAGATATACTCGGACGTTCCGGCTATGTTCTACTACCTTTTCGTCACACTCTACGTCGTCGCCTGCCTCGTCCTGATGATCGTGATCCTTCTCCAGCAGGGGAAGGGCGGCGACATCGCCAACGCCTTCGGCGGCGGCTCGAGCCAGGCGGTGTTCGGCGCGCGCACCGGTGCGACGCTGCTCACCAAGGTGACGGCCGGTCTCACGGTGGCCTTCATGGGCCTGGCGCTGCTGCTCGCCATCTGGGGCTCGCGCGGCACGAGTTCGGTCGTGGGAGGCGTGGACGGTCCGCCGCCCGTGAGCCTGCCCGCCGGCGCCACCGACATTCCGGCGCAGCCGGTCACGCCGGCTCCGGCCGCGACCACGCCCACGCCTGAAGCCGCTCCTGCGGCGCCTGCCGCTGGCACCACGACTCCGGCGCCCTCCACGCCCGAGCCCGCGAAGAAGCAGTAGCCCCGCCACCGACCGTGGCGGGCGCGTAACAAGGAGGGTCGATGCATCTCCCGCGCTACGTCGCAGTCCTGGCGGTCGTGTCCCTGGCCGCCTGCTCCACGTCCTCCCCCGCACCCGCGAAGAAGCGGGTGCGCGACTCGATCGACCCGGCCGTCGTGGCCGCCGCGCCCGACGGCGGCCGCAGCACCACCAGCACTCCTCCGCCGCCGCCCGGCGGCTTCACCGCACAGACCCGCCTCGGCTACACCGCCGGCGACAAGTGGGAACCGGCGATCGCCGCCGACAACTACGGGCACGTCTACGTGCTCGCGCCGCAGTATCTGGGCGTGCCTGGCTGCCCCACCTGCCCGAGCCCCACGATGATCCTGCAGGTGAGCAGCGACGGCGGGCAGACCTTCGGTCCACCCACGCAGATCGCGCCGCCCGGCAGCGGCCAGTGGGACGCGCAGATCGAGGTCGACCCGGTGGACGGCCAGACCGTGTTCGCCTCGTGGCTGCAGAACGGCAAGAGCGACACCGTGGTGGCGAAATCGACCGACTACGGCCAGACCTGGTCGGTGGTGGTGGCGGACTCGACCAATGCCGGCACCGACAAACCGATCCTCGCCGTGCGCGGCCAGGACGTCTACGTCGCCTTCAACCACGCGCAGAAGGCATGGGTGGCGGCCTCGCACGACGGCGGCCTCACCTTCACGCAGTCCGAGATCGACAAGAACGGCAAGCTGGGCTGGGCGCTCGTCGGCGGCGGCACCGTGACACCGAACGGCACAGTGCACTACGGGTGGGCCGGCTACGAGCGCAACGGCGGCGCGACCGGCAACGTGAACCTCTTCGTGTCGTCGTCGAGTGACGGCGGCGCCACGTGGACGAGCAAGGTGATCGACATCTCGAAGGCGCCGCCGGATTGTTCGGCCTACGCCTGCGGCTGGGCGTATCTGGGCGCGCAGGTCGTGCTCACGTCCGACGCCGCCGGCACCCTCTACGCGCTGTGGAACGCGAACACCGTGGCGCAGGGCCCGAACCGGATCTACTTCGCGTCGTCCACGAACGGTGGCGCCACGTGGTCGCCGAAGGTCGAGGTCTCGACCGCGCCGGCGGGCCGCGCGCACGCCTTCCCCGCCATCAGTGCCCGCGGCACAGGCGATGTGCGCATCGGCTGGATGGACGCGCGCGCCGGCACGCTGTGGAACACGTATCTGCGCACGTCCACGAACGGCGGCGCCACGTGGTCGAGCGAGACGGATCTTTCGACCTTCGTCAGCGGCTTCGGCTACATCCAGCCGAACGGCTACGCCTACCCCTACGGCGACTACTGGGAACTGACCATCGACGGCGCCGGCAGGACCCACGCGGTGTGGGGCGAGGGGCTGAACTACGACTCACCGGGCTCGATCTGGTACACCCGGGAGCAGTAACGTCCCCGTGGCATCCGGCGCGGGGGTCTGCTAGAATTGGAAATTCGTGCGGCGGGCAGCGATGCCCGCCGTGCACAGCCCTCTGACGCGGAAGTGGCGGAATTGGCAGACGCACCAGCTTGAGGGGCTGGCGGTAGCAATACCGTGGGGGTTCGAGTCCCCCCTTCCGCACCAACACATCAAGGCCCCGGTTTCCGGGGCCTTTTTTGTTGGCGCGCAACGGGAAGCCCCATGCGGAAGATGTCCACCGACTCGGATCACGCCCAGCTGCCGCTAGCGCCCCATCATGCCGGCAATCAACGGACTGAAGATGGATGGGAAATACCACAACAAACCGTTGACCGATGGCTTTCTCCAGTACCACCACAGTGCACCGACGACCATTGCCCCACCGAGCCATGCCACCCAGGCCGGCATCTCGTGATTGCGGGAGAGCGACACCAGGTTGACCGTCGCGACGAAGGCCATCGCGAAGTGCGACCTTCGAAGGCTTGCGACTTCGCTGAACATTGCTGAACGATTATTGAGCGCACGCAGACGCCGCAGCAAGCCCCGCGATGACCGCGGCGAGTTCGGCCGCCTCGGCTGCGGTACCCGCGCGTTCACCAGCGCAGGACGGCCGTGAGACCCGCGCGGCGAGCGGTCACGGCCGGCATCACGCGCACCTGCGGCGCAGCCGCGTACAGAGTCTCCGTGCGTCTGATCCGCGAGTCGATGAACGCGCCGACGCCGCCGTACATCGCCGCCCCGACGAGCGCGAAGGGAAGGCCGCCGGCAAGCATGTCCTCGGACCGGAACTCGCCGGAGAAGGTCGCCGCCGACAACACGCCGCCGATGGCGCCAATCGCGGCACCGATGTAGAAGCCGTTGGCGACGCTGTCGCGCACACGCGTCGTCACGACGGAGACGTCGGCCGCGGGCACCTGACGGACCACGCCGCGGCTCCGCACATCGATCGTCGTGGCGCTCACGCCCTCGAGCCGCCCCCGCAGGGATTTGCCGTCCGTGGTCCTGACCACGACCGTGACGCCGGGTTGCACGCGCTCCGCGAGACTGGCGAAGCTGCCGACGGGCTGCGCGGCGGCAGCCACCGGACCAGCGAGCATCAGCAGGCCCACGCCGAGGTCACGGAGCGAGACGGACATGACACCCTCCGTCGGTCCCAGCAGCATCTCGCGTGCCACGGCCCGCGTGCCCGTGGGCGTGAGGTCCCAGGGACACGGGAGCACGGGCGCCATGGAGGGATGCCGGAGGGGACGGGAATTCCCGGTCCGCGCGGTCCACGAGCGGCAGCCGGGCCATAATCACCGCGCCGGCCGCGCCGGCTCAGCGACGCCATGACGTATGCCGCCATCACCGGCTGGGGGAAGTGCCTCCCGCCGGCCGTCCTCACGAACGCCGACCTCTCCACCTTCCTCGACACGACCGACGACTGGATCGCGAGCCGCACGGGCCTGCGGGAACGGCGCATCTCACACGCCTCCGCCATCGAGATGGCCACCGTGGCCGCGCGCCGCGCGCTCGCCTGCGCCGGCCTCGAACCCGGCGACGTCGATCTCATCGTCTACGGCAGCTGCAGCAACGACGAACAGGTGCCGAATTCGGCCTCCGGCGTGCAGCTCGCGCTCGGCGCCCGCGGCGTGGCCGCCATGGACGTCAACACGGCGTGCACGAGCTTCCTCTACGGGCTCTCGACGGCAAGCGCGATGATCCGCACCGGCGCCATCCGCCGCGCGGTCGTGATTGGCGTGGAACTCATCTCGCCGTACATGGACTGGGACAACCGCAACGTCGCCGTGCTCTTCGGTGACGGCGCCGCCGCCGTCGTGCTCGAAGCCACCGACGCACCGGTGGGGCTGCTCGGCGAGCAGCTTGGCTGCCTGGCCGACCAGCGCCACGTGCTGCGCGTGCGCGGCATGGGCTGCGCCTACGCGAATCGCGATGTCGTGCTCGGCGACACGGTGTGGGACTTCGAGGGCCAGGAGATCTTCAAGCACGCCGTGCAGGGCATGACACGCGCAAGCGCCGCCGTGCTGGAGAAGTGCGGGCTAGGTCCCGAGGACATCGATCTCGTGGTGCCCCATCAGGCCAACCTGCGGATCATCGAAGCCGTCGTGAGCCGCACCGGCGTGCCGATGGAGAAGGTGATGCTCACGGTGCAGCGCTACGGCAACATGAGCGCGGCCACGGTGCCGGTGGCGCTGGTCGAGGCGATCGAGGAAGGCCGCGTGCGGCCGGGCTCGACGCTCTTGATGCCGGCCTTCGGCGGCGGACTCACCGTGTGTGCCCACGTCGTGCGCTGGGGCGACCGCGTGACGCCGCTCGGCACATCTTCCGCGGAGCTGCCGCCCTGCGACCGCTCCGCGCTCGAGATGGTCACCGCGATCCGCGCCCGCAAGGCCGGCGCCGCGGCACGGTCCGGAGCGGGGCTCCAGGCGCCCCTTCAGGACGTGGTCGCGCCCGACGCGGTGATCCGCGCGCAGGCCGCATCGTCGTAGCCGAGTTCCCGCAGAATCTCGCGCGTATGCTCGCCGAGCGCCGGCGGCGGACGCCGGTACGACGGCGCGTTGTGCGACATGTGAATCGGGTTGCCGAGCATCGGCACCTCGCCGAGCGTCGGGTGCGGCAGGCGCACCAGCATCTCGCGCGCCGCCACCTGCGGATCGGCGAGGGCGTCCACGATCGTGCGCACGCGGCCACACGGCACCTGATGCCGATCCAGGCGCGCCACGAAGTCGTCGGTCGTCCACGCGCGCGTGGCGCCCTCGATGATCGCCACGAGCGCCGGCCGGTTCAGAAGCCGCAGACTGTTGTCGAGGAACCGCGCATCGTCGACGAGCAACGGCTGGTCGATCGCCTGGCAGAACTGCCGCCACAGTTTCGGATTCCCCGCGCACACCATCACGAGCCCATCCGCCGTACGGAACGTCTCGTACGGCGCAATCGAGGGATGGGTGTTGCCCATGCGCCGCGGCGCCGCGCCGGTGGCGAACGCGATGCCGGCCGGCAATGTCATCGTGGCGAGGATGGCGTCGAAGAGCGCGATGTCGATCGCCTGACCGCGGCCGGTGCGATCGCGATCGCGCAGCGCGAGCAGGATGCCGGAGAACATGAACTGGCCGGCGAGGAAATCCGTGATGGCGACACCCACACGCGACGGCTCGCCATCGGCCGGGCCCGTCACCTCCATCACGCCGGCCTCCGCCTGCGCCACCGGATCGTAGCCGGCCTCGTCGCGTCGCGGTCCAGTCTGGCCGTAGCCCGTCACCGACGCTACGATGAGCCGCGGATTGAGGGCGGACACCTGCTCCCAGCCGAACCCGAGCCGCGCAAGGGTGCCGGGCCGCAGGTTCTCGACGAGCACGTCGGCCTCGCGCAGCAGCCGCGTGAACACCTCGGCGCCCGCGGGTGATTTCAGGTCGAGGGCGAGGCTCCGTTTGTTGCGGTTGACGCCGAGGAAGTAGCTGCTCCAGCCGTCGATGAAGGGGGCCCAGCCGCGCGTGTCGTCGCCGTGGCGGGGCTCCTCGATCTTGATGACATCGGCGCCCATGTCGCCGAGGAGCTGCGTGCAGAACGGCCCGGCGAGCACCCGGGTGAGATCGACCACTTTGAGTCCATCGAGCGGCGGCACCGTGGGAGTATGCCTCGGCTCGGTCGCGCCGGCCGCAATTCAGCGCACGCGCGGGCCCGGGCTCAGACCGCCCACAGGCGCCGTTGCGCGCGCGGCCGACCGGGCGCGACGGTCGTTGCCGCGGCTGGACGCCGCTGCAGCTCGCGCACGTACGCCGCCACGCAGGCAGCCGTACGGTCGTCGGGCACACTCTGTATCGAGGCCGCGAATCCGCGCGCCGTCCGAAAGGTCATGGGAGCCACCTGCGCGCGTTCAATCGCGTCCCAGACCTCCAGGGGGCAGCCCTGATCACCGGTCAGTCGGGCCAGTAGCCGCGCGAGGGCTTGAATCGCCACATCGTCGGCGGCGATGCCACCGGGCGGGAACGAGACGTGGCCGGAGGCATGCAACAGCAGATCGCCCACGGCCGGTGGCATCTCGCACCGGGCCAGGCGCTGGGCGACGGCCTTCGTCACGGCAACGGCTTCTGCCCAGGACGGCTCCAGCCTTTGTATGCCGTCGGCGAGGCGCACCGCGAAAAGGCGTCCGGTCGCGTGCTCGGTCGACGCATCGTCGAACCTGGCGAGGGCGTGATGGACGAGTGTGTCGTGACCCATGTTGCCGATCGCGGGAGTCGGGCGCGGCGCACGCGACGCCGCGTCGCTCGTCGGCAGGGGAACCTGAGCGAGCTGAGAACGCAGGGGGACTGCTGTTGCCGAAGTTGCACGATATCAGACACTGGCGCCGGCAACGCGTGGTTCGTTCAGGGAATCGCAATAATCCCGCATCGCGACGCAGGCTTTAGTCTGGCTGGGGCCAGCCATCTGGCGCGACGCGCTACGGATCGCAGGGGGGCGGCGCCCGGCGCGGCCCGTAGTGCTGCCCGTGCACGCCCGAGAACGCGTTGCGCTCGCGGGCGCTCATCGCCGCCAGCGCCGGTCCCCCCTGCGCGAAGATGCTGTGACGCAGCGCCACGACGATCCACTCGTCGACCTGCACGCAGCGATACTGCCGCGTGCTGAACTGCTCGACCACCGAGGCCACCGCGGCGCGCCGGCTGGCCACCTTCGGATGCACCAGCACGTCGGCGAGCACGTCGAGCAGCATGTGCAGGTTGTCGACGATCGACGCGGCGCCCTCGTGCGTGGCGACGAGGCCCGGGGCAATCGCCGGCGCGAGCGGCAACTCGGAGGGCGGGGCCTCCGGCGGCGTCGTGAGCGCGAGCTTGGCGCGCAGGCGGCCGTCGACGAACTCGAGGGCGCGATCGCGTTCCGCGCCGGCGGGAAAGTCCTCGAAGGGCGTGAGCACGGCCAGGCCGTACCAGCGCGCGGCCCACAGGGCCGCCGTGAGCGCCGGGTAGGCAAGCTCGCGATGGGGTTCGGCCTCGGGCGGCACCGGCGGCACGAACGACGTGTAGGGATGGTCGTAGAGGATCGACATGTCCTTGGCGGCGTCGCCGATGACTGGTCCCGGACCGGCCTGGTAGCGCCGCACCGCGGCCTCGAGCGCGGCCCGGCGCTCCGCCGGCGGCCGGCTGGCGTAGATGGCCACCACCTCACGCTGGAAGGCGAAGCCGCCGCGCACGAGCCGCGCGGCGGCAGGACCCAGCACGTCGAAGCCTCGCACGGCGTCCGCCTCGGGGGCGGCGTG
>JALHON010000117.1 GCA_022842985.1 Acidobacteriota bacterium | reverse complement strand
CGCGTGCTCTTCGCCGCGCCCGACCGGATCGCCGTCGAAGTGCCGCGGGTGGCCGAGCCGGGCCCGACGCCCGTGCGTGCCGCGTGGTCACCCGGCGCGACGCTGTTCGTGCATGTCGGCGTGCCGATGGCGACGGGGCTCCACCAGGTCGACAGCCCCGCGGTGGACGCGCAGGGGCGCGTGTACGCCGCCTTCAGCGGACCGCGTGGGCAGGACACCCCCGTGTCTGTGTACCGGGTCGAGGCCGACGGCGGCCGTGAGCCGTTCGTCGAAGGCGTCGTCAACGCCACGAGCCTTGCGTTCTCGCCGTCGGGCGTGCTGCACGTGTCCAGCCGCTACGACGGTGTGGTCTACCGCGTGTCCGACCGCGGACGCACCGAGCCGTTCGTGAGTGAACTCGGCGTGGCCTGCGGCCTGGCCTTCGCCCCGGATGGGTCGCTCTTCGTTGGCGATCGATCGGGCACGGTGCACCATGTGAGCGCCGACGGCCTGCGCACCGAGGTGTTCGCGACGTTGCCCGCGAGTGTGGCCGCGTATCACCTGGCAATGGGCCCCGACGAACAGCTCTACGTCACCGGCCCCACGCTGGCCACGCACGATGCGGTCTACCGCTTCGATGCCAGCGGACGCCAGGAGGTGCTCGATCGTAGCTTCGGCCGGCCGCAGGGCCTCGGCTTCGACGCCAACGGCGTGTTGCACGTGGTGGAAGCCCTGGCGGGCGTCAGCGCGATCTATCGGTGCCCGGCGGGCGGCACCCGGCGCGTCGTCGTGTCGGGCCCGTCCCTCGTGGGTGTGGCGTTCCTGCCTGGCGGCGATCTCGTGGCTGCCACCGCCGATACGCTCTATCGCTTCCCGTCCATTGCCTGATCGCATCGAACCTAACGATGCCCACGCCACCGCCCGCCATCCGCGTCCAGTCACCCGGCGGACGTATCTGCATGCACCTGCTCGCCGAGGGCGAAACCGTCGTCGGGCGCGACTGCAAGGCCGGCCTCGTCCTCGAGGATGCCCGCATCTCGCGGCGTCATGCGGTGCTGACGCGCGTGGGTCCCCGCGTGGTGGTGGGGGATCTCGGCAGCCGCAACGGCACGTTCCTGAACGGCCGGCGCGTCGAAGGTACCGTGCAGCCGCTCGCCGCGGGCGATGTATTGAAGGTGGGCGACTTCACGCTCCTCTTCGAGCCGCAGGATGCGATCGTGTTTGCGCAGGACCCGGCCGTGGCGGGCATGCGCGCGGTGCTGCAGAAGGCGCCGGACGAAGTGATCCATTCCGGCATCGGGCCGGCGGCCGGGGCGGCCCGTGAGGTGTCCGCGGAAGGGCTGCGCTTCGAACTCGAGAAGAAGACGCGCGTGCTCGGCCTGTTCTACGAACTGAGCCGCACCCTCGGCTCGGTCTTCACGCTCTCCGACGTCTACGACAAGGCGATTGCCATCCTGCTGCAGGTGACGCCGGCGGCGCGCGTGATGATCTACCAGAAGGCCGAACGCGGCGAGATGCGCCACGTGGCCTCGGGCTCGCGCGAGGGGGCCGGGGGCCAGACCGACCCGACCGTGCAGCCGCTGCGGGTGAGCAAAACCGTGTTCGACACTGTCGCCAGGCAGCGCGTGTCGGTGCTGCTCGAGAACACGAGTCACGGCGATCCGTCGGTGCCCGCCAGCCTCAAGCTGCACCAGACCCACTCGGTCATGGCGGCGCCCATCGTGGGCCGGACCGGCCTGCTCGGCGTGATCTACACCGACCAGCAGGACGTGCGGCAGACGTTCTCGTCGGACGATCTGGACCTGCTGAACGCGGTGGCCGTGCAGACCGGCATCGCCCTCGACACCGTGCGCGCGCACGAGGCGCTGCAGCGCGAGGCGAAGGCGCGCGAGAAGTACGAACGCTTCCTGCCGCAGCAGCTCGTGGACGACGTGATGCTCGACCCGAACAAGGAGATCCGTCCGGGCGGCGTGCGGCAGACGATCACGGCGCTCTTCGCCGACCTGCGCGGCTTCACGACGCTGTCGGAAGCCAACTCGCCCGAGACGGTGGTCGACCTGCTGAACCGGTTCTTCACGCTGATGAGCGAGGTGATCTTCCGGCACGGCGGCACCCTCGACAAGTACATCGGCGACGGCGTGCTGGCGCTCTTCGGCGCCCCGTATACCACCGAACGTGATGCAGTGAAGGCGGTGCGGGCGGCCATCGACATGCAGCGCGCCGTGCAGATCTTCAACCAGGAGCTGGTGGCGGCTGGCCAGGCGCACATCGGCGTGGGCATCGGCATCAACACCGGCTCGGCGATCGTTGGCTTCATCGGCTCGGAGTCACGGCTCGACTACACGGCCATCGGCGACACCGTCAACACGGCGGCCCGCCTCGAGCACCTGGCGAAGGCCGGGCAGATCATCATCAGCGAGCACACCATGCAGGCCCTCGACGCCAGCGTGAGCTACACGCAGCTCGAGGCGGTGCAGGTGAAGGGCCGCAGCGCCCGCATGCAGATCGCCAACGTGATCTGGAGCGCGAAGTAGTCACGGCCTCGTCAGCGTCACCGTGCCGGTGATGGTGTTCGTGCACAGCAGCTGGGCAAACGCGCCCTGGAGTGTGCGCCCGCCCAGCGTGAGCCGCGACAGCGAGTAGCTGCCGGCCGCTCCGGGGATCGGCTGGCTGCAGGCCGCGGCGGTCGCTGGCGTGAGTAGCAGCGTGCCGACGCCTTCGGTCACGGTGCCGGCCACGGTGCCGGCGCCACTGCGTGACGCGTCGGCGAACGACGTGGTCCACGCGCCCGAGACCAGACTGCCGCGCGCATCCACGGCCCGCTCCTCGAGCGTCAGTCGCAGCGTGCCCGTGGTGCCCCCGGTGTCAGAGAGGGTGCCCTGCCACACGCCCGTCCAGGGCCCGTCGCTCGACGGCCCCGTCGGGGACGCCCGCTCGCCGCACGATGCCAGTACGGTGGCGCAGGCGATCAACGTCAGGCCCAGTCCGAAACGGCGTCCGTTCATGGTTGCCTCCTGGCACCGGACTCCCGCGCGCGCCGCTCGTACGCATACACCCCGCCCCGCGATCCCGCCGCGTAGACCCGCTCGCCGTCGGGATCCGGCGCCCAGATCATGCCCACGGTGAAATCGCCGGCGCGCCAGCGCGCGTCGCCGGTGGCGACATCGAGGGCCGCCACGAATCCTCCGAGGAACGGGATGTAGACGTGCGCGTCGTCTGCGGAGAACGAGAACGAGGTCGAACCCCAGGGGCCGGCATCGTGTTCCCACTTGATGGCGCGCGACTCCACGTCGTAGGCCACGATCTTCCCCGTGGTCGACCCCGCGACGAGCAGGCCGCCGGCTCCCACCAGAGTGCGATGGTCCGGGTCGGTCGCCGTCAGATACCCGGCGAACGGCCCCGTGAGGCGTGGCAGCGTCCAGCGGATGGCACCCGTGTCGCGATCGAGGCCGTAGATGTTTCCGTCACCGGCGGACCCGAAGACGAGGCCGGCGACCACGACCGGGCCGCCGGTCCGATTCGTGTGCCGCCATGGATCCGCGGGTCTGGGGAACCGCGTTTTCCAGAGGATGCGCCCGGACGACGTGTCGAGCGCCGCGAGGCCGCCCGTGCTCGGATTGTCGTAGACCGAGTAGCCGACGAGCACCTGCGACCCGTCGAGTTCCGGAGCGAACACCGAGACCAGCGGCCGGTCTTCGAGCCGTGCGATCCAGCGGGCCCGTCCCGAGAGCGCGTCGATGGCATAGACACGACCCGTCACGGAACCCGCATAGACCGTGTCACCACGAGCCGCGCCGAGGAACAGCCCCGGGCCATCGCCACCCTCCGCCTGATAGGACCAGCGTCGCGCGCCGGAGCGGCGATCGAACGCCACGACGTCCCAGTCGCCCGCGATCACGAGCTCGCCTGCGAGGACGAGGTTCGTTCCGGAGGTGGTGAGTCCGAAGATCGCGTCCGTGCTCGTCACGCCCGTAGCGCTGCGCCACTTGAGGCGGCCGTCGTCCGCGTCGAGTGCGAGCACTTCGCGGTGCTTGTCGAGGACGTAGACGGTGTCGGCGTCGTGGGTGGGGGTGCCGACGGCGGCGCCGGGCATGTGCCACACCTGCGGTGGCGGGGCCGGTGGCGGTGGCACGGACGGCTGCGCGGCCACCCACGACGGCGCGAAGGCGCAGGCCCAGAGGCCGGCGATGACGATGTGGTGCGGTGTTGGCATGGTGCGTCTCATGAAGGGGCCGGCGGACGGCGGCCAGCGGCCGCCGCCCGTTCAGCCGTTCGCTACGGTGTGCTGCTGCCGGTCCACCACAGGCCGACGCCCGAGGCGTCGTGCACCATGGCGTGCCCCGCGTCGTGCACCTGGAGGTAGGCGCCGGCGGCGGAAGTGCCACTGGCCCAGCGCGGGATGCCCTGGGCGTCGTAGACCACGAGGTTGCCGTCGCTCTGCAGGGTCGCGTGCCCGGCGCTGAAGCCGTCGGTGTCGGAGGCCCAGAGCACGACGCCGCCGCTCGCGTAGAGCACGAGGTTGCCATCCGACTGGTACCGGAGGGCGACCGTGCCGCCCGGCGAGACCACTTCCTGCTCGGGATAGAGGCGCATCCCGCCCGTCAGCGAACCCGCGCCGCCGCCCGAGCCGCCGGTCGGAGGCGGCGGAGGCGCCGCCGCACGTGTGGTCACCCCCATGACGCCCGTGAGCACGGACGCGATCTCGCGGTCGCTGCGTTCGGTCTGCTGCTTGTGCGCGGGCCCGGCGACGGCGAAGTTGGTGGCGCCGGGATACACCTGGTTTGCCACCGACACGATCCCGTCGTGCGGGATGCGGCACAGGCGGTCGTCGGTCACCGCCCAGCACCACAGCGGATCCAATTCCCGCACGGCGCCGGCCAGGTCGCGCAGCCGCGCGGCGAACGAACGCGCCGCCATGTTGAGCGGCCCGTAGTGCTGTTCGACGACGGTGGCGGCATAGTCGAAGGTGGGGGGCAGTGTGAGCATGGCGGCCCAGACCCACTCGCGCTGGTCAGGAGCGAGGCCGACGCCGAGACCGGCGCGCCAGTACTGGTCGGCGGTGAACGTGAGTCCCACGCGGTACCTGATCGCCGATGCCTCCCGGGCCAGATTGCCCGGACCATTGAGGCCGATCAGGAACGCGGACCCCGGCACGAGCTGCGGGGCCACCGGTACCTGGTTCATCACGGCGAGCGTCGTGCCGAGGCGGACGACCGTGCCCCACGACAACTGCAGGGTGGTGTCGTAGGCCGACCGCAGTGCCGCGTAGACCCACTCGAATGTCGTGCCCCGGCCGAACGACGTGGCCAGACCGACGAGGTTGTACAACGCGTAGTTGAAGCCGATGACGTCGAGTGCGCGCCGCGACAGCAGCGCCCCGGTGTGCGGTGTGCCCAGCGTGAGCACGCCGGAGAGCGGCTTCGAGCGGCTCCACTGCCGCGACACCACGCCGCCCTGACTGTGGGCCACCGCAATCGACGACGCGGGGAGACCGCCCTTCGCCGCCTGCAGCACGCCGGCCTGCGCCTCGATGGTCTCGTTCCACGGCAGATCGACGCCGTGGGGTTCGATGCGCAGCGTGGCTGCCAGACGTGCCGCCGCGGCCTGCCATGTCTGCTGGCTGCTGGCGAACCCGTGGACGAAGACGACCGGCGTATCCTGCGCGTCCGCCGGACGCGAGGCCGCGGCGATGCACACCAGCGCGAGGGCCACCACACGGGCCGCGGGAGTCATCGCTCACCTCCGTCGGTCTGGATATCGTCGAGCGTGGTGATCGACAGGAGACGATGCGGCTGGCGGCCGGTGACGAGCGTGTGCGCCACGGTCTGCTGGCGCACCCACCGGTTGCCGGGCAGCCGGCGGTAGGAGAAGGCGTGGTGTTCGGTCAGCACGCCGTCCTTCACCACGTTGAGTTCGGCCGGCAGCAGCGTGTCGGCGGCCACCAGGACTTCTTCCGTCGCGGCGCCACGGCGCCCGACGTAGCGCACGAAGCCGCGGAGTCTGCCCGCGGGGCGACCGTAGTCGCGTTCGAGGGCGCGCCGGCGTCCTGGCGCCTCGGCGGAGCCCGCGAGCACGGACTCCCCGGGCGGCGCGGCCGGCGCGAGGCTCGCGCCTTCCGGCAGCGGAATGCGGGTGCCCGACGCGTCTCGCAGCTCCAGCGTGCCCTGGGCCAGATTGCCCTCGACCACCATGCCCGCGTACGGGTCGGCCATCGGGCCGATCCGCGGCCCGGGCCGGCTGGGCAACATGGTCATGCGCAGCCGTCCATCGCGGAACTGCGCGAGCTTGTAGCGCGATGCCGGCAGTTCGCGCACGAGGCCGCCCGTGTCGTTGAGCAGCGCGCGTGTGACGGTGACCGTCGCGGCGAGCGTCACTCCTGCCTCCAGCGGCGGTGCAGCCGGCTGCGCATGCGCGCCCGATGCGGTGACTGCCATCATCATCGCGGCCAGCGCCGCGCCCCCTGCGTACCGTGAAATTCCCGTGCGTACCATCACTCCCTCGCTTCCCGACCCCGGGTGTCAGTGCCTCCTTGCCGCGCGGCAGCGTGCCAGTGGACGTGTTCGAGAGAGGTGCCGCGGACACCGTGCACAGGAGCAATCCGCGGGCCAGCGGCGGGCCGCCGGCTCGACCGGCCAGACACGCGAAAACACGCCTGAATTCGCGACGACGCGAACAGGTGCCGGCGCGACGGGGCGTCTGCGGGTCGCGGCGGCGGGGCAGTTGGTTCCCGCACGGGTAGCGGCTACTCACGGCCCGGACGTCCCGGGGGGTAGAATCAGGGGTTGGAGTTCGGCGCGAAATCCCGCCAGCCCCTATGCCTCACGATTTCATCGCCGTCCGCGGCGCGCGCGTCCACAACCTGAAGAACATCGACGTCGACCTGCCGCGCGACCAGCTCGTGGTCGTGACGGGGCTCTCGGGGTCGGGGAAGTCGTCGCTCGCCTTCGACACGCTCTACGCCGAAGGGCAGCGGCGGTATGTCGAGTCGCTCTCGGCCTACGCGCGGCAGTTCCTCGAGCAGATGGAGAAGCCCGACGTCGATCTCATCGACGGGCTGTCGCCGGCGATTTCGATCGAGCAGAAGACCACCGGCGCGAACCCGCGCTCCACGGTGGGCACCGTCACCGAGATCTACGACTACCTGCGGCTCTTCTTCGCCAACGCCGGCGTGCCGCACTGCCCGAACTGCGACCGCGAGATCTCGTCGCAGACGCTCGACCGGATCATCGATCTGGTGATGACGTATCCGCAGGACAGCCGCATCAACGTCCTGGCGCCGATCGTCCGCGGCCGGAAGGGCGAGTTCAAGAAGGAGCTGCAGGCCATCGTCGCCCGCGGCTTCACCAAGGCGCGCATCGACGGGCAGTACAAGAGCCTCGAAGACGATCTGGCGCTCAACCGCCGGCAGAACCACTCGATCGACGTGGTGGTCGATCGGCTGATCGTGCGCTCGGGCATCGAGCGGCGCCTCACCGAGTCGGTGCAGACCGCGCTCGACCTCGCCGACGGCATCGTCATCATCAACGCGCTCGACAGCGGCGACCGCCTGTTCTCGCGCAAGCTGGCCTGCGTGGTCTGCGGCATCAGCGTGCCCGAGATGTCGCCGCGCGCCTTCTCGTTCAACTCGCCGCATGGCGCCTGCCCGAGCTGCCAGGGCCTCGGCTCGACGTGGGACTTCGACCCGGCCAAGGTGATCCCCGACGACAGCAAGTCGCTCGCGGAGGGGGCGATCGTGCCGTGGTCGCGCGGCGACAAGAAGCTCGTGAAGGCGGCCATCGACGGCATTGCCACCTACTGGGGCATCGATCCCACGGTGCCGTTCGCGAAGCTGCCGAAGAAGC
Organism: Acidobacteriota bacterium; assembly: GCA_022842985.1. Lineage (GTDB taxonomy): Bacteria > Acidobacteriota > Vicinamibacteria > Vicinamibacterales > UBA2999 > CADEFD01. The sequence continues at coordinate 6,389 of JALHON010000117.1, read as the reverse complement.
AGCGCGACCTGCTCGTCTACGGGCCCGGCGCGTCGGCGAAAGACGACGATCCGGAACCGGCGCCGGCGAAGCGCCGCAAGACGGCGAAAGACGTCGAGCCCTACGGCAAGGACTTCGAAGGCGTGCTGCCGAACCTGCGCCGCCGCTTCGACGACGCCGCGTGGGAGCAGCAGGCCGAGCTCGACAACTACCGCTCGCTGCGCGACTGCCACGACTGCCAGGGCGGCCGGCTCCGTCCCGAGAGCCGCGCCGTGCGCCTCAAGGGCCGCTCGCTGCCGGAGGTCGTCGCCATGCCGCTCAGCGACGCCCGCGCGCTCTTCGATCAGATGACGCTCACCGATCGCGAGACGATCATCGCCGGGCGCATCCTGAAGGAGATCCGCGAGCGGCTGTCGTTCCTCGACGAAGTGGGCGTCGGCTATCTCACGCTCGGCCGCAGCGCCGCGACGCTCTCGGGCGGGGAAGCGCAGCGCATCCGCCTGGCCACGCAGATCGGCTCGAATCTCACGGGTGTGCTCTACGTGCTCGACGAGCCGTCGATCGGGCTGCACCAGCGCGACAACCGGCGCCTGCTGGCCACGCTCGCCCGGCTGCGCGATCTGGGCAACACGGTCATCGTGGTCGAACACGACGAAGAGACGATCCGCATGGCCGACTACGTCGTGGACCTCGGTCCCGGCGCCGGCGAACACGGCGGCCAGGTGATGTTCCAGGGCAAGCCGGCGCAGCTCATCGAAGCCGCCGACTCGCTCACCGGCCAGTTCCTGAGCGGCAAACGGTCGATTGCCACGCCGGCCACGCGCCGCCAGCCCGGCAAGGCCGAGATCGTCGTGCGCGGTGCCCGCGCCAACAACCTGCGCGACATCGACGTACGGATTCCGCTCGGCCTGTTCGTCGCCGTCACCGGCGTGAGCGGCTCGGGCAAGAGCACACTCGTCAACGACATCCTCTACAAGGCGCTGGCCAAGCAGATCTATCGCTCCACCGAAGAGCCGGGGCCCCACAAGGTGGTCGAAGGTGTGCACCAGGTGGACAAGGTCATCGAGATCGACCAGTCGCCCATCGGCCGCACACCCCGCTCGAATCCGGCCACCTACACCGGGCTCTTCTCGTTCATCCGCGATCTGTTCGCGATGGTGCCGGAAGCCAAGGCGCGCGGCTACAAGCCGGGTCGCTTCTCGTTCAACGTGAAGGGCGGACGCTGCGAGGCGTGCCAGGGCGACGGCGTCATCGCCATCGAGATGCACTTCCTGCCCGACGTGTTCGTCACGTGCGAGCAGTGCAAGGGCCGGCGCTACAACCGCGAGACGCTCGACGTGAAGTACCGCGGCAAGTCGATTGCCGAGGTGCTCGACCTCACGGTGAGCCAGGCGCTGCCGCTGCTCGAGAACTTCCCGCTCATCGCCAACAAGCTGCGCACGCTCGAAAGTGTGGGCCTCGGCTACGTCACGCTGGGGCAGTCGGCCACCACGCTCTCGGGCGGCGAGGCCCAGCGCGTGAAGCTCTCGAAGGAACTCTCGAAGCGGGGCACGGGCAAGACGCTCTACATCCTCGACGAGCCCACGACGGGACTGCACTTCGAAGACGTGCACAAGCTGCTCGACGTGCTCAACCGGCTGGTGGACCAGGGCAATACCGTGCTCGTCATCGAGCACAATCTGGACGTCATCCGGTCGGCCGACTGGATCGTCGACCTCGGGCCCGAGGGCGGGGCGGCCGGCGGCCGGCTCGTGGCGCAGGGCCCCCCCGAGGCGGTCGCCAAGGTGAAGGCCTCACATACGGGCCGGTTTCTGGCCGAGGCCTTCCAGGCTGAATCCCCGAGTGTGTCAAAACGACCACAGGTGTAGTGGTTGGCACTGTGGTTGCGGAACCACACCCGGGTGGTTCCAGGCTGGGATTGATACAGCTAAAGTGCTGACTTGTATGAGCTTATGTCGTTCGGCTCAAGGGTGAAGAGTCGGGCATCCCGTTTGCTAGAAGAATGACCGGTAGCCAGTTGTGAACATTGCCTTCCAGCAGACGCTCAGGCGTCAGGTGTCGTGCGCGGGGATCGGCCTGCATTCGGGCTCGAAGGTCAGCCTGACGCTGAAGCCCGCCCCGGCCGGCACGGGCGTGGTGTTCCGGCGCGCTGACCTCGGCATCGACATTCCCGCGACCATCGAGCACGTCACCGCCATCAATCTGGCCACGGTGCTCGGCAAGGACGGCGCCACGGTGGAAACCGTGGAGCACCTGCTGGCGGCGCTCATCAGCGCCGGCGTCGACAACGTCATCATCGAGCTGACGCAGCGCGAAGTGCCGATCATGGACGGCAGCTCGGCGCCGTTCCTCTTCCTCATCCAGGAAGCCGGCATCAAGAAGCAGTCGGCCGCGCGCGGCTACCTCAAGGTGCTGCGGCCGGTGAGCGTGGCGAGCGGCGACAAGCACATCACGATCTATCCGTCGGACCACTTCAAGGTCAGCTACACCATCAGCTTCGACCATCCGATGCTGCGCCATCAGTCGCGCACGATGCGGATCACGGAGCAGAACTTCAACGACGAGATCGCCCCGGCGCGCACCTTCGGCTTCCTGAAGGAAGTGGAATGGATGCGTCAGCAGGGCCTGGCCCTCGGCGGCTCGCTCGACAACGCCATCGTCATCGGCGACACCGGTCCGCTGAACGCGCTGCGCTTCGACGACGAGTTCGTGCGCCACAAGATTCTCGACGCGGTGGGTGATCTGGCGCTGCTCGGCCGCCCGGTGCTCGGGCATGTCGTGGCGCACCGCGCCGGACACGCCCTGCACACGCAGCTTGCGCGGCAGTTGCTCTCGGACGCGGACGCCTGCACCGTGGTCGAGGACGTCGCCGTCGCGGCGGCGGAGATCGATGCCGTGCCGGCCACCGCGCGCGTCCGCTAGCGTCCTGGTCTTCACCTCCGTCCCCACGGCCGCGGCCATCCCCGCGGCCGTGTCTTTGTACGGCGGGGTTCCCGCGCACCCACCGGCTGCCGACGTTTCGCGATAGCATGCCCCTCACGCCGAGGAGCCGCCCGCGCATGTCCCCGATCGACGCCTTCGACCGCCGTGAGTTCCTGAAACTGGGCACCGCCGCCGTGGCGGCCGGAACGGCCACGCTCGGACGAGAGGCGACGGCCCAGCCCGCCTCCGGCTTCCTGACGGCGCCGCCCATTCCGCTCGTGCGCATCGGCATGGTGGGCATCGGCCTGCAGGGCGGCTCGCACCTCGAGAACTTCCTCAAGATCGACGGCTGCCGCATCACCGCCGTGTGCGACATCCGCGAGGCGCGCACCACCTGGGCCACGCAGCAGATCACGGCCGCGGGGCATCCGGCGCCGGTTGTCTACACGCGCGGGCCGCGCGACTTCGAGCGGCTGTGCGAGACCGAAGACCTCGACCTCGTCTTCACCGCCACGCCGTGGGAATGGCACGTGCCGGTGATGCTCGCGGCGATGAAGGCGGGGAAACACGCCGCCACCGAAGTGCCCGCCGCCATGACCGTGGACGACTGCTGGGCACTCGTCGAGAGCGCCGAGAAACATCGCCGCCACGCGGTGATGATGGAGAACTGCAACTACGACCGCGCCGAGATGATGGCGTATCACATGGTGCGCAAAGGTGTCTTCGGCGAGGTGCTGCACGCCGAAGGCGGCTACCTGCACGACCTGCGCGCCATCAAGTTCGAGAAGCAGGACGAAGGCCTGTGGCGCCGCGCCTGGTCGATGAAGATCGACGGCAACCCGTATCCTACGCACGGTCTCGGCCCCATCAGTAACTGCCTCGACATCAACCGCGGCGATCGTTTCGACTACCTCGTCTCGATGAGCGGCCCGTCGCGCGGCCTCTACGACTGGGCGAAGGAACACTTCCCGGCCGATGCGCCCGAGCGCAAGGAGCGCTACACGCTCGGCGACGTCAACACCAGCCTCATCAAGACCGCGCGCGGCAGGACGGTGATGGTGCAGCACTGCACCAACCTGCCGCGGCCCTACAGCCGCATCAATCTCGTGCAGGGCTCGAAGGGGATGTTCCAGGGCTACCCGAACCGCGTCTACATCGAAGGCCGCGGCAAGGCGCACCAGTGGATCGACTGGACGGAGCTGCGCGCCGAGTTCGAACATCCGCTGTGGAAGGAACTCGAGGCCCGCGCCAGAGGCGCCGGGCACGGCGGCATGGACTTCATCGAAGACTACCGCCTCATCGCCTGCCTGCGTGCCGGCACGCCTACCGACATGAACGTCTACGACGCCGCCGCGCTCAGCGCCGTCGTCGAGCTGAGCATGCAGTCCACCGGGAAGCGCGCCCGCACGATGGACGTGCCCGACTTCACCCGCGGCGCCTGGAAGACCAACCCGCCGCTTCCGATCGTGACCGTGTAGCGGATGCAGCTCACCGCGCTCGACTGGATCATCGTCGTCGCCTCGCTGGCGCTGTCGTTCGCGCCGGCGGTGTGGCTGGCGCGCCGCGCCGGGTCCAGCACGGCGGAGTTCTTCACCTCGGGCCGCTCGGCGCCGTGGTGGCTCATCGGTGTCTCGATGGTCGCCACGACCTTCAGCACGGACACGCCCAATCTGGTGACGGACCTGGTGCGCCAGGGCGGTGTGGCCGCCAACTGGGCGTGGTGGGCGTTCCTGCTCACCGGCATGACGACGGTGTTCTTCTACGCGCGGCTGTGGCGGCGTATCGGCGTACTCACGGACCTCGAGTTCTACGAACTGCGCTATTCCGGCCCGGCCGCGACGTGGGTGCGCGGCTTCCGCGCCGTGTATCTCGGCGTCGTCTTCAATGTCGTCATCATGGCGTCGGTGAATCTGGCCGCCGCCAAGATCGCCAACGTGCTGCTCGGCTGGCCGATCGGCCAGACGCTGCTCGTCTGCGGCGTCATCAACATTGCCTTCGCCGCGACCTCAGGCCTCTGGGGCGTGCTGGTGACCGACTTCATTCAGTTCGGCATCGCCATGAGCGGCTCGTTCGCCGCCGCGTGGTACGCCCTGGCGCATCCCGCGGTGGGCGGCCTCGACGGACTCTTCGCGAAGATCGATCCGACGAGGCTGGCGCTCGTGCCCGACCTCACCGACTGGTCGGTGTCGCTGCCGATCTTCATCGTCCCGCTCACCGTGCAGTGGTGGTCCACGTGGTATCCGGGCGCGGAACCCGGCGGCGGCAGCTACATCGCGCAGCGGATGCTGGCGGCGAAGTCGGAACGCGATGCCATGGCCGGCACGCTCTTCTTCAACGTGGCGCACTACGCGCTCCGGCCGTGGCCGTGGGTGATCGTGGCGCTGGCATCGATGCTGGTCTTTCCGGAGATCGCCGACATCCGCGCGGCGCTGCCGCATGTCGACCCGGCGCTCGTCGGCCACGACATGGCCTACCCGGCGATGCTCACGTTCCTGCCGGCGGGCGTGCTCGGCGTGATGGTGGCGGGTCTGCTCGCCGCCTATGTCTCGACCATCTCGACACATCTCAACTGGGGCACGTCGTATCTCGTGCACGACCTCTACCGCCGCTTCCTGCGCCCCGAGGCGAGCGAAGCGCACTACGTGATGGTGGGCCGCGTCGTCACCGCCGCGCTCATGATCGCGGCCGGGCTGCTCACGCTGGTGCTCGAGTCGGCGCGCACGACCTTCGACCTGCTGCTCTCGATCGGCGCCGGCACGGGCCTGCTGTATCTGCTGCGCTGGTTCTGGTGGCGCATCAACGCCTGGAGCGAGATCGCCGCGATGGCGAGTTCGTTCGCGCTGGCGGTGGGCCTGCTCGTGCTGCGGCAGAACGGCGTCTCGATTCCTTCGCACCTGTCGCTCATCGGCACCGTGATTCTCACGACCCTCGTGTGGCTGGCGGTCACGTGGCTGACGCCGGCCACCGACGCCGAGACGCTGCGCCGCTTCTACACGCTGGCGCGGCCAGCCGGGCCGGGCTGGGCGGACGTGCGGCGCGACTGCGGGAATCTTGCGGCCACGGACGACCTGAGCGCCGCCGTCGTCGGCAGTCTCGCCAGCTGCGCCTTCATCTACGCGGCGCTTTTCGGTAGCGGGTTCTTCCTCATGGGCCGCACTCAGGCGGCGTCCATCGCCGTGGTCGTGGCGCTCGTGAGCGGCGCCATCACGGCCCGCTCGGTCTCGCGGCTCTGGCGCCGATGACGGCCATTGTGCTCGCGGGGGGACGTGGTCGCCGGCTGCAGACGAGCGATGTCTCCACGCTTCCTGACGAGGCGCAGCGCCGGGCGGCCGCGCGCGGCCTCAAGGTGCTGATGCCGGTCGGGCCGGGCCGCGTCCTGCTCGATGCCGTGCTCGCGCGTCTCGCGGCGGCCGGCGTGACGGACGCCGTGCTCGTCGTGCCGCCCGATCATGCGGAGCTCGCCGCGCACCTCGCCGCCCACCCGACGC
>JALHON010000116.1 GCA_022842985.1 Acidobacteriota bacterium | reverse complement strand
GGCGTCAGGCCGACTGCGCGCCCACCGGATCGGCGGCGTGGCGCGTGTGCGGCGGCGCCACCGGCAGCCGCACGGTGAACGTGGCGCCCCGGCCCTCGCCGTCGCTTGCTGCCACGATCGTGCCGCCGTGCAGCTCGACGAGCGCGCGCACGATCGACAGCCCGAGTCCCAGGCCGCCGAACTCGCGCGACACGCTGCCATCGGCCTGGCGGAACCGATCGAACACGTAGGGCAGGAACGACGGGCGGATGCCGATGCCGCTGTCGCGCACGGTCAGCAACAGCCAGTCGGGATCGCCGCCGGCCAGCACGTCCACGCCGCCCGTGGCGGTGAACTTCACGGCGTTCCCCACCAGGTTGTAGACGATCTGGCGCAGCCGATCCGGATCGGCCACGATCCGCGGCACGGCCGGCGAGACCTCGCAGGTCAGGCGCAGGCCCTTCGATTCGGCGGCGAGACGGAACGTCTCGGTGGTGTCGCGCACGACGCTCGCCACGTCCACCTCTTCGGGCCGCAGCCGGAACTTGCCCGAGACGGCGCGCGACACGTCCACGAGATCGTTCGTGAGCTGTGCCTGGGCCAGGGCCGTGCGGTGAATGGCGTCGATGGCCTCGCGCGTGCGCTCCGGCGCCAGCCGGCCCGAGCGCAGCAGCTCCGTCCAGCCGAGCAGCGCGTTGAGCGGCGTGCGCAGCTCGTGCGACAGCGTGGCGACGAACTCGTCCTTGAGGCGGTTGGCCGACTGCGCTTCGCGGTAGAGCCGCGCGTGTTCGATGGCCATGGCGGCGCGCCGGCCCACTTCCTCGGCCAGCGTCAGATCGCGCTCGTCGAATGGCGTGCGCGCCTGCCCGCGCATCCAGGCGAAGGCGCCCAGCGTGGCGCCGTGCAGCGTGAGCGGCACGACCAGCGCCGAGGCCACGCCGAGCGGCCGGGCCGCATCGATCTGCCACTGCGCGGCGCCGAGCGCCCGCAGCCCGTCGTCGTCGACATGGCGCATGAGCGACGGCTGGGCAATGGCCGTGAGCGTCAGCGGCGGCGCGCCGGCGGGATCCGCGTGCAGCGAGGGCCGCGCATCCAGCCACGCCTGCGCGGCGGCGTCGCGATGCACCGATCCGAGGCGGGTCAGCTGCCCGTCGGCGTCCATGACGTCGAGCACCGACCAGTCGGCCATCTCCGGCACGGCGAGCGCCGCGACGCGGCGCAGCGTCTCCTCGTAGTCGAGCGAGGCGCTCAGCTGCCGCGATGCTTCGGCCAGGAAATGCTGCTCGGCCGTCGCGCGCCGCTGTTCCGAGATGTCGTTGAACACGCCGATGGCGCCGCGGGCCTCGCCGCGTTCGTCGAAGAGCGGCACCGCGTGGGCCTGCATCACCACCACGCGGCCATCGTCACGCACGGCGGCGAACTCCGCGTCGACGACCGGCCGCTTCGTGCGGGCGGCCGTCTGCAGCGGCAGCTCGTGCGGCGTGAGCGGCGTGCCGTCGAAACGGGTGACGCGGAAGGACGGCTGATCGCCGGTGGGAGCGCTGAGCGACGCATTGCCGGTCGTGCTCAGGCCCAGACGCTCGGCGAGATTGCGGTTCACCGAGATGTGCAGGCACTGGGGGTCGTCGGTGCGCGCGAGCCCCACCGGCGAGACGTCGAAGAGCGCGTCGAGTTCGGCGGCGCGGCGTTCGGCCACGGCCCGCGCAGTCGCCAGTTCATCCGCCCGTTCGCCGGCCGCGTCGGCGCGGCTCTCGGCCCGCGCCCGCGCCTTCTGCAGATGACCCGACATGATGCTGATGGTCGCGCCGCTCATCGCGAAGAGCGTGAGGCGCACCATCTCGAAGGGTTCCCAGCGGCTGCGCGCTTCTTCGCGGAAGACGACCTCCGCCGCCAGGATGGAGAGGAGCGTCGCGAACAGGCCGGCGTTGCGCCCGCCGAGCATCGCCGCGAGCAGCACCGAGGGCGTGAAGAGCAGGAACGGCGCGCGATCGAGATCGAGCAGGCGTCCGAGGGCCAGGAACACCGCCGTCTCGAGCAGGATGAGCAGCGCGGCGAACGTGTACCGGGCGATCGCCGTCATGGGGCCACGCTGAAGCCCGCCGACGCGCCCACCCACGCGAGGCCGCGGTTATGGGCCACCCCCATCATCTGGCCGCGGCCCATGCGGATGAGCGGCAGCACCGCGCGCAGTCGATCGGTCCACACGTACATGATGCGTACCTCGGCCTGCGTCGCGCCGTGTGGTGTGTCGATGACCGGCGCGAAGCGCACCTTCTCCTGCAGCAGATAGAGATGGCGGTCGGCGGCGGGAATGGCCGCCAGGTCGGCGTCGGTGGGCGCGAATACGATGCCGCCGCCGGCGAACGAGAAGAGCGGCTTCAGCACGAGCTCGGCCCGGTCGGCCGGCAGCGCGTCCACGGTGTCGAGCCGCCAGGTGCGCGGCACCGAGGGGTGCGCCAGCCACGGAATGGCCGACTTGCTCAGGCGGAAGTACCACGCCGGATGCCCGATCCACTCGACGTCGAGATCGTCGCGGTAGTCGAACGCCATGGGATGCCCGGTGCGTTCGAGCTCGTCGGGGATCACGCGGTTGAAGATGCGGCGGATCGGCACCTCGCGGCCCTCGTGGTGCCGCCAGAGCGTGCGGCCGCGCACGATGACGTCGCGCGGGTCCACGGTGGTGATGCCCCAGAGCGAGGCGGTGAGCAGGAAGTCGGGCCGCGTCTTCTGCTGCTCGGGCGCGATCTCCATCAGCACGACCTCGGCCGGATCGTGCGGGCCCACGAGCACCTCGCGCATCAGCGCGAGATATCCCGCGTCGTCGAGGCCGCCGAGCGGCGCCACGCACTCCGGCGGCAGCGCATGCACCTCCCGATGCGTCAGGGCCAGCGTGTGCTGGAAGGCGTAGAGCGACGGGAACGCCTGCAGCTCGACGAGCCGCGGCGTGATGCGGCCATCCGCCTCGCGCACCATGCCGAAGTCCACCTGCACGCAGGTGGGCCGGGCTTCCTGGTTGGGGCCGAGGTAGCGCGCCGGAATGAGCGCCTCGGCGGCGGCCCGCGCCTCGGCATTCTCGAGGAACGACGTGACGAGCGTCGCGCCGGTGGCGGCCATCCCGTCGAGCAGCGCGGCCGGGAAGAAACACGGTGTTTCCGACACCGTGAAGCCGAGCGGCGCGCCCACGCGCTCGGTCAGGCGCGCGAGCAGCGCCTCGTGGCGCGCCGGCGTCCACTCGCGGTTGAAACGCGCACGCAGCGCGGCAATCATGGCGGGGCGGGATCAGGCCGACACGAGGAAGGCGCCGCGCCGCATGAGCGGCGTGTCATCCACCCAGATGTCGAACTCGGTGCCGACGACGTCGATGTGCGTGGACGAATGCCACTGGGCGCCGGTGTGGACGCCGTAGGGATTGCCGAACGCGATGTGGATGCCGGGGAACTTCTCGTCCTGCAGGATGTTGCCGATGAGCCGCGTCAGTTCGATGTTGGTGCCGATGGCGAACTCGCCCACGAGATCCGAGTTCTCGTCGGTGTGCGTGTACTTCCAGAACGCGTCTTCTAGCTCCTTGTTGGCGCTCGAGGCGGCGACCAGCCGGTTCTTCTCGATCTCGAGCGTGAGCGGGTAGTCGGTCAGCATGCCGAAGCGCGCGCAGAGGAAATCGCCCACCACGCCGTCGACCACGACCGTGCCGTTCACCTCGCCGGGCGTCGTGAAGATCTCGCCGCCCGGCAGGTTGCCCCACTTGTCGGGGCTGATGAGGCCGCTCGTCTTCAGCCACTTGTAGTCGGGATTGAGCGTGGTCACGAAGTTGCTGCCGGCCGGCGTCGTGGCCCGGACCTCCCGCGCCACCCGCACCATCTCGATCACCTTCTGGCTGAGGCGGTCGACCTTGAGATAGTCGGCCCGCATGCCCTCGCGCATGATCTGCGGCGTGATGTTCACCATGTGCGCGTGACGCATGCGGCGGCGGTTCACGATGTTCGTGAGCTGCATCCGCGAGGCCAGCTCGTGCTGCTGCACCTGCACCGCGAAGATGGAGACCTGGCTGAGCTCCATGTCGGCGGCGATCGACGCCGGCAGGTCGGCGAGCGGCCGCGGCGCTTCCTCTTCGAGCACGAAGGCGCGGTGCGGGGCGCCGACGGCGGCGATCTCGGCCACGAGGCTGGCGGCAATCTCTTCGCACGCGCGGTCGGTCACGACGGTGACGCGCTCGTGAGGCTGCACGTTGAGGCACACCCGGATCGCGTTGCGGGCGCCGGGGGTGAGTTGCGGATCGAACGTCATCGTCACCTCCGCATTATCCCCCAGAGGCGGGCCCGTCGAGCCGCCGTGCTACTCCCGTGGTGGTGGCAGCCGCGAGCCGGTGAGCGCACCTTCGAGGCGGTCGCCGCGCACGGTCGTGCGTACCGGCGTGCCCTCGATCTCCAGCGTCAGCTCGGCGCCGCGCAGGCGTCCGCTCACGGCCACGTCGCCGTTCGGCGTCGCCAGCGTGCCGGCCACCACCTGAAAGGCCTGGCGCAGCGTGAGCGCGCCGCGACTCGTCGTCCAGCGGCCCTCGACCCGCGCCGGCACGTAGTAGAGGTGCGCCGTGCACCAGCTGACGCATCCCTCGCCGAGCGTGGCCTTGTCGTCGGGCGCCCAGTCGGGGATGTCGAACGTGTTCATCACGAGGCGCGTGCCCGGCGCGAGCGCGAGGAAGGTGTCGCGCAGCTTCTCGAGGTTGGCCGGTAGCAGGAAGAGCGCCATCACGGTGGCCTTCGAGATGTCGGCCGTGAACATGTCGCCCTGGATGAAGGTGGCGCGCCCGGCCACGCCGGCCTCTTCGGCGAGGCGGGTCGAAAGCGCCACCATGTCGGGGTTGTACTCGACGCCGATGGCACGCGCGCCGCGCCGGGCGGCGGCGATGATGTTGCGGCCGTCGCCGGAGCCGAGGTCCATCACCAGGTCGTCGGCGGTGACCTGCGCCATGTCGAGCATCTTCTCGACGAGCGCCGGCGGTGTGGGCACCCACACCACGTCCTTGCCGCCCTGGCCGATCTCGGGCTCGTAGGGCTTCGGCGCCGTCTGCGCCAGCGCCGGCGCGCCCGACAACGCCACGAGCGACAGTGCGATCAGTGCGGCGCGCATCAGAGCCCCGCGCGGGTTTCCTCGGCCATGAACTTCACCAGCTGGCGCAGGTCGCCGCCGGAACGCTCGAAGGCGGCAAGCTGCCGGTCGGCGCCGGTGCCGTGCTGCATGATCCAGCGGATGTGCGCGATCTCCTGACGGCTGCCGAGTTCGGTCACGGCCTCGTCCACGAGGCCCAGATACTCTTCGAGCAGCTGCCGCTCGGAGACTTCCGTTTCACGGCCGAAGTCGATGAGCGCGCCATCGATGCCGTAGCGGCTGGCCCGCCACTTGTTCTCCATGATGAGCGCGCGGCTGTAGGGGCGCCACGCCTGGTTCTTCTCGTGCAGCTTCCACAGCGTGTACACGGTCGCCTGGATGAGCGCGGCGATGCCGAGCGTCTCGTCGACGCGCATCGGCAGATCGCAGATGCGCACTTCGATCGTGGGGAAGAACGGGTGCGGCCGCACGTCCCACCAGATCTTCTTGGCGTTGTCGATGCAGTTGGTGCGGATGAGCAGATTGACGAAGTTCTCGTAGTCGGCCCAGCCATTGAACGTATCGGGGATGTTCGTGCGGGGGAACTTGTCGAAGACCTTGCAGCGGTACGACTTGAGCCCGGTGTTCATGCCGAGCCAGAACGGCGAGTTGGCCGAGAGCGCGAGCAGGTGCGGCAGGAAGTAGCGCACCTGGTTCATCAGGTGGATGGCCGTCTCGCGGTCTTCGATGCCGATGTGCACGTGCAGCCCGAAGATGAGGTTCGAGCGGGCCACGAGCTGCATGTCCTCGACCACCTGCAGGTAGCGCTCGTCGGGCGAGATGTCCTGCACGCGCCAGTCGGCGAAGGGATGTGTGGCGCCGGCCACGAGTTCAAGCCCGTGCTCGTGCGCGAGCGAGATCATCTGGCGGCGCAGGCCCACGAGATCCGCGCGGGCTTCGGTCATGTCGCGGCACACCCCGGTGCCGACTTCCACCACCGCCTGGTGCATCTCGGACTTGACCTTCTCCTTCATCACCCGCTTGCCCTGCGCCATCAGCTCGGTCTGGATGTGCGAGCGCAGGTCGAAGGTGACCGGGTCGACGGTCTGGTATTCCTCCTCGATGCCGAGAGAGAAGGATGGGCGCGTCATTTGCGGCCCTCGAGCATGGCCGACCAGCGGTAGGCGGGCGGGGCGGGCGGCTCCTGCGCCTTCTTCACGGCGAAGGCGGCCACCGCGTCGACGATCCACGAGAAGTTCTCCGCGCCCACCGAGTGCGGGTCGGCATCAGGCGCCGGATTCATGAAGTCGATGGCGTAGGGCACGCCGTCTTCCACCGCGAACTCCACGGTGTTGAGGTCGTAGCCGAGGGCGCGGCAGAGCGTGAGCGCGTCGCGCCGCACGCGGTCGATGAGTGCCGCGGGGTACGCCGGCGGATCCTTCACGTAGCGCTCGTGGAACGGCGCCCGCGGGTCGTAGGGCATGATGTGCACCGCTTCCTGCCCCACGACGTAGCAGCGGAAGTACTCCGTGAACTGCACGGCCTTCTGCAGCGTCATGCACAGCGTGCGCGACTGGTCGTAGCTCTGGAAGAACTCCTCGCGCGACTTCACCTGGAAGACGTCGCGCCAGCCGCCGCCGTCGAACGGCTTGAGGAAGGCGGGGAAGCCGACGTAGTCGAACACCTCGTCCCAGTTGAGCGGGTAGGTGAGGTTGCGCATCGACTTGTCGGTCGTGCCCGGCGGATGTTCCTTGTGCGGCAGCACCACGGTGGGCGGCACGGCCACGCCCAGGCGCGTCGCCAGCGCGTAGTTGAAGAACTTGTCGTCGGCGCTCGACCAGAACGGGTTGTTGATGACGTAGGTGCCGTCGAGCACCGCCGTCTTGAGCCAGGCGCGATAGAAGGGGATGTCGTGGGAGATGCGGTCCACGACCACCCGGTAGGGGCAGGGCCCCTCCATCTTCACGCCGCCGATCTGCACGAACTCAGCAGTGACCCCGGGCACGCCCATGGCGTTGATGCGCTCGACGAGCGCGCCGGGGAAGACGTTTTCCATGCCGAACAGGACGCCGATGGTGGCCATAAGGGGACGCTCCGCGGCCTCAGCTTATCAGCGTGATGCCCTTTTCCGGAGTCTGGCGCTTGTCACAGCAGCACGGCCCGCCGATCGCCCGTTATGTGGTCGAGCCCGGGCCGGAGGAGGTCGTTGTGAGAATTCGTACCCTGCTCGGCGCCGTGACTGGTGCCACCCTGTTCGCCCTGTCGAGTGCGCCGGCTCAGGCGCAGTCGATCGGCACGCTCACCTGGCAGCTGCAGCCCTACTGCAACCGGGTGACTCTGACCATCACGCAGAACGGCGGGATCTACACGCTGGACGGGTATGACGACCAGTGCGGCGCCGCCCAGCGGGCGCCCCTCGTGGGCATCGCCACGCCCAATCCCGACGGCAGCATCGGCTTCGGGCTCAACATCGTGACCGTGCCGAGCGGCCTGTCCGTGCATGTGGAATCGCGGGTGAGCCTGGGCAGCCTGGGTGGCCCGTGGACCGACAGTGCCGGCAACAGCGGCACGATGGTCTTCAACGGCGCGGCAGCGGGCGCCGCCCGTCCGGCGCCGACCGTGCCAGGCACGGTGCTCGCCGTCGGCAGCATCCCCGGAACGGCGATTGCCAACGGTGCGGTGGGCAACGCGCAGATCGCCAACGGCGCCATCTCGAGTGCCAAGACCTCCAACGAGCCGGGTGTGTCGTACGCCTTCGTGAACGCGATTGTCGCCGTGACGTCGACGCCGGAGTCGTTCGCCGACGTGGCGATGCGCGTGCCGGCTGACGGCTACGTCAAGATCGAAGTGACGGGGCAGTGGAACAACAGCACCGCGGGCAACGACACGGCCTTCTGTCAGTTGCAGAAGGGGGCCGTCGCCGCAGTCGATCTCAACGCGCCGTGGTTTGCCCTGCGCGACCGCAGTACGGCAAACGACTACACCACGTTCTCGGCTCACCGGGTGCTGCCTGTCGCTCTGGCGGACAACCCGCTGCTGAGCAGCCAGGGCCAGCAGTTCAGACTTGTCTGCGACCTGACCGCCGGCGCCGTGTCGCTGTACGACGTCCATATCTCGGCAACCTACTACGCGACGTCGTACGCACCGGCCGGCTTCGCACTGCCCACGCTCGATACGCCGCCGCAGCAGTAGCGGACATCGACCGCCCGCTGACGAACCTCGACACCGCGGCGAATGCCCACCGGGATGCTCTTCGACGTGTTCGTCGTGAAGCAGGGGAACGCGCGGACGCCCGTCAGCGGTCGCTGAACGTGGGCAGCACGTACTCGCGGTACTTGCGCGCCTCATCCGGGCGCGCCATCGCCTCGTAGAGCCGCACCAGCCGGTCGCGGGCGCGGACGCGGCTCGACTGTACGAACCGCCGCGACGTCACGTGCGCCTCGAAGCTCTTGAGCAGCAGCGGCTCGGCGTCCGCCAGTGCCCCGCGGTCCATGAGGCGCTCGCCCAGGTGGCCCTGCGCCGAGCCCACCATGAAGTGTGTGGGTGGCACGGTGCGGGCGAGGACGTCGAGTTCTTCGCGCACCCGGGCTTCGGAGTCGGCCGGCCGGCCCGTGGCGGCGTAGTGCCTGGCCAGATGGTCGAGCGTGCGCACCTGCAGGTACTCGTCGGGACCACGTTCGCGCCGCAGGCGGTCCAGGCGCGCGAGCAGCCAGGGTTCGATGCTCGCGGGCTCCACCGTCCGCGCCAGCCGCACGATCAGGTCTTCGGTCACGAACGACAGGATGCCGTCGGGCAGCGCGGACGCCTCGCGCGCGGTCGCGAGGGCTTCGCGGGTCTCGCCGGCGGCTTCGAGCGTGAGCGCCAGCGTGCGGACGAACTCGAAGTCCGTCCGTCCCGTAATCTCGACGGCCCGGCGCGCGAAGGTGACCGCGCGGGCGGGGTCGCGGAGGTCTTCCGGCTCGGCGTCGATGAGGAAGGTCGCATAGTTGTCGAGCAGCGACGGATCGACGTCTGGCTGCGCCGCGGCGCGGGCGTAGCGGGCGGCCACGGCGCGCCTGGCCTCGCGCGCTTCCTGCACACGACCCAGATCCAAGAGCGGACTGCCCACTTCGTCCGCCGCCTGGATGGCGCGGGGGTGCAGCTCGCCGAACGCGGTCGCGTAATTGCGCGCCACGAGCCGGTAGAGCGGCAGGGCCTCGGCGGGCCGGCCCGATCGCCGGAGCGAGATGGCGACGTTGCGCATCGAGGTCATCGTGTCGGGATGCTCGAGACCGAGCGTCCGCGTGCGGATGTCGAGGGCGCGCTCGGCGGCGGTGAAGCTCTCGGCATCGCGCGCGGCGCGGCCGTAGGCCACGGCCAGGTCGTGGACCGCCCGCGCCGTGGCCGGATGGTCGGGGCCGTACAGCTGCTCATGGAGCCGCACCTGCGCGTCGGTGGCCGTCACCGCGCGTTCGTATTCGAGCAGCGCGGTGAGGGCACGCGCGTGCAGACGCCCGGCGGGCACGAGCGACGGATGTGTCGCGCCGTAGCGCGCGGTCAGTGCCTCGAGGAGGGCGCGCGCCAGCGGCTCGGCCATGCCCGGCTTGCCGTTGGCCAGCAGCACCTCGAGATACGCGCTCCGCACCGCGGTCCGCGCCTCGGTCGACGCCGCCGGGCTCGCCGACGCGCGGGCATCGGCGTCGCGCAGGACTGTTTCCGCCGTGGTCAGTTCATCGAGCGTTTCGAGCACGCGGCCGCGGGTCGCTTCGGCGAGCAGCGTGTCCGAATGATCGAGGCCGGCGGCGGCGCGCAGGCCCGCCACGATGGCGTCGGCCTCCGGCCTCAGATCCTTGACCGTGCCGTCGGCCAGGGCCACGTCCACGAGCAGGCGCCGCGTGCGGAACTCGGCGATGGCGTCGCCACCGCCGCCGAGCAGGCGCCGGGCCTCGCGCGCATGCCCCCGGGCCTCGTCGTAGCGGCCGAGGGCGAGATAACTGCGCGCGAGCGTCTCGTGCACGTCGCCCTGCACCATGGGTGTGTCGCGCAGCGAGGCGCCCACGCGCCGCGATGCCTGGCCCAGCACCTCGACGACCGTCAGCTCGCGCCCCTGCGCGCGCTCGGGCGTGGGCGCGGCCAGCAGTTCATTCACGAGAAACGCGTTCACCGCTTCGGCCGCGGTCTCGGCGGCCACGGCGCGATCGCGTTCGGCGGCCGTCGCGCGCGCCTGCCAGGCCACGACCACGAGTCCAAGGGCCGAGGCGAGCAGCACGCCTGCTGCCGCGGCCACTGGCACGGGATGCCGCCGCACGTACTTGCGCACCGCGTAGAGCCGCGTGCCATCGTGCGCCGACACCGGCCGGTCCGCCAGGTGGTGATCGAGGTCGCGGCGCAGGGCTTCGACGGTGGCGTACCGGTCGCGCGGATCCTTGCGCAGCGCCTTCATCACGATGGCGTCGAGGTCGCCGGCAAGACGGCGGGCCGCGGTGCGGTCGTCGAGGCCGGCGCCGCTGCGGGCGAGCACGGCGCGGCTCGGCAGTGGTGGATCCACATCACAGACGGCATGACGCACCGCGTCGGTCGAGGCGCCCTCGGCCGCGTGTGCGCGCGCGCCCGTCAGCACCGAGTAACACAGCAGCCCGAGCTGGTAGACGTCCGTGGCCGCCGTGATCGGGCCCCCCAGGAACTGCTCGGGCGCGGCGTGCGCCGGCGTCAGCACCCGATGTGCGGTGAGAGTGAGCGGCGACTCGGCGTCGAGGTCGTCGAGCCATTTGGCGATGCCGAAATCGAGCAGCTTCACCTGGCCGTGTGTGTCCACCATCACGTTGGCGGGCTTGAGGTCGCGATGCACGACCAGGCGTCCGTGCGCATACTCCACAGCGGCGCAGACCTGACGCAGCAGCCGCACGCGGGCCTCCACGCCGAGCCGCTGCGCTTCGCAGTGCCGATCGATGGGCGCCCCTTCGACGAACTCCATCACGAGGTACGGGGTGCCATCAGCCGTCACCCCGCCGTCGTGCAGCCGGGCGATGTGGGGATGTTCGAGGCGGGCCAGCGTCTCGCGCTCGCGGTCGAAGCGCCGGCGGGCGTCCGAGCTGGCCATCGGGCGGTCGAGCACCTTCACGGCCACGCGCGGCGCCCCGGCGAGACCCTCGCGCACGCCGAGGAGCACGCGGCCCATGCCGCCGCGGCCCAGCTCGCGCAGGATGCGGAACGGGCCGACATGCGTGGGCAGCGAGTCGCCGGCCGCGCCGGCCTCGAGCGCCAGCGCGTCGGTCATGAGCGCAGCGGCGGCCGGCATGTCGGCATGACTGGCGTCGAGCAGCCGCCGCACGATTGCCGCCAGCTCATCATCGCCGCCGCAGCGCGCGAGTGCGGCCGCCGCCTGCTCGGCCTCCGGCAGGTCGAGGACGGCGTCGAGAATCCGTTCGGCGTCGGCCCAGCGTGCCATGAGGGGGTCGGTCATCGGCTTCTCAGGAAACGCGAGATGGGCGCCGGCGGGGTCATGGCGCGGGCGGCGGCGCGAGCAGGGCGCCAAGCAGCATTCTGGCCTTCTGCCATTCCCGCTTCACCGTGCGGGCGCTGAGCCCGAGCGCGTCGCCGGCTTCCTCGGTGGTCAGGCCCAGGAAGAAACACGCCTCGACCACCTCGACCAGGCGTGGACTCGTGGCGGCCAGCGCCTCCAGCGCCTCGTGCACGGCCAGCACCGTGTCGGCGGCGGCGTCGGACGCTGCGGCCTTGTCGCCGAGTGTGGTCAGGCGGAACCCGGCCCCCCGCTTCGCCGCGCCCTGGCGGCGCACGTGGTCCACGACGATCTGCCGCATCGCTCTGGCGGCGACGGCAAAGAAGTGCTGGCGGTCGTTCCACGTGGTGCGCGACGAATCCACGAACTTCAGGTAGGCCTCGTGGACGAGTTCGGTGGCATCGATTGGCGCCCCGGCCGCGCGTGCCCGGGCCAGCTGGTGCAGGCGGTCGTAGACGAGCGGGAAGAGCGCGTCGAGAGCCGGCTGGCCGCCGTCGCGCACGGCAACGAGCTGGGCGGTGAGGTCGTCGTCCCTGGTCACGGATCCGGGTGCGGTCGGGGGTATGCGGAATCGCGCCCGAGGGGAGGAGGGCGACGTGCCCGCATCTTGTCACGCCGCCGGGCGGCAGACAACGGGCCGGATGTCCCCGTACATCCGCGCCCTCCGTTACCAGTGCATGAACACTCCCATGACTCGCGCCGCGTCCCTGCTGGTGGCCCTCGGCCTCGGCGCGGCGACGCCGGCCGCGGCCCAGTCGCTCGGCACGTTCACGTGGCAGCTGCAGCCCTTCTGCAATCGCGTCACGGTCACCGTCACGCAGAACGGCGGGATCTACACGCTCGACGGCTTCGACGATCAGTGCGGCGCGCCGCAGCGGGCGCCACTCGTCGGGCTGGCCACGCCGAATCCGGACGGCACGATCGGCTTTGGCTTCCACATCGTGACGGTGCCCGGCGGCGCGGCCGTGGGCGTGGATGCCCGCATCACGCTGCCGGCCCTCAGCGGCTCGTGGAGCGACAGCGCCGGCAACAGCGGTGCGTTCGCGTTCGCCGCGCAGACGTCGGGCTCGCCGCGGCCGGTGCCCCCGGCGACGGGGCTTGCGCCCGGCTCGGTGACCGGCGTGGCCCTGGCCGCCGGCGCCGTGACGACGGCGGCGATCGCCGATGGCACGATTGGCGCCGCCGACATCAATACCGCCGAGGTGCAACGGCGCATCACCGGGCCGTGTCCTGTCGGCACCTACATGACGTCGGCCACGGCGTCGGGTGTCCCGACGTGCAGTTCGGGCGGCACCGTGGTGGCGCTCGGCGCCTCGGCCGCCGCCGCCAACGCCGGCGTGCGGAACACCGCGATCGGATTCCAGGCGCTGCAGGCCAATGTCGGCGGTCTCGACAACACGGCCATTGGTTCACAGGCGCTCCGTTCGCTGAATCCGACTCCTTCGAGCGGAGGCAATACGGCCATCGGCGCCTCTGCCATGTTCAGCGCCACGACCGGTGTCTGGAACACGGCCATCGGTGGCGGCGCGCTGCAACGTGTGCAGGGTGGCACCGCCAACACCGCCGTGGGACGGTTGGCGCTGCAGAATGTCGACAGCACCTCGAACAACACCGCCCTCGGCAACAACGCCGGCTTCAACACGACCGGCGGTTCGAACATCGCCATCGGCGCCGATGCCGGCAGTCAGGTGACCACCGGCTTCAGCAACATCCACATCGGCCACCTGGGAAACGCCGCCGACGATGCCACGATCAGGATCGGCACGGCCGGAGTGCAGACTCGGGCCTTCATGGCCGGCGTACGCGGCGTCACGACCGCCACGGCGGCAATTCCGGTGCTCGTCGGCACCGACGGTCAGCTTGGCACCGTGTCGTCATCGCGGCGCTTCAAGCAGGACATCGCCGATATGGGCGACTTCAGCGCGCGGCTGGCCACGCTCCGCCCGGTCACCTTCCGCTACACGCAGCCAGCGGCGGACGGATCGCAGCCGCTCGACTACGGCCTCATTGCCGAGGAGGTGGCCGAGGTGTTCCCGGAACTCGCGGTGCGCTCGGCGGATGGCCAGATCGAGACCGTGGCGTACCACAAGCTGCCGGCGCTGCTGCTCAACGAGCTGCAGAAGCAGCAGCGGCTCATCGACACCCTCCTGCAGCGGGTGCAGTCGCTCGAGACGGCGCGGGACCGGCAGTAGGTCCGGCGCCCGCCATGTCCCCGCGGACAAGGGGGCTCCGTTACCTGAACATGAAGCAGACACACGCGTTCGTGAGTGGACTGGCCGTGCTCGCCATGGCCCTCGGTCAGGCGGCCGCCTCGGCGCAGTCTCTCGGGACGTTCACGTGGCAGCTGCAGCCCTTCTGCAATCGCGTGACGGTGTCGGTTACGCAGAACGGCGGCGTCTACACGCTGGACGGCTTCGACGATCAGTGCGGCGCGCCGCAGCGGGCGCCGCTCGTGGGCCTGGCAACGCCGAATCCGGACGGCTCGATCGGGCTCGGGTTCCACATCGCGACGTCGCCGGTCGGGAGAACCGTGTCGGTCGAATCGCGCCTGTCGCTGGCGACGGTGGGCGGCCCGTGGACCGACAGCGCCGGCAACAGCGGCACGCTGGTGCTGAACGGCAGCGCGGCGGGCAGCGCGCGGCCGGCGCCCACGGGCGGCCTG
>JALHON010000115.1 GCA_022842985.1 Acidobacteriota bacterium | reverse complement strand
ACGAAGTCGTACATGCGCTGGCTCGCGGATCGCCTCGGGGGCGCGGTCACGATCGTGGACGACGGCGACCACGCGGCGCTCGCCGCCGCCATCCGTCCGGAGACACGCGTGGTCTTCTCGGAGACCTTCACCAATCCACTCGTGCGCGCGCAGGACGTGCCGGCACTCGTCGCACTCGTCGCCGCGGCGCGTGCCACGGCGCCCGACGTGCGCCTCGTCATCGACTCGACCATCGCGACGCCGTGGGCGTTCACCACGCCACTGCTCGCGCAGGGTGTGGACATCGTCGTCGCCAGCGGCACGAAGGCGCTCAGCGGCAGCGACCGTGACCTCTGGGGCTACATCGCGACGAACGACACCCCAACCGCCAATGCGGTGATGGATCTCATCGCCATGCGCGGTGGCATCCTCGACTGGCGGCGGGCGGTGGCGATCCTCGACGGGTTCGACGGCGCTGACGCGGCCCATGCCCGCCGATCGGAGACGGCCACACGCGTTGCGGCCTTCCTCGCCACGCACCCGAAGGTCTCCGAGGTATTCCATCCGTCCCGGCCCGAGCATCCCGATGCCAGCATCATCGCCCGCGACTACCGGCGGCACGGCTCGCTGCTCTCGTTCCGCGTGACCGGCGCCGATGAAGCGCGCACACGCCACGTGGCGGACGTGCTGGCCATGACCACGGTCGTGCGCTACGCGCTGTCGTTCGATGGCCTCGCGACGAAGGTCAATCACCACCAGACGGTGTCGGAATACTTCACGCCGAAGGAGGACCTGAGACGCAGCGGCTTCGACCGCCTCGTCCGCCTCGGCATCGGTCTCGAAGACGCCGGCGACCTCATCGCCGCGCTCAACTGGGCGCTGCACCACGCCGACGCGGTCACGCCCGACGCGGTGGCAGCGTGGCAGGCGGCGCGGGCGGCGGCGCTCGGCCTCTCGCCGTAACCCCGACCGCCGCGCGCCTCACCGGCCAGGTGCAATCGCTCGCGGCGTTGCGCCCCGGCATCGTGGGGGCAGTGCGACCAGCTGGAAATTCCAGCGCCCGCCGGCCGTTGCCGGCGCCCGTACGACGAGTTGCGCGGCCAATCGGCGTCCGCTCGTGGCACGAAGATCGCTGCACATCCCAGTGGGTGTTTCTACCCGATCCCTGGGGAGGCCATATGGGTTCGCAACTCGCCGGTCGCTGGCGCCTTGCCGTGGTGCTGTGTCTGCTGTCGCCCGGGGTGGTATGGGCCCAGCCCACGACCACGCGGGTGAGCGTGGGGCCTGGCGGCGTCGAAGCAAACGGCAGCAGCGCCTCGATTCCCATCGTCGCTGGTCACGACGCGGTGATTAGCGGCGATGGCCGCTGGGTGGCATTCGTGTCGATGGCCAGCAATCTGGTCGCGGGAGACACCAACGGCATGCCCGACGTGTTCGTCCGCGACCTGCAGACAGCGACGACGACGCGGGTGAGCGTGGGGGCCGGGGGCGTGCAGGCAAACTCGAGTAGTTGGAGTCCGGCGATGAGCGCGGACGGGCGCTGGGTGGCCTTCTCCTCCGGGGCCGACAATCTGGTGGCGGGCGACACGAACACCAGGGGGGACGTCTTCGTGCACGACCAGCAGACGGGGACGACGACCCGCGTGAGCCTGGGCCCCGGGGGCGTCCAAGCCAATGCAGATAGCGGGTTCCCCACGATCAGCGCCGACGGCCGCTGGGTGGCGTTCGAGTCCTATGCCAGCAATCTCGT
Source organism: Acidobacteriota bacterium (assembly GCA_022842985.1). Lineage (GTDB taxonomy): Bacteria > Acidobacteriota > Vicinamibacteria > Vicinamibacterales > UBA2999 > CADEFD01. Next base: position 12,536 of record JALHON010000115.1, on the reverse strand, counting down.
CGCGGGCGATACCAATGGCCGGATGGACATATTCGTCCACGATCGGCAGACCGCGACGACGACGCGCGCGAGCGTTGGGTCGGGCGATGTGCAGGGCAACGGTGAAAGCCGGTTTGCCACGATTAGCGGCGATGGCCGCTGGGTGGCGTTCATGTCCAATTCCAGCAATCTGGTCGCGGCCGACGCGGACGAGTTCGACGTGTTCGTTCACGATCGCCAGACGGGGACGACGACGCGGCTCAGCGTGGGTCCAACAAGGGACGCCGGGTTTCCTGTGATCAGCGCAGACGGCCGCTGGGTGGCGTTCACGACCTCCTGGGGCGGCCAGGCGTTCGTCCACGACCAGCAGACGGGGACCACGACGCTCGCCAGTATCGGGCCGGGAGGCGCTCCGTCGACTGGCGCCGCTTCAGCGATAAGTTCGGATGGCCGCTGGGTCGTGTTGACCTCCGAAGCCAGCAATCTGGTGGCGGGCGACACCAACGGCGCGGGCGATGTCTTCGTTCGCGACCGGCAGATGGAGACGACCACCCGCGTGAGTGTGGCATCAGGGGGAATCCAGGCGAATGGCAGCAGTTTCGCCGGGTCGATCAGCGCCGACGGCCGGTGGATCGTGTTCCCCTCCATCGCCAGCAATCTCGTGGCGGGCGACACCAACGGCATGTGGGACGTGTTCGCCCACGACCGCAGGGATCGACTGCCACCCGCACCTCCGGAGGGCCTGGTCGCCTCGTCCGTGGCTGGGAGTCTCATCACCGTGCGCTGGACCATCCCGTCGGCCGGGCCTACGCCGACCGGCTTCCTGCTAGAGGGCGGTCTGTCCCCCGGGCAAGTGTTGGCGAGCCTGCCAACCGGCTCGGCGGCCCCCACCTTCACCTTCGCGGCGCCCTCAGGCTCGTTCTTCGTGCGGATGCACGCCCTGAACGGCGCGTCCCGGAGCCCGGCGTCGAACGAGATCCGTATCCACGTCAACGTGCCCGTAGCGCCGTCGGCCCCGGCGAATCTGCTTGGGCTGGTCAACGGCTCGGCGCTGTCGCTCGCGTGGAGAAACACCTTCGCCGGCGGCGCGCCGACATCGCTCGTGCTCGACGTGACCGGCGCCATCACCACGTCGGTGCCGCTGGGCCTGACCGACACCTTCAGCTTCGCTGGAGTGCCGGCCGGCACGTACACGTTGTCGCTGCGCGCCGTGAACGCGGCGGGCAGCGGTCCCCCGTCCAACCTGGTGACCCTGACCTTCCCGGGCCCCTGCTCGGGCGCGCCGGACCCACCGGCGAATGTCTTTGCCTACGCCGAGGGCCGGACCGTGTTCGTCGACTGGACGCCTGCGGCCACCGGGACTGCGCCCACGAGCTACGTGTTGAACGTGGCGGGCTCGTACGTCGGGGCCTTCGCCGTCGCGACGCGCGGGCTCAGTGGCGCGGTCGGCCCGGGGTCGTACACGTTGAGTGTGGCGGCGGTGAATGCCTGCGGCACGAGCACGGCGTCGGCACCGCAGACGGTAACCGTTCCTTGAACGCATGGATGGAGGACGCCATGTCCCGCTTCGCCGCGCATCCGTTGACGAGTGGTTGGGCGCTCGCCTTGACGCTGGCCCTGCTGCCGGGAATCGGGAACGCGCAGCTCCTGCGGCCAGAGCCCTGGGAGCGCGCCGCAGACCGTCGTCGTGCCGTAGGCGCCGCCCCGGGTCCCTACGGCCGTCGCGCCACGAGCAGCGTGATGTCGTCGAACTGCGGGGCCCCGCCGACGAAGGCGTCGAGCGCGGCCATGACCCGATCGATGACCTGCTCGGCCGGCTCCCCGGCCGCCTCGCGCAGCACGTCGATCAGGCGCTCCTCGCCGAACTCCTCGTCGAAGATGTTCTGCGCCTCGGGCACGCCGTCCGAGAACAGCACGAGCATGTCGCCCGGGGCCAGCTGCAGCCGCGTTTCGCCGAACGGCAGGCCCGGCGGCATCAGGCCGAGCGGCGTGCCCGTGGACGAGAGCGTCACGACGTCTCCGGACGCCTGCAGGATGAACGTGGAGACGTGCCCGGCACTCACCACCCGCAAAGCGCCTGACGACGGCTCCAGATCGACGAGCGCCGCGGTGACGTACTTTTCCGGTGACGTCGAGGCGAAGAGCAGCTCGCTCGCCTGCGCCGCCAGCGCCGGCAGCGACTCGGTGCGGCCGAGCAGCGCCCTGAGCGTGGCCTGCATGTTGGCCATCACGAGGGCCGCCGGCAGGCCCTTGCCCGACACGTCGGCCACACAGAGCAGCACATGATCGTCGGCGTCCGTCTGCGGCACGACGATGGCGTCGTAGTAGTCACCGCCGCATTGCCGGGCCGGTTGATTCCTCGCCGCCAGGTCGTAGCCGGACACCGCCGGCAGACGCGACGGAAAGAGCGCCGATTGAATGCGCGCCGCCAGCGTCAGCTCGCTCTCGAGCTTGGCCCGCGCCACTTCGGTTTCGCGGTGCAGGATGAGGAGCCGCTCGCGCTCGGCGGCCGCCTGCACCGTGCGCTCGAAGAGCCGGGCGTTCTCGATGGCCGTGGCCGCCTGCAGGGCCAGCGTATTGAGCAGCTTCAGCTCGCCGGCCGTATACGCCATCGGCACCGTGCTGCCGAGCGCGATGATGCCGGTGACGCGCTCGCCCACGCGCAGGGCGGCGCCCATCAGCGCGCGCAACTCGGTCTGTTCGGTGACGCGGCGCGGATCGACCGCAATGTCGTTGACGATCTCGGCCACACCGCTCGCCGCCACCGCTCCGAGGATGCCGCGGCCGGTATGGAACCCCTGCAGCGCCGGCAGTTCGTCGCCGAAGCCGGCCACGGTCGTCAGGGCGCCGGTGTGCTCGTCGAGCAGCATCAGCACGCCGTCGGTCGCGACGATGAGGCGGCGCGCTTCCTGCAGCGTGAGCGCGGCCACACGTTCGACGTCGAGCAGGGCCGCGAGCTTCTCGGAGAAGCTGTAGATGAGGTTGATCTCGCGGTAGAGATTCAGCACCTCGGTGCCGAGCGACTTCCGTTCGCCCTCACGCCCCGCCAGGTGCGACAGCAGGTCGGCCAGCAGCTCGGCACGCGCCTCGCCGGCGACGGCGCCAAGGTGCGCGTCGCCGTGGACGACGGCGAAACGGGTGACATCCGTAGCGGCCGGCGTGCCATGCAGGTGACGGCCGGCCGGATCTTCCACCGCCAGCGGCCCCACGGTCAGCGCCACCGCATCGACCAGGGCGCGGGCATCGGGCGATCGCGCCAGCAGCTGCTTCAGAACGACGCGGCTCACCGGCGGCTCACAGTCCGAGTACCGTGCGCGCCTTGTCCAGCAGCGCGTCCGGATCGAACGGCTTGGTCATGTAGAGGTCCGCGCCTACTTCCACGCCTTTCTGGCGATCCATCTCCTGCCCCTTGGCGGTGAGCAGCACGATGTAGACGTCGGTCAGGCCGAGGTCGCGTTTCGCCCGGCTGCAGACGTCGAAGCCGCTGAGCTTCGGCATCATCACGTCGAGGAAGACCAGGGCGGGCCGGCTCGACTCGATGAGCGCCAGCGCCTCCTCGCCGTTCGTGGCGGTCAGCAGTTCCACGCCTTCGTCTTCGAGTTCTTCGAGCGTCTGGTGGATGAGCGCGCGCAGATGCGGCTCGTCATCGACGATGAGAATGGTGCGGTTCACGACGGGGGCCTCACTGGTAGACGAGGAAGAGCACGTTGTCCATGCCCTTTTCGAAACGGAGCATCTGCACAGCGTTTGACTGTGCCGAGGCCACCGAGCTGAGCATGATGATGTCGGGCTGGATGGCGCGCGCCTTTTCCATCAGATCGGCGGCGCTGGCCTCGGACACGCGATAGCCGCGCGCCGTCAGCACATCGGTGAGCGTCTTGACGGCCGTGCTGTCTTCGTCTACGACCAGCACGTGTTTGTGTGACGTCTTCTGCTCGAGCAGCGCGCCGACCTCGCGGAAGAGCAGATCGGTGTCGATGGGCTTGGTGAGATAACGATCGACGCCGACGCGGAACCCGCGCTCGCGGTCCTGCACGATCGACAGGATCACGATGGGGATGTCGGCGGTCACCGGATCGTTCTTGAGCACCGCGGCGGCATCGAAGCCGTTCATCTCGGGCATCATCACGTCGAGCACGATGAGATCCGGACGGTCGGTGCGCACGAGGGCGATGGCGTCACGGCCGTTCGCGGCCGTCGTCACCTGGTAGCCGGCCTCGGTGAACTCCTGCGTGAGCAGGTCGCGGATGTTGGCCTCGTCGTCGACGACGAGGATGCGCGCGCGGCGGTCGGACGTGCGCGGCGCGGTGACGATCACGCGGTCGCGCAGCTGGCGGATGAGCGAGGCCAGTTCCACAGGCGTCGTACCGGCCGTGGCGAGCGGGCTCTGACCGATGGGCAGCGAGAAGGCGAACGTGCTGCCCTTGCCGATTTCGCTCTCGACCCACACCCGTCCGCCGTGGTGCTCGACGATCTCGCGGCAGATCGGCAGGCCCAGGCCGGTCCCCTTCGGCTTGTCGGTGAGGGTGTCGCCCACCTGCTTGAACCGTTCGAACACCTTGGGCTGGTCGGCCGGCGCGATACCGAGGCCGGTGTCGATGACGCTGACCACGACCTCGTGGCCACGCCGCTCGGCGCGGCAGGTCACCGAGCCGATGTCGGTGAACTTCACGGCGTTCGAGATGAGGTTGATGACGACCTGGATCAGGCGGTCGCGGTCGCCGGTCACGGCCGGCAGGCCCGGCGCCACCTCCATCGCCAGCGTGAGGCCCTTCTGCTCGAACAGCGAGGCAGTGGCCGCGGTGGCGCGCTCCAGGATGTCGCTGACCGTGACGGCCTCCATGTGCCATTCGAGCTTGCCGGCTTCGATCTTGGCCAGGTCGAGCACGTCGTCGATGAGCTTGGTGAGGCGTTCGCCTTCGCTGACCACCACCTTCAGGTTGTCTTCCACCTGCTGGATGGTCGACACGACCTTCCTGTCGTCCTTCGGCACGAGCGGGAAGATGCGCTCGTCGAGGCGCTTCTTGATGATCTTGGCGAAGCCGAGCACCGAGGTCAGCGGGGTCCGCAGTTCGTGACTCACCGTGGAGAGGAACGCGCTCTTGGCCTGGTCGGCTTCTTCGGCGATGGCGCGGGCGTGCTGCGCTTCCTCGAACAGCCGGCGGTTCTCGTGCTCCTGTTCGTTCAACTGGCGGTAGGCCGCCGCGTTGTCGAGCGCGATGGCCGTGTACGAGGCCAGGCTGCGCAGCATGTTCAGGTGATGCTCGGTGTAGGCCCCCGTCTCGAAGCTCTGAATCGTGATGATGCCGAGCACGCGGTCCTTGGCTTCGAGCGGCAGGTAGATGACCGACTGCGGCGGCTTCGACATCGAGCCGTCTTCGAGGGGCCGGCTCTGCTCGTCGAACCGCGTGACGTACTTCGTGAACTCGCGCGGCAGGTCGTTGATGAACACCGGCTGCCGGTGCGTGAGACACCAGACCGGGAGCTGGTCGGGGTCGGCCGTGCTGCGTGAGTAGGGGGCGTAGCGTTTGCCCTGTTCGATGGCCAGCCGGTATTCGATCTCCTGACGCTCGGGGTGGTACAGCCCGACGCCGAACACATCGGCATCCGCGAGCTGGTTCACCCGCTGATAGAGCTTGTCGAAGATGGTGTCGAAATCGAGCGAGGCCGTAATCTCGCGGCCGATGTCGCTCAGGAGCTCGATGTTCTTCTTGCCTTCGCCCTCCGACCGGGCCAGCGCCTCGGCCGACTCCGCCCGCAGCTTCGCTTCGGCGAACTGGGCGCGCGCGCGCTCCTGGCCGATGACGCGGCGGCGCTGCAGGCGATCGGCGCCGAGCACGAGCAGGCCGAGCATCGTGGTGTAGCCGCCGTAGGCCCACCAGGTGCGATACCACGGCGGCAGGATCGTGAAGGCGAACGTGGCCTCCTGGCTCGTCAGGCTGAGCTCGTTGCGCGCCCGCACGTGGAAGCGGTAGTCGCCGAACGACAGGTTCGTGTAGTCGCGGCGCGATTCGGTGGACCACGCCGACCAGTCGGCGTCCACGCCATCCAGCCGTGCCTGGTATTGCGTGGTGCGCTCGTTGACGAAGGAGGGCGCCGCGAACTCGAACCGCATCGAGCGTGTGCCAGCATCGAGGGAGGGTGGCTCACCCGTGACGGACGCCGGCGCCAGCGGATTCGACTGATTCACGGTGATTCGCCGGATGAGGGCGGCGAAGGCCGGTGTCTCGCGCGAGAAGAGCCGCGTGTCGAACCGCACGAGCTGACCACTGGCAGAAAACCAGACGACGCCGTCGTTCTCCGGAAAGAACGCACCCGTGCGCTCAGCGGCGAAGCGGCTCAGCAGTTGCCGGTCGGTGCTGAAGGTCCCGTCGGGCTGCCGGGTGAGCACCGCGGCACCACGTGCGGACGCCACGAAGATGCGGCCGTCCTGCCCCTCCTTGAAGTTGATGAACTGCGATTCGGGATCGCGCTCCACCACCTCGAACGTCTTGTCCTCGACGAATCGGCCAGACGCTTCGTCCAGCACGGCGATCTTGCCGAGCACCGAGACATAGACACGCCCAGCGACCGGACGCACGGTGGCGAAACCCGCCGCCAGCCCCTGCTCGGCACCGAAGCGTTCGACGACCGGCCGCGCGGGTCGGGCAGCGCCGGCAGGCGCGTCCCCGTCGCGCACCATCACGACGCCGCTCGACTGCGTGCCGGCCCATAGCTTGCCGTCAGCGGTCTGATGCAGTGAGCGCACCTGCTCGGTCACACCGGGTACACGTCCTTCGTTGACCCATTGGCCATTGCTCCACCGGACCGATGCCAGGCCGTCGGCCAGGCCGACCCACACGCGATGGGGGTCGATATTCGACTGCTCGAGGACGAACGTACCGAACGAACGATCGGGCGAGGGCACGATGGCGCGCGCGGCGTCACCCTCGATGCGAAACAACCCGTCGGACGCGGTCAACAACAGCTGCGGCGGCACCTTGCCGTCGGGATCGACGAACTCCATGAAGGCCCAGCACTGGTTGACGAGACCGGCGACCGATGGCAACTCGGGGAACCCGCCAGCGCGCGGGTTCAGGTACTGCACGCCCTGACCGTGTGCGATGTACAACCTGCCGTCGTGTCTGATGAGGTCGGCGGCGGCGGCGCGCAGCCCTTCCTCGCGCCCGAACAGCGAGAAGGGTGATTGCGCCTCGACTCTGGCGAGCCCCACGGACAGCCCCAGCCAGAGCCCGCCTTCCTGATCCGGCATCACGTAGTAGACCTGCGAGGTCGGCAGGCCGCTGCGCTCGCTGACGTGCTCGAGCAGTCGCCCCTGACGGTCGATCAGCACGACGCCTTCGTTCGTCGTGGTCAAGGCCAGCGCGCCGTTCGGCAGCGGGAAGCCGCGATACAGGTTCGACTTGATGAGGGCGTCCGCCCCGGTCGCGAACGGGCGCATGACCGCTCCGTCATAGAGGAACAGGCCATCGCGCCGGGTCCCCATGAGCAGACGGGTCTCGTCGTAGGGGAGGATGATCGGGTAGATCTCGTCACCCATGCGATCGGCGCCAGGAACCGGCTGCAGCGCGTCGCCGCGCAGCGCCATCAACCCGAGGCCCTGCTGGCCGACGTACAGCGTGTCGTTGACGAACTGCGCCCGGTTGAAGATCCGGGCCGTCGGCTTCCAGACCTTGAACGCGCCGTCAGCCCAGCGGAAGATGCCGAGCTGCGTCTGGAAGTACACACCCTGGGACGAGGTGTAGAGACGCCACACGTCCTCGAACACGCGGGAGTCTTCGGGCAGCTTGTCGACGAGCGACACGAACCGGGTCTGGCCCTGCTCGTCAGGCTCGATGTAGCCGAGATCGCCGACGCCCCCCACCCAGATGCGGCCCGACGCGTCGGCGGCGAGCGACCGGATGGTGGTCCTCGTCGGGGTGACGATGCGGCGCCAGGTGACGCCGTCGTATTCGAGCAGCGCGTTGGTCGACGCGACGTAGATGACACCCCGTGCGTCCTGCAGCAGCGCCCAGTTCTGCGCGCCGCCGTCATAGACCTCCGGCGGATACTGCCGTACCAGCAGGCCACCGGCTTCGGGATGCCTCAGGCTCGGCACGCCGGCCGCCGGCGGCGCCGCCCCGCCCGTTGGCGCGGGTGCCTGGGCACGCGGAGCCCCTGACAGGGCCAGCGACAGAACGCTGACCGCGAGGAGGAGGATCGGGGAGCGCATCATGGGTCGGCGGATAGTACTCCGTCGATTCATGTATGCGAAACGGGCACGGCTATCCCCTCATGCCGCTCCGCCCCCCCGCCAGACGGCGCCCCGAGCCCCCTCGGACGGGGGCGTTCCCCCGGCTCAGCCGGCTAATTCGAGAACGCGGCGATGCCCGTCTGCGCGCGTCCGAGGATGAGCGCGTGCACGTCGTGGGTGCCCTCGTAGGTGTTCACGACCTCGAGGTTCACCATGTGGCGGATGACGCCGAACTCGTCGACGATGCCGTTGCCGCCCATCATGTCGCGGGCCATGCGCGCGATGTCGAGCGCCTTGCCGCACGAGTTGCGCTTCAGGATCGAGGTGATCTCGGGCGCCGCCGTGCCGTCGTCCTTCATCCGGCCCAGGCGCAGCACGGCCTGCAGGCCGAGCGTGATCTCGGTCTGCATGTCGGCCAGCTTCTTCTGCACCAGCTGATTGGCGGCGAGCGGCCGGCCGAACTGCTTGCGGTCCATCACGTAGTCACGGGCGCGGAACCAGCAGTCTTCCGCGGCGCCGAGCGCGCCCCAGGCGATGCCGTAGCGGGCGCTGTTGAGGCAGGTGAACGGGCCCTTGAGACCGCGGATGTCGGGGAACGCGTTCTCCTCCGGGCAGAACACGTTGTCCATCACGATCTCACCGGTGATGCTCGTGCGCAGGCCCACCTTGCCGTGGGTGGCCGGGGCGCTCAGGCCCTTCATCCCCTTGTCGAGGATGAAGCCGCGGATCTTGTCGGCGTCGTCCTTCGCCCACACGATGAAGACGTCGGCAATCGGGCTGTTCGAGATCCACGCCTTGGTCCCGGTGAGCGCGTAGCCGCCGTCCACCGTCTTCGCACGCGTGGTCATGCTGCCGGGATCGGAGCCGGCGTTCGGCTCGGTCAGGCCGAAGCAGCCGATCCACTCGCCGGTCGCGAGCTTCGGCAGGTACTTCTGCTTCTGCGCCTCGGTGCCGAAGGCGTTGATGGGCACCATCACGAGCGAGCCCTGCACGCTCATCATCGAGCGGAAGCCCGAGTCCACGCGTTCGATCTCGCGGGCGACGAGGCCGTAGCTGACGTAGCCCATGCCAGCGCCGCCGTACTGTTCCGGGATGATGATGCCGAGCAGATCGAGCGCGCCCATCTCGCGGAAGATCTCCGGGGCCGGCCGCTCGTGGCGGAACATGTCGAGCACGCGCGGCGCCAGCTTGTCCTGGCAATAGGCGCGCGCGGTGTCGCGCACCATCCGCTCTTCGGCGTTCAGTTGCTGGTCGAGGAGCAGCGGATCGCTCCAGTTGAAGCGGGCATCGGCGGTGGTGGACATGATGGGCTCGAAGGCGGCGTCCAGCCGGCGGAACGGCCGGCGGAACGGCAGTTCCGATGATGCCACGAATCCCCGGCGCCCCGCCCGCGGGCGGGTCAGGCGCCGGCGGGCGTGGCCACCGGGGGCGGCAGCCCGGGCGGCATGCGGCCACCGGCATGGCGCACGCCCCACTCCACCATGGCGCGCATCATCGGCCGCAGGTCTTCGCCCTTGGCAGTGAGCACGTATTCGACGCGCGGCGGCCGATCGCTGTAGCGCTCGGTGCGGACGATCCCTTTGGCCCGCAGCCGCTTCAGGCGCTCGGCCAGGATGTTCGTGGGGATGCCCTCGGGCGACGCCGCGAATTCCGCGAAGCGCCGTTTCCCGCGCATCAGGTCACGCACGACCAGGAGCGACCAGCGGTCGCCCAGCACGTCGAGCGTGCAGGAGACGGGACAGCGGGAACGGCGGGTGCCGGGCATGGGCGCAGCCTACCAGAGGCCCGGCCGCCGGCGCCAGTCACTTGTCAATTGCAAGTGACTCGACTAGAGTGACGGCCCATGCCGTTCCGCCCGCGCGCGCCGCAGGCCCTGCTCGTGTGGCTCGCCGCCGCCAGCCCGCTCTTCGCCCAGACGCCGGCCGCGCCGGCCCCGAGCATCGAGGCGCATCGCACCGCCACGCCGATTCAGGTCGACGGCCGTCTCGACGACGCCGTCTACGCCGCCGCCGTGCCGGTGACCGACTTCGTGCAGCAGGAGCCGGACGAGTTCAAGCCGGCCACCGAGAAGACCGAGGCGTGGGTGTTCTTCGACGAGAACAACATCTACGTGTCGGCGCGCTGCTGGGAATCGCATCCCGAGCGCCGCGTCGCCAACGAAATGCGCCGCGACACGAGTCAGCTGCGGCAGAACGACACGTTCCTTGTGCTCTTCGATACCTTCCACGACCGCCGCAACGGCTACCTCTTCTACGCCAACGCCATCGGCGGCCTGGCCGACGGCCAGGTCACCGACGAAGGTCCGCCCAACATGGACTGGAACACCGTGTGGAACGTGCGGACGGCGGACTTCGAGGGCGGCTGGACCATCGAGATGGCGATTCCGTTCCGGTCGCTGCGCTACCTGCCCGGCCGCGAGCAGAACTGGGGCATCAACCTGCGCCGTGTCGTCCGCTGGAAGAACGAGTGGTCGTACCTGGCGCAGGTGCCACGCGCGCTCACGACCTTCCGCGGCATCCTGAAGGTCTCGTCGGCCGGCACGCTCACCGGCCTCGAAGCGCCCGGCCGCACGCGCAACCTCGAAGTCAAGCCGTTCACGCTCGGCAACGTCGCCACCGACCGCACCGTCACGCCAATGGTCGAGAACGACACGACGCTGCGCGCGGGCCTCGACGTGAAGTACGGCGTCACGCAGAACCTCGCCGCCGATCTCACCGTGAACACCGACTTCGCGCAGGTGGAAGTGGACGAACAGCAGGTGAACCTCACCCGCTTCAACCTGTTCTTCCCCGAGAAGCGCGACTTCTTCCTCGAGGGCGCCGGCACGTTCGCGTTTGCCGGCCGCGCCAGCGCCGGCCTCGCCGCCGGCAGCGGCGACACGCCGTATCTGTTCTTCACCCGCCGCATCGGCCTCGACGGCGCCCGGCAGGTGCCGCTCCAGGTGGGCGGCCGCATGTCGGGCAAAGTGGGCGCGACAACCGTCGGCGTGCTGAACGTGCAGACCGGCGAAGACGCCGTCGCCAGGGCCGACTCCACCAACTTCACCGTGCTCCGCGCCAAACGCGACATCCTGCGCCGGAGCAGCATCGGCGGCATGCTCACGCATCGCACGTCCACGCCGGGCAAGGTCGGCGCCAATACGGGCCTCGGCATCGACGCGACGTTCTCCTTCTACCAGAACCTGCGCATCGACAGCTATGTCGCGGCGACACGCAGCGAAGGCAAGGAGGGCGACGACCTCTCCTACCGCGGCTTCTTCGACTACAACGCCGATCGCTACGGCGTGCAGGTGGAGCGCCTCGAGGTGCAGCCGAACTTCCTGCCGGAAGCCGGCTTCCTGCGCCGCACCGACATGCGCCGGAACTTCGGCCAGCTGCGTTTCAGTCCGCGGCCGCGGCGGATTCCCCACGTGCGCAAGCTGACGGCGCTTGCCAGCCTCAGTTACGTGACCAACACCGGCGACCGCCTCGACACGCGCGAGCAGGTCGGCCAGTTCCAGACCGAGTTCACGAACAGCGACATCCTCAGCGTGACCTACACCGACTCGTTCGATCGCCTGGTACGGCCGTTCGCCATCGCGCCGGGCATCCGCATTCCCGTCGGCGGCTACAACTTCGCCACGACGCAGGTCTCCTACACGGGCGGCCAGCAGCGGCGGTACTCCGGCGCCATCGTCTACGAGGGCGGCCCGTTCTACAGCGGCGACCGCCACTCGATTGCCCTGAACGCCGCGCGCATGGAGGTGACGCCGCAGTTCTCGGCCGAGCCGAGCGTCTCGGTCAACTGGGTGGACCTCAAGGAAGGCTCGTTCACGACGACGGTGGCACGCCTGCGCGGTACCTACACGATGACGCCGCGCATGTACGTGAGCGGCATCGTGCAGTACAACTCGACGAGCACCTCCTTCGGCAGCAACCTGCGCTTCCGCTGGGAGTACCGCCCGGGCAGCGAGGTGTTCGTCGTCTACACCGACGACTACGACACCGAGGCGCGGCCGGACGTGACGCCGTTGCGCAATCGCGCCTTCGTCGTGAAGGTCAACCGGCTGTTCCGGCCCTAACGCACCGTCACGCTGGCCCTGGCCGTCCGGCCGCGCTCGTCGGTCGCCTCCACACGATGCGCCCCCGGCGCGAGCGGCCATTCCACCGTGCCGTCGGCCCCCGAGGCACCCACGACGCGGCCATCGACGCGCCACTCGATGCGGTGCGCGCCGGCAGCCACGGCCCGCAGCGGCAGCGTCTGGAACTCGCGGCGCAGCGTCGGATCGATGAGATACGTCGCGCCTTCGGGCGGACTGGCGATGGCGAAGCGGGCCGGTGCCACG
>JALHON010000114.1 GCA_022842985.1 Acidobacteriota bacterium | reverse complement strand
GCCCGTGTTCGCGCCGCCGCGCAGGCCCGTGGCGCGAGCGCCACCGGGCCGGCCCGCCTGCAGCTCGTGCGCAATGCCACCGCGATCATCCGCTACGGCGGCCGGACGCTGCTGCTCGACCCGTTCCTCAGCCCGGCGGGCGCGCTGCCGGCGTTCAACAACACGCCGAATCCGCGTCCCAACCCGCTCGTCGAGCTGCCGATGCCAGCCGCGCAGGTGGTCGCCGGCATCGATGCCACGCTGCTCACGCATCCGCACGTCGATCACTGGGATCCGGTGGCGCGCGAGCTCCTGCCGAAGGATGGCGCCATCTTCGTCCAGCCGTCCGACCGCGAGCGCGTGACCACGGCGGGCTTCACCGCCGTGCGCGCCGTCGAGTCGACGCTGACGTGGGAGGGCATCACGATCTCGCGCACGGGCGGCCAGCACGGCCGCGGCGCCACCGGACAACGCATGGGCACGGTGTCGGGCTACGTGCTGGCGCGGGCGGGCCTGCCCACCGTCTACATCGCCGGCGACACCATCTGGTGTCCGGAGGTGGCCGACGCCATCAGGACCCACGCGCCCGACGTCATCGTCGTCAACGCCGGCGCGGCGCAGTTCCTCGAGGGCGGCCTCATCATCATGGGGCTCGACGACGTGGTCGAAGTCTGCCGGGCCGCCCCGCGCGCGACCGTCGTCGCCGTCCACCTCGAGGCCGTCAACCACTGTCTGCTCACACGCGCCGACCTGCGTGAGGGGCTCCGCCGGGCCGACGTGCGATCGACCGTGCGCATCCCCCGCGACGGCGAAGACCTGACCCTCTGACTGCCACACAGGAGCCCCGTCCATGCCTGAACCCGCCGCCTGGCGTTACCAGAAGATCACCAAGCCGATGTTCGACCTGCCGCAGCCGCATCTCGTCTTCACGGGACGCGTGCTCACGATGGCCGGTCCCGTCATCGAAGACGGCTTCGTCGAAATCAACGCCGGGAAGATCGTGGCCGTCGGCCCGCGCGGCGAGATGCCGTCGGACCGCGGCACGGTCATCGCCACCGGCGGCACGATCATGCCGGGGCTCATCAACAGCCATGCGCACCTGAACTGGGACGGCATCCACGACCTGGCCCGCCAGTCGATGGACGACCCGCGGCCGATCTCGGCCTTCAAGGCCGCGGCCAACATGCTGAAGAGCCTGCGCGCCGGCATCACGATGGTGCGCGACCTCGGCTTCCACGACATGAACCTCTTCTCGAAGCAGGCCGTCGAGCAGGGCATCTTTCCGGGGCCGCGCCTGAAGGTGTGCGGCAACGCCATCATCCAGACCGGCGGCCACACCTACTGGGTGTGCCGCGAGGCCAGCGGCGCCGACGAGATGCGGCGGGCCGTGCGCGAGCAGGTGAAGGGCGGCGCCGACCTCATCAAGATCATGGCCTGCCACGACACGCTCGAGTTCACCGATGACGAGCTGCACGCCGTCATCGACGAAGCGCACCGCAACAACCTGCCGATTACCGCCCACGCCACCTACGATGCCTGCATCGCCCGGGTCGCGCAGTTCGGCATCGACTGCGTGGAGCACGGCGGCTCGATGTCGGAGGCCACCGTGGCACTGCTGCTCGAGAAGAAGATTCCGGTCGTCACCACCTTCGCGCCGCTCGTGCAGCAGAGCCAGCCCGAGGTCGCGAAGAAGTTCGGCATTCCCGACTGGAAGGTCGAGGAACGGCAGAAGGCGATCGCCAATCCGGCGCGCTACGAGGGGCTCGTGCGCGCGGCGAAGGCCGGCGTGCCGATCGTCTTCGGCACCGATGCGGGCAGTCCTGCCGTGGAGCACGACGTCGTCGCCCCCGAACTGGCCTTCATGGTGAAGGTCGGCGTGTGCACCGACGCCATGGACGCGCTGGCGTCGATCACGGTGCGCGCCTCGCGCGTGTCGCGCATGGAGACGGTCATCGGCACGCTCGAAGCGGGTAAGGCCGCCGACCTCATCGTGGTCGACGGCAACCCGGATCAGGACCTGTTCGCCCTCGAGCGCGTGCGCATGACCTTCGTGAACGGCAAGAGGCTGCACGGATGAGCCTGCTGGCCTCGCGGCTCGCGCCGCGCATCGTCGAGGAGGACGGCGCGTTCCGCACGCGCATGCTGGCGCTCGCCGCCGGCATGACCGACGTCATCGCGCTCGGCCGCGGCGATCCGGACTTCCACACGCCGGCCCACATCGTGGCGGCGGCCAAGGCCGCCATCGACGCCAATCATCACCACTACACGGGCCCCACAGGGCTGCCGGCGCTGCGCACGGCGATCGCGGCGGACCTCAGGGCCGCGCACGGCCTCGACTACGACGCCGACGAGATCGTGGTCACGGCCGGGGCCCAGGAAGGCATCATGCTGACGATGCTGGGCCTGTGCGCGCCCGGCGACGAGGTGCTCATCACGAGCCCGCGTTTCACGACCTACGACACCGCCGTGCGGCTCTGCGGCGGCGTCCCGGTGCCGGTGCCGACGTTCGAGCGGGACGACTTCGCGCTCGACGTCGCCGAGATCGAGCGCCGCATCACGCCGCGGACGCGGCTGTTCGTGCTGACCTCGCCCAACAACCCCACCGGCGCCGTGACACCGCCGGCCGTGATTCGCGCCATTGCCGACCTGGCGATCCGTCACGACCTGCTCATCGTGGCCGACGAAATCTACGCGCGCATGATCTACGCGCCGAACGAACACCTGTCGATCGCGACGCTGCCCGGCATGCGCGACCGGACGGTGACGCTGAACGGCTTCTCGAAGACCTACGCGATGACCGGCTGGCGCGTGGGGTATCTGGCCGCGCCCGGCGACTTCGTGGCGAAGGTGACCGAGCCGCGCCACACGCTCTCGATCAACACCTGCACCATCAGCCAGTACGCGGCGCTCGCCGCGCTCACCGGCCCGCAGGAGCCCGTGCAGCAGATGCTCGACGCCTATGCCGAGCGGCGCGCCTGGCTCATGCCGGCGCTGACGGCGGCCGGCTTCACCTACGGCCACCCCGGCGGCGCCTTCTACGTCTACACGAACATCTCCTCGTCGGGCCTGCCGGCCCCTGACTTCTGCGAGCGGCTCCTGCGCGAGACCGGCGTGATGGTGTTCCCGGGCACGATGTTCGGCGACACGAGCACCGACTACGTCCGCATCAGCTACCTGCAGCCGCTGCCGAAGATCCGCGAGGCGGTGGCGCGGATCGCGGCCTTCACGGCTTCGGCTCGCGCGGCCCGCTAGGCCCCGCCTGACCGGTGGCACCGGTCTTGCCTCTCCGCACTGTGGTGGGTGCCGCTCGATGACGACGCGGCCACCTGCCGAGACTTCGCGGTGGGGACGGCCGACGCTCGTGTCGGCGCTCCGACACCGCCGCGGCGGAGAAGGAGCCACAGGTGAGCACTGCCACGATGTCCCCGAGCGTCGTTCCGTCGCGGCCGGCGCCGCGACCGGTCGTCATCGACCTGGACAGCCGCGGCCCCTGGCCGACCCTGCGGGCGCGGAAGGCCGACAACACCACGGTGTGGCTGCACGCCTACCAGCCGCACGACGAAGCCGACCAGTGGCTCACGGCCTCCCTGCGCGAGACCGACCCGCCCGTCATCGTCGTCATCGGCCTCGGCCTCGGGTACGTGCTCGAGGCACTGGAGCGGCGCGGCTCCCGCGCCACGGTGCTGGCGTTCGAGCCCTTTCCTGACGGCCTGCCGCACTTCCACGCCCGCCGCGACTGGTCGGCGTGGACTGACAGCGGCCGCCTGCACATCGTGGCCGGTGCGGAC
The DNA here is from genome assembly GCA_022842985.1 of Acidobacteriota bacterium. GTDB lineage: Bacteria > Acidobacteriota > Vicinamibacteria > Vicinamibacterales > UBA2999 > CADEFD01. The sequence goes on along the minus strand of JALHON010000114.1, from coordinate 10,540 downwards.
GGCGATGGCGCCGCCGCCTGGGCCGCTATCGACCCGGAGGTGATGCCGCCGGTGCTCGTGAACCCGTCGCTGGCCAGGGCGTTCTCCTCGGTGGTCGCGTCCTGCCGCATGGCCCTCACGCGGGCACGCTTCGGCTCGCGCCTCGACCTCCAGACGGTCGAGGTCAAGCAGTCGATGCTGCACCCGGCCGTGCTCACCGCCATCGAACACTTCGCCGCCGGCGCCACCGGCCCCATCATCGAAGTCGGCGCCTACGTGGGCGGCGCCACCATCGCCATGGCGCGCGGCGTGCGCGACGTCGGCAGGACGACGCCGATCATCACGATCGAGCGCGGGGGCGCCTATCTCGAACATCCGCAGCTGCCGTCGGCCGACATCTGCGCCGACCTCGAACACAATCTGAAAGTGCGCGGTCTCGACACGTTCGTGCACCTCCATCGCGGCCTCTCGACCGATGCCGCCGTGCTCGACCTGGTCCGCGACACCGTGGCGGCCCATGGCCCCATCGGGCTGCTCTGCCTCGACGCCGACGGCCTGGTGCAGCGGGACTTCGACCTCTACCTGCCCTGGTGTGCCGCGGGCTGCGTGCTGGTCGTGGACGACTACGCCGCCACCGGCCTGCACGAGAAGGCGCTCTCGACCCAGCAGGGCGTACAGCGGCTGATCGATGCCGGCAAGGCGTTCTCGCTCGGGGTGCACGGCTACGGGACGTGGATGGGGCTCTACCATCCCTGACCCCGCCGGAGCGCGCGCCACGGTATGATCCTGGCGCGATGCCAGCCCCCGAGTCACGACCGCGATTCGTCGGTATCCAGATCAGTTCCAGCAGCTTCGTCGACGCAGGTGTCGAGGCCGCGCTCGATACGTTGCAGCACCGCGTCGGCGTCAATGTCCTGATGCCCGGCACCGTCAGCCGGCTGGGCCTCAAGAGATTCGCGCCATCGCCGACCTGGCGGTCCGCCACGACCTCCCCCTCGTCGCCGACGACATCTACGCGCGCATGATCTACGCGCCGAACGAACACCTCTCGACCGCGACGCTGCCCGGCATGCGCGAGCGCACCATCACCCTGAACGGCTTCTCGAACACCTGCGCCATGACCGGCTGGCGCGCGGGGGCATCTCGCCGCATCCGGCGATTTCGTGGCGAAGGTGACCGAGCCGCGCCATACGCTCCCGATCAACGCGTGCACCATCAGCCAGTACGCGGCGCTCGCCGCGCTCACCGGTCCGCAGGAGCCCGTGCAGCAGATGGCCCGCATCTCGGCGTTCGTGTCAGCGGTGCGTGCCACGGGGACGTGATGTCCCTGCGAGTCGGAGGTGAGGTGTGACGTCCGAAGAACTGCTCGACCAGTTGGCCGCGCACAGAACGCTGGGGTCGGCGCCGCGCGAGGAGCTGGCCTGGCTGGCGGCGCACGGCACCGTGCGCCACATCAAGGCCGGCGAGGCGATCAGTGAGCCGGGCCGGTCACTCGACTGGCTGTTCGTCGTGCTGAGCGGCCGTCTGTCCATCTCCGTCAATCAGGGCGCGGGACGCCGGCGCGTCATGGAGTGGCGGGGCGGAGACGTCTCGGGCCTGCTGCCGTACTCGCGGATGGTGAATCCCCCCGGCGCCAACGTCGCCGAGGAGCCCGTCGTACTGCTGGCGATTCATCGCGACCAGCTGACGGCGATGATTCGTGAGTGCCACGAGGTGACATCGATCCTGGTGCACAAGATGCTCGACCGGGCGCGCGTCTTCACCTCGACCGGCCTGCAGGACGAGAAGATGGCGTCGCTCGGCAGACTCGCCGCCGGCCTGGCGCACGAGCTGAACAACCCCGCCGCGGCCCTGGAGCGCAGCGCCTCGCTGCTCGAAGACCGCCTCGAAGACGGCGAGAAGGCCACGCGCATCCTGGGCGCCGCCCGGCTGACCGACGCCCAGCTCGAGGCGCTCGATACCGTGCGAAAGGCATGCCTCGCCTCGCCATCCGGAGGGGTGCTGTCGCCCATCCAGCAGGCCGAGCGCGAAGACGCCATCGCCGACTGGCTCGCCGATCACGGCGTGGATCCCGGCCTCGCCGAGACCCTGGCCGACACCGCCGTCACGATCGACGCGCTCGACCGGATCGCGACCTCTGTCGACGGACCGTCGCTCGACGCGGTGCTGCGCTGGGCCGCGGCCGGGTGTGCCGTCCGCGGGCTGGCGTCCGAAATGCAGGAGGCCGCGATGCGCATTGCCGGCCTCGTGCAGGCCGTCAAGGGCTTCACGCATATGGATCAGGCCACGGTCAGCGAACCGGTGGATCTCATGATGAGCCTGACCAATACGGTGACGGTGCTCAGGTCGAAGGCCCGCGGGAAGTCCGTGGCCGTGACCGTGGACATCGCACCCGGTCTGCCGCTCGTCAGGGGCTTTGCCGGCGAGCTCAGTCAGATCTGGGCGAACTTGATCGACAACGCCCTCGATGCCGTGGCTCAGGGCGGCCGCATCGACGTGACGGCCACGTGCGAGCGCCGCCAGGTCGTGGTGCGCGTCGTCGACGACGGCGCCGGCATCCCCGAGGACGTGCGGGCACGAATCTTCGAGCCCTTCTTCACGACCAAACCCATTGGCAAGGGCACCGGCCTGGGCCTCGACATCGTCCGCCGCCTGGTCATCCACAACGACGGCGAGATCGAGGTCGAATCGCGGCCGGGACGCACCGAATTCCGCGTGTCGCTGCCGATGGCCGACGATGCCGGAGGATCCGCGAAGTGACCAAGCCCTTCCTGCTCGTCGTCGACGACGATCCGCAGGTGCTCGCGGCCGTACGGCGCGACCTGCGCGGCCGGTACCGCGAGACCTACGCCGTCGTCAGCGCCTCCTCGGGCGAAGAAGCCGTGGCGACGATTCGCGAGCTGAAGACTCGCGGCGACGCGCTCGCCCTCGTCATCAGCGACCAGCGGATGCCGGGACTGCAGGGCACCGACGTCCTCGCCCGCTCGCGCGAGGCCTTTCCGCTGGCCCGTGCCGTGATGCTCACGGCCTACTCGGACATCGACGCCACCATCAGGGCCATCAACGAGGCGCATCTCGATCACTACCTGTCGAAACCCTGGGACCCGCCGGAAGAGCGCCTGTTCCCGGTGGTGGACGACCTGCTCGACGCGTGGCAGGCCGAGTACCTGCCCGAGGCCAGGGGCATCCGCGTGGTCGGGCATCAGTGGTCGCCCCAGTCGCACGCGATCAAGGACTTCCTCGCCGGCAACCTCGTGCCCTATCGATGGATGGATGTCGCGCGGCATCCGGACGCCAGCGGACTGATGGACGCGGCCGGCGTGGACGCGACCGACCTGCCGGCGGTGTTCTTCGAGGACGGCTCGGTGCTGCGCAGGCCCGAGCCGCACGCAGTGGCTGCCCGGCTCGGGCGTCCGCTGTCGGCGACGCACGACCTCTACGATCTCGTGATTGTCGGTGCGGGTCCGGCCGGGCTCGCGGCGGCCGTCTACGGGGCCTCGGAGGGCCTGCGGACGCTGCTGCTCGACCGGCACGCCCCGGGTGGCCAGGCCGGAAGCAGCTCCCGGATCGAGAACTACCTGGGGTTCCCCACGGGCGTGAGCGGCAGCGAGCTGACCCGCCGCGCGGTGGCTCAGGCACAGCGGCTCGGCGCGGAGTTCCTCGTGCCGATCGGGGTGACGGGCCTCTCGATCCACGACGGCTACAAGCACCTGACGCTCAGCGACGGGCGCGCGGTGATCGCCAGGACGGTGCTCGCCGCCACCGGCATGGCCTATCGCGAGCACCCCGCGCCGGGCGTCTCCGCGCTCACGGGCGCGGGGGTCTACTACGGCTCGGCCACCACGGAGGCGCCCGTGCTCGCCGGCCGCCGCGTGGTGGTGATCGGCGGCGGGAACTCGGCCGGGCAAAGCGCGGTGTACTTGTCGCGCTACGCCGACGAGGTGCAGATCGTGGTGCGACGCGACTCGCTGAAAGACACGATGTCGCAGTACCTCATCGAACAGATCGCCAGGACCCCCAACATCCGGGTCTGCCCGAACACCGACGTGACGGGCGTGCACGGCGCCGGCAGAGTCGAAGGCGTGGCGCTCAGGACGGCCGGCGACGACGCCAGCCGCACCGAGGCCGTCGACGCCGTGTTCGTGTTCATCGGCACCCGGCCGCTCGGCGACTGGCTGCCGGAGGACGTGCTGCGAGACGCGAAGGGCTTCGTGCTGACCGGCCGCGATCTGGCCGCCGAGGCGGCATTCGCCCGCGCCTGGAAGGAGCGGCGCGATCCCATGTCGCTCGAGACGAGCGTGCCGGGCGTGTTCGCGGCCGGCGACGTGCGCGCCAACACCATGAACCGCGTGGCCTCGGCCGTCGGAGAGGGATCGATGGTCGTGCGGTTCGTCCACGAGTACCTGGCGCTGACATGATGACCACCCGAAGGGGGCCCTTCACGCCATGGGAGTGCTGATCACCGGTGGCACCGGGTTCGTCGGCTCCCGCACGACGGCCGCCGTTCTTGCGGCGGGACACGCCGTGATCCACGCCGGCTCGACCTACGCCTACGCGCTGCCGTTCTGGCGCTGTCAGGGGCTCCGGCAGACCACCGTCCACGGCACCGCGGTCGTGCTGCAGACGGCACGGACGATGGGGCTCGATCCGATCGACCACAGCCGCACACGGCCTCTCTCCGGCGTCGAGGCCCGCGATCGACGATCAAAAGGCGAACCGGCGCCGCTCGGCACTGCCCCGGTATGATGCGAGTCTCCATGTCACGATTCGTCGGTATCCAGATCAGTCCCATCAGCTTCGTCGACGAAGGCGTCGAGGCCGTGCTCGACACGTTGCAGCACCGCGTCGGCGTCAACGTGCTGATGCTCGGCACCGTCAGCTGGCTGGGCCTCAAGAGCGGACGGTCCATCAGCCACGCGCTCGACGGCTGGCCCGACCACGGCGTGCCGGAGCCGTATCAGATGCGCGGCGGCGCCTATTTCGATCCCGACCCGCGCTACTACCGCGACACCTTCATGGCCGACTACCGGAGTCGCGACCCCGAGTTCGAGGGGAAGGACATCCTGCAGATGGTCGTGCCGGCCGCGCACGCGCGCGGGATGCAGGTCTACATCGAGCTGATGGAGCCCTTCTTCAAGTACGCGGGCCACGGCTCGGCGGCCGCCGTCGAGATCCCGACGCTCGCGCAGGCCATGGAGATCGACCTCCTCGGCCGCTTCGGCAGCGAGCCCTCGACCTCGCACCCCGGCTACCGCACCTGGATCCACTCGATGATCGAAGATCAGGTGCGCAATCACGCCATCGACGGCGTGATGTGGTGCAACGAGCGCAACTCGCCGCTCGACACGCTCATCCAGGGCGGCGCCCCGGGCGACTTCTCGCCGGCGGCGCGCCGCGAGGCGCAGGAGCGCGGCGTGAACGTCGAGGCCTGCCGCCAGGCCCTGCTGCGCCTCTACGACTTCATGCAGGAGGCGGCGGCCGGCAAGTCGTTCGTCGACGGCACGCTCATCACCTTCCTGCGCACGCTGCTCGACAATCCCGAAGCGCTGGTGTGGGAGAAGTTCTGGCTCGAGCGCAACAAGGACCTCGACCGCGAACTCTACGGCCTCGTGAAGTGGTGCAAGCCCACGCTGCCCTTCGGCCTGAACGTGTGGAACCGCAACCACTTCAACCTGCTGCGCCGGGCGCAGTGGCCGTGGGCCGAGCAGACCCGCTACGCCGACTTCGTGAAGCCGATTACGTATCAGCACCAGGCCGGCGAAGTGTGGACCAAGGAGCTCGGCTTCCTGCGCAAGACCGTGCTGCGCGACTTCACGCCCGACGAGGCCACGACGGCGCTCTTCCGCGTGCTCGGCCTGCACGAAGCGCCGTTCGCGCAGATCGTCGCCGCCGGCATGGATCCCGACACCTACGTGCACGGGCAGTGCGTGGAGGCCGTGCGCGGCGTCGACGGACGCGCGAAGGTCTACATGGGCATCGGCGTCGATGCCCCGCGTACACGCCCCGACACGGCGCGCTGCTCGACCGACATCGTGCGCCGCTCGGTGCTGGCCACCTACCGCGCCGGCGGCGACGGCGTCGTGCTGGCGCCGAACTACGCGTCGATGCACCTCACGCACCTGGACGGCGTGGCCCAGGCGCTCGACGAACTCGGCCTGCGATGACCGCGGCCGCTGCCATCCCGGGCGCGCCGCTGCTCGAGGTCACCGATCTGCAGACGGTCTTCCGGTCCGCCGGCGGCGGCGAGCTGACGGCTGTGGACGGCGTCAGCCTGCGCGTCGACGCCGGCGAGACGCTGGCGATCGTCGGCGAGAGCGGGTCCGGCAAGTCGGTGACGGCGCTCTCGATCATGCGCCTGCTGCCGCCGAGGTCCGGCCGAGTTGCGCGGGGCTCGATCCGCCTGCGCGGCCGCGAGCTGACGACGCTCGGCGACGACGAGATGCGGGCGGTGCGCGGCCGCCACATCGGCATGATCTTCCAGGAGCCGATGACCAGCCTCAACCCGGTACACACCGTGGGGGCGCAGATCGCCGAAGTGGTGCGCTGCCACGAAGGGCTCGGCCACGACGCCGCCCACCGCCACGCGGTCGAGATGCTGGCGCTCGTCGGCATCCCCGAGCCGGCGCGCCGCGCCGGCAACTATCCGCATCAGCTCTCGGGCGGCATGCGGCAGCGCGTGATGATCGCGATGGCCCTGGCCTGCCGGCCGAGCGTGCTCATCGCCGACGAACCGACGACCGCCCTCGACGTCACCATTCAGGCGCAGATCCTGGACCTCATGGAAGACCTGCAGGCGCAGCTCGGCATGGCCATCGTCTTCATCACGCACGACCTCGGTGTGGTCGCGCAGATCGCCGACCGCGTGATGGTGATGTACGCGGGCCAGGTGGTGGAGGCGGCGCCGGTCGCCGACCTGTACGCCGGGCCGCGGATGCCCTACACCGCCGGCCTGCTCGGCTCGATCCCGCGGCTGGGCCGCGCCCGTGACGGGCAGCCGCTGCACGCCATCCCCGGCCACGTCCCGTCGATCACGCAGCTGCCGGCCGGCTGCCGGTTCTCGACCCGCTGCGCGCACGTGGAGCCGCGCTGCACCACGACACCGCCACCGCTCGACGCCGCCGCGCCCGGCCACGACGTGCGCTGCCTGCGCTGGCCGGACCTGGCGCTCGCGCGTGGAGACCGGGCATGAGCACCGAACTCCTGCGCGTCGAAGGCCTCGTCAAGCACTTCCCCATCCATGGCGGTGTCTTCAACCGCGTGGTCGGCCACGTGAAGGCCGTCGATGGCGTGAGCTTCTCCGTCAACCGCGGCGAAGTCGTGGGCCTCGTCGGCGAGAGTGGCTCCGGCAAGACGACGGCCGGCCGCCTCGTCCTGCGCCTCGAAGAGGCCACCGCCGGCCGCGTCGTCTTCGACGGCACCGACGTGCTCGCGCTGCCGCGTGAGCCGCTGCGCCGCTTCCGCAAGCGCATGCAGCTGGTGTTCCAGGATCCGTACGCGAGCCTCAATCCGCGCGAGAAGGTGCGCGACGTGCTCGGCCACGCCCTCGCGCTGCACGGCATCGGCACCCGCGCCGACCGCGCAGAGCGCCTGGCGGCCCTGCTCGAACAGGTGGGCCTCTCGGCCGACCATCTCGACCGGTTTCCGCACGAGTTCTCGGGCGGCCAGCGGCAGCGCATCGTGATCGCGCGGGCGCTCGCGGTGGAGCCGGAGTTCCTCGTGGCCGACGAACCCGTCTCGGCGCTCGATGTGTCGATCCAGGCGCAGGTCATCAACCTGCTCGAGGATCTCAAGGCACGGTTCGGGCTCACGATGCTGTTCATCGCCCACGATCTGGCGGTCGTCGAACACATCTGCGACCGGGTGATCGTGATGTATCTCGGCAAGGTGATGGAGATCGCCGGCGCCGACGCGCTCTATGCCCGTCCGGCCCATCCCTACACCCAGGCGCTGCTGTCGGCGGTCCCCGTGCCCGATCCGTCGCGGAAGCGGCTGCGGGTCGCCCTCAAGGGCGACATGCCCAGTCCGGTCAATCCGCCGTCGGGCTGCGTGTTCCGCACGCGCTGCCCGCGCGCCGAGGATGTCTGCGCAGCGACGGCGCCGCCGCTGCGCGAGATCGCCCCCGGCCACGTGAGCGCCTGCCACTTCACGCCGTGAGCCGATGAGCATCGCCCGCTACTACGCCTGGCTGTCGCGCTTTCAGGACGCCGCGCGCGGTGTGGCGCACGACACCGGCCAGCAGACGCTCACCGTCCACCGCCGCCTGCGCGCCGATGACGGCTCGGTGTCGGGTGACGTGCTGCACGCGCGGGTGCTCGACGCGGTGCGAGCCACGGACAGCGGCGCGACGGCGCCGGCCGACGTGCTCGACGCCGGCTGCGGCCTGGGCGGCACGACCTTCTACCTGCAGGCGCGGCTCGGCGGACGGTACACCGGCATCACGCTCAGCGACACGCAGTGTGCGCGGGCCACCGCGGAAGCCGCGCGTCGCGGCCTCGAGGACGTCTTTCACTTTGCCGTCCGCGACTACGACGCGGACCTCGCGGACCTCGTGCCCACCGGCGTGGATCTCATCGTGGCCATCGAGTCGCTGGCGCACGCGCAGGATCCGGCCGCCACGATCGGACGCCTCGCCACGCGGCTCAGGCCCGGCGGCCGTCTGCTGCTCGTAGACGACGTGCCGCGCGACACGCTGGCGTGGGACGATCCCGACTTCGCCGGCTTCCGCGCCGGCTGGCTGTGTCCGGCCGTGGCGACCGATGCCACGCTCACCGCCGCGTTCGCGGCCGCCGGCCTCACCCTGTGCCACGACGAGGACCTGACCCCGCGCGTCACGGCACGCTCCGCCGTCGTGCTCGAAACGCTCGTGCTCACAGCGCGTGCGGCCTCCGCCGTGCTCGCGCTCACGCCGGCCCGGGTGCTGATGGGCGCGCTGCTCGGCGGCCTGAAGCTCGAACGCCTCTACCGCCGCCGCGTCGTGCGCTACCGGCTGGTGGTCGCCCGGCTCACCACCCGCCCGTCCCCGGCTCGCCCTTGAACGGACCCACGACCTCGGCGGTGATCCAGCCCCCGTAGAAGCCGCCCGGTTGCGGGCGCACGCGTTCACCGGCCACCAGGCACTCGAGCTGCGCCGCGTAGAACGCCACATGGTCGCGAATCGCGGCATACGGCGCCGCGGGGTCCGCGTAGCTCCAGCCCACCCGTTCCAGCCGCAGGCCCGGCGTGATGACGGACCAGTAACGCGCCTGCCCCTTCCACTCGCACCACGACTGACCGGCGGCCGGAATGAGGACACCGGGCCGCACGTCCGCGATCGGCAGATAGAACGTGGGCGGACTGGCGGTCTCGAGCATCCTGAGGGCGCGTTTGGTGCGCACGATCTCGACACCGCCGCAGCGGACGACGACCTCCCGCGCGTCGGGCACGACCACGGGCGGCCGCGGGTAGTCCCACACGGATTCCTGGCCCGGCGCCGGCGCCACGGCGAACGGCGGCCGGGCACGTCCGCGGTGCGTCCAGCCGAAGGTCGACTCCGGATCCGACGTCGTCATGCGGGTTGTGACTCCAGCCCGCGGCTTCGGGGTTCATGTGCCACGGCTGTCACGCACCCGGCCTATACTCGGCGCCATGCCACTCGACCACTACCTGACGCTGGGCCGCTCCGGGCTGCGCGTGAGCCCGATGTGCCTCGGCACGATGACCTTCGGCGACGACTGGGGCTGGGGCTCCTCGGTCGCGGAATCCGAAGCCATCCTCGATCACTATCTCGACCGCGGCGGCAACTTCATCGACACCGCCAACGCCTACACCCGCGGCCATTCGGAAGTCATCATCGGCGACGCGCTGGCGAAGACGCCGGGGCGGCGCGACCGCGTCGTCATCGCGACCAAGTTCCTGTCGAATCTCTACCCGGGCGATCCGAACGGCGGCGGCGCCGGCCGCAAGTCGCTGCAGGCGGCCTGCGAGCAGTCGCTGCGCCGGCTCAAGACCGACCACATCGACCTCTACTGGATGCACTGCTGGGACGCGCACACGCCGATCGAAGAGACGATGCGCGCGCTCGACGATCTCGTGCGCGCCGGCAAGGTGCGCTACATCGGCTTCTCGGACACCCCGGCGTGGAAGGTGGCGCAGGCGCAGACGATGGCGCTCTTCCGCGGCTGGACGCCGCTCATCGCCCTGCAGATCGAGTACTCGCTCATCGAGCGCACCGTCGAAGGGGAGCTCATGCCGATGGCACGCGAGCTCGGCCTCGGCGTCACGCCGTGGTCGCCGCTGCGCGGCGGCGCGCTCTCGGGCAAGTACACGCGCGCGAATGCCGGCACGGTCACCGCCGACCGCGGCGCCCGCGTCACCGACTTCCTCACCGAGCGCACCTATCGCATCGTAGACGAGCTGCAGCGCATCGGCGCCGAGGTGGGCGCGAGTCCGGCCTCGGTGGCGCTCGCGTGGGTGCAGGGCCGCGACGGCGTCGCGTCGACGATCATCGGCGCGCGGCGTCTCGATCAGCTCGAGCAGAATCTCGCCGGGCTCGACACCACCCTCACCCCGGCGCACGTGGCGG
>JALHON010000113.1 GCA_022842985.1 Acidobacteriota bacterium | reverse complement strand
ACGCGGCGACCTCGACGCCCCACGTCTCCTGCAGCCGGCGGGCGAGGGCCTGACTGTGCACGGCCGCGAGGCGCGCGCCCCGCAGCACGAGCCGCACGAGCGGCCAGTGGCCGTAGAGCGAGCCGCCGAGCCCGGCCTCGAACAGCAGTCCGAGGTCGTCCGGCGCGTCGGGATGGTTGGCGCGGAACTCGGCCAGGTAGTCGTCGCGCCGCGGCTTCCAGCGCTGGAGCAGCGACTGGGCCCGCGCCTGGTGGATCTGCGCGTCGTGCAGCACGACCAGCCCGGGATAGCGGAACAGGTACCCCCACATGTAGTCGTGGCAGCGCGCGTTGCCGAGCTGGTAGACGGTCAGGTCGTACGGACGGCGCCGCTGCATCCAGACGAAGTCGCGGGCCGGGACGAGGCCGTCGCCGGCGGCTCCGGGCAGTTCCGTGAAGACGTCGATGTCGAAGCCGCGTGCCCGCAGGGGCGGCAGGACCTCCGCCGAATAGGCGGCGATCCCCGACGACGAAGGGGGCATCGGGCTGAACCAGGCCACCCGCAGCCCGCCGGCGGGCGGGGGTGACGACAAATCCTGTGCAGCGCCGGCCGCGGCACCGAGGGGTGGGAGGGTCATGACGGCGGGAACACCAGTAATCGTGGGTAGGGCGTTTGACTGTGCCCAGTGTGGTTGACTACCATCTACGCGACTCTTGCGAAATCCTTCACAAGCGGCGCACCGGCGCGCCTGCGTCTAACGAACGAGAGAACTATGGAAGGCTGGGGCGGTGTCGCCATCATGGTCGCGCTCGGGGTCGGCTTCGGAGCCGTCAACGTGGCGCTGTCCTATTTTGCGGGCCCGCGGCATCCTACACCCGAAAAAGAAGCGGCGTACGAGTGCGGTATGCCGCCGGTCGGGGATGCGCGGGAGCGTCAGTCGGTCAAGTTCTACCTGATCGCGATGATCTTCCTGCTGTTCGACATCGAAGTGGCGTTCCTCGGCCCGTGGGCCATGGCGCTGCGCGATCTCGGCTGGCCCGGCTTCATCCAGATCGCCCTCTTCTTCGCGATTCTCGCGGTGGCCTTCATCTACGTGTGGCGCAAGGGCGTCCTCGACTGGGGCCCGGAAACCGACCCCGACTACGTGCGTCCGCCCAAGCCGGGGCCGGCCGTGGTCAAGAGATACAACTATGGGACTGGAAACTGATCTCCCCGAGATTCCGGTACTCACGACCACGCTCGAAAAGGTCGTGACCTGGAGCCGGCGTTCGGCCATCTGGCCGGTGACGTTCGGCCTGGCGTGCTGCGCGATCGAGATGATGGCGATGGCGTCGAGCCGTTACGACATCTCGCGCTTCGGAGCCGAGGTGTTCCGCGGCTCGCCGCGGCAATCGGACCTGATGATCATCGCCGGCCGGCTGTCGCGCAAGATGGCGCCGGCGCTGCGCCGCATCTACGACCAGATGCCCGAGCCCAAGTGGGTCATCTCTATGGGGGCCTGTGCGTCGTGCGGCGGCGTCTTCGACAACTACTCGATCGTCCAGGGCTCCGATCAGGTGGTGCCGGTGGACGTCTTCATTCCGGGCTGCCCGCCGCGGCCCGAATCGGTGCTCTACGGCATCGTGCAGCTGCAGAAGAAGATCGACGCCACGAAGCTGAGGGCGTCGTAGCGCCATGATCGACGTGCAGCCCATCATCGACCAGCTCACGGCGCTCGTGCCGGGAGCGGAACTGTCGCCCTGCCCGTCGGCCGATGCCGACGCCACGCCGGCGCTCTGGGTGTCGGCCGCGCACATCGTGCCGGTGTGCCTCGCGCTGCGCGACACGCCCGGCCTCGAGTTCGTGGCCTTCTCGAACGTCACGGCGGCCGACTTCCACCCGAAGCGCGCGCCGAGGTTCGACGTCGTCTACCACATCGTCTCGCCGCACCGCCGCACGCGGCTGCGCCTCAAGGTGCAGCTCGGGCTCGACGAGCCCATTGCGTCGGTCACGTCCGTGTGGGCGGGCGCCGGCTGGTGCGAGCGCGAAGTCTACGACCTGTTCGGCATCGTCTTCGAAGGCCACGCGGATCTGCGCCGCCTGATGATGACGGAAGACTGGGTCGGCCACCCGCTCCGGAAGGACTACCCGGTGCAGGTCCGGAAGGACGCGCAGACCTACATGCCTCTGCAGATCACCGCCGAGGAGTTCCGGGCGAACATGGAGCGCGATCGCTACTCGCGAACGCGCCCCAAGTAACAGATGACCGCAGGCGACACGGCGCGGCGGGCGCTCGTCATCGAGACGCTCGCGACCACCGCGCGGCTGCATGCGGCGCTTGCTGACGGTCCGGCGGTCGAGGCGATCGCGCGGGCCGGCGACACCCTCGTCCAGGTGCTCGCGGCAGGCGGACAGGTGCTGGTGTTCGGCAATGGCGGCAGCGCCGCCGATGCCCAGCACTTCGTGGCGGAGCTGGTGGGGCGGTTCGTGCGGGAGCGGCGGGGGTATCCGGCCGTGGCGCTCTCGACCGACCCGAGTATCGTGACCGCCGTCTCGAACGATTTCGGGTTCGACGCGGTGTTCGCGCGGCAGGTCGAGGCGCTCGGACGCGCCGGCGATCTGGCGGTGGGGATCACGACGAGCGGCAACTCGCCGAACGTCGTGCGCGGGATCGAAGCGGCGAAGGCCCGGGGGCTGCGGACGATGGCGCTCACGGGAAACGATGGCGGCGCGGCAGGACGGCTTGCCGAGGTGCACGTGAACGTCCCGGAGACGGTGACGGCGCGGGTGCAGGAAGCGCACATGACGGTGCTGCATCTGCTCTGCGCGTTGGTCGATCGGGAAGTGGAAGGCTGAGGATGGCTGAAGTACGCACCGAAACGATGACCGTCAACATGGGGCCCCAGCACCCCAGCACGCACGGCGTGCTGCGGCTCGTGCTCGAGCTCGACGGCGAGACGGTCGTCTCCGTATCACCCACCATCGGCTTCCTGCACACCGGCATCGAGAAGACCGCCGAGCAGAAGAAGTGGCAGCAGGTCATCCCGCTCGTCGAGCGCATGGACTACCTGGGCGCCCAGTCGAACAGCCTCGCCTACTGCCTGTCGGTGGAGAAGCTGCTCGGCATGGAGGTGCCGCAGCGCGTCAAGGACATCCGCGTGCTCATCGCGGAGCTGCAGCGCATCAGCAGCCACCTCGTGTGGTTCGGCACGCACGGCATGGAAATCGGCGCCATCACGGTGATGCTCTACGCATTCCGCGAGCGCGAAATCCTGATGAACCTGAACGAGATGATGGCCGGGTTCCGCTTCTTCCCGAGCTACATCCGCGTCGGCGGCCTGCGCGACGACCTGCCGCGCGGCTTCAAGGAAGCCGTCACCGCCTTCATCGACCGTCTCCCCGGCAAGCTCGACGAATACGAGACGATGCTCACGAAGAACCCGATCTGGCTGGACCGCACGCGCGGCGTCGGCACGATCACGCTGGCCGACTGCTACCAGTACGGGCTCTTCGGGCCGATCGCCCGCGCCGCCGGCGGCGACTACGACGTGCGCCGCGCCTTCCCGTATTCGGGCTACGAGACCTACAAGTTCGACGTCATCGGCGCCAGCAACGGCGACGTCTACGACCGCTACATCACGCGTGTCGCCGAGATGCGCGAGAGCGTCAAGATCATCCGCCAGGCGCTCGATCGCATCGAGCCGGTGGGCGAGTGGCAGGTGGCCGACCGCAAGGTGGCGCCGCCGCCGAAGGACGAGGTCTACACCGAGATGGAAGCGCTGATTCAGCACTTCCTCATCTACTCGCAGGGATTCAACGTGCCGGCCGGCGAGGCCTACGTGCCGGTCGAAGGGCCGCGCGGCGAGCACGGCTGCTACGTGGTCTCCGACGGCACCAACCGTCCGTGGCGCGTGCACATGCGGTCGCCCGGGCTCATGGCCAGTCAGGCGCTGCACAAGTTCATCGTGGGCGGCATGATCGCGGACGTCGTCGCGGTCATCGGCTCGCTCGACGTGGTCATGGGAGACGTGGATCGATGAGTTTCCATCCCGCGATGCCCTACGGCACCGAGCGCTGGCATCGCTCGGAGCGCCAGACGCTGCCGGAGGGCCCCGAGTTCTCCTTCACGCCGGAGCGGCGCGCCGAATACGAACGCCTGGCGGCGCAGTATCCGCCCGAACACCGCCGCTCGTCGGTGCTCTACGCGCTCTACCTCGCGCAGGACCAGCAGGGCTACATCAGCGCCAACGCGGCGCGCCACGTCGCCGAAGTGGTCGGCATCACGACCGCCGACGTCGAGGACGTCGTCAGCTACTACGTGATGTTCCACCGCACGCCGGTGGGCAAGTACGTGCTGCAGGTGTGCACCACGCTTTCGTGCGCTTTGGCCGGCGCCGAACGTGTCGTCGAGAAGATGGAGCAGGTGCTCGGCGTCAAGCAGGGCGAGACCGATCCGTCCGGCATGTTCACCATCCAGCAGATGGAATGCCTGGGCGCCTGCGACAAGGCGCCGGTGGTCATGGTGAACAACGTGCACTGGCACGAGTGCCTCACCCCGGACCAGGTGCCGGCGCTGCTCGATGGCATGCGCAAGGACGGCATCGCGGCCCTATCGGGCTGCCATCTCGACGTCGAGTCGCGCACCGATGCCGCGGGGAAGACCACGACGCCCTCGCGTCCGGCCGCGGCCACCGACTACGAGCCGGTGCTCACGAAGTACGCCTACACGCCCGGCGGCAACACGCTCGAGCACTACCTGCAGCACCAGCAGGGCTACGAAGGCCTGAAGAAGGCGCTGGCGATGACGCCCGATCAGGTCATCGAAGTCGTCAAGGCCTCGGGGCTGCGCGGCCGCGGCGGCGCCGGCTTCCCGACCGGCCTCAAGTGGCAGTTCGTCGACAAGAAGTCGCCGAAGCCGAAGTACATCGTCTGCAACGCCGACGAAAGCGAACCGGGCACGTTCAAGGACCACCTGCTGATGGAGCGCAACCCCCATCTGCTCGTGGAGGGCTGCCTCATCGGCTGCCACGCCATCGGCTCGCACGCCGCGTACATCTACATCCGCGGCGAGTTCTATCACCTGTTCCCGGCGCTGCAGAAGGCGATCGACGATGCCCGCGCCGCCGGCTACGTGGGCAAGAACATCCTCGGCAGCGGCTGGGACTGCGAGGTCTACCTGCATCGCGGCGCCGGCGCCTACGAAGCCGGCGAAGAAACCGCGCTCCTCGACTCGCTCGAAGGCAAGCGCGCGCAGCCGCGCTTCAAGCCGCCGTTCCCTGCCGTGGCGGGGCTGTGGGGCTGCCCGACCGCGGTCAACAACGTCGAGACGCTGTGCAACGCGCCGCTCATCCTGACGCGTGGCGCCGAGTGGTTCTCGGCGCTCGGCCCGGAGAAGAACGGCGGCCCGAAGCTGTTCTGCATCAGCGGCCAGGTCAAGCGCCCGGGTGTCTACGAAGCGCCCATGAAGGTGTCGCTCAAGGAACTCATCAACGACTACGCCGGCGGCATGCGCGACGGCCACACGATGAAGGCCGTGATTCCCGGCGGTTCGTCGGTGCCGATCCTGCTGCCCGATCAGATCGACATCCCGGCCAGCTTCGACGACGTGCAGAAGGCCGGATCGCTGCTCGGCTCGGCGGCCATCATGGTGCTCGACGACACCGTCGACATGGTGTGGCTGGCCGAGAACCTGCTGCACTTCTACCGCCACGAGTCGTGCGGCAAGTGCACGCCCTGCCGCGAGGGCACCGACTGGCTCTACCGCCTGCTGCACCGCATGCTGCACGGCGAGGGCTCGCCCAAGGACATCACGCTGCTGCAGAGCGTCGCCAATCAGATCAACGGCAAGACGCTCTGTGCCTTCGGAGACGCGGCGGCAACGCCCGTGCTCACCACGCTCAAGCTCTTCAAGAACGAGTACGAGGTCTACGCGCGCGGGGAAAAGCCCGCGTCGGCCGACTACCGCGCCAGCCAGCCGGCCGGCGCGCACCACTAGCGCGCTGGAGCCGAGGCACTCACCGTCATGCTCGACTTCGTCTTCTCCCTGTTCCGCCCACCCTACAACTGGTGGGTCGCCTACGCGGCGATCGTCGGCGTCATCTTCATGGCGCTGCAGATCAGCGCCGCCGTGATGGTCTACTTCGAGCGCAAGGTCTCGGCGTGGATGCAGCAGCGCTACGGTCCCACGCTCGTCGGGCCGAGCGGCACGCTGCAGCCGATTGCCGACGTCGTGAAGCTCATCTTCAAGGAAGAGCTGCGGCCGAAGGCGGCCGATTCGCTGCTCTTCACGCTGGCGCCGGTCATCTCGGTGGCCACGTGCCTCATCGCCTTCGCGCCGGTGCCCTTCGGCGGCTCGACGACCTTCTTCGGCTGGCTCGAGGAGCCGGTCGCGCTCCAGATCGCCGATCTCGATGTGGGCGTGCTCGTGGTGTTCGCGGTGGCCTCCGTGGGCGTCTACGGCATCGTGCTCGCCGGCTGGGCCAGCAACTCCAAGTACGCGCTGCTCGGCGGCCTGCGCAGCTCGGCGCAGATGATCAGCTACGAACTCGCCTACGGCATGGCCCTGGCCACCGTGGTGCTGCTCGCCGGCTCCATGTCATTCCGCGAGATCGTGGACGCCCAGGCCGGGTACTTCGCCTACCTGGTGCTGCCGTCGATCAACATCCCCGACGTGATTCCGCGCTGGAACGTGTTCGCGATGTTCCCGTTCGGCCTCATCGCGTTCCTCCTGTTCTTCACGGCGGGCGTGGCCGAAACCAACCGCGCGCCGTTCGACTTCCCGGAAGCCGAGCAGGAACTGGTGGCCGGCTACCACACGGAATACAGCTCGATGCGCTTCGCGATGTTCTTCATGGCGGAGTACATCAACATGGTCACCGTGTCGGCGGTGGCGGTGAATCTCTTCCTCGGCGGCTGGCACTTCCCGTTCGTGCCCGAGGGCTACGGCTGGATCATGTTCCTCGTGAAGCTGGCCGCCTTGCTGTTCTTCTACCTGTGGCTGCGCTGGACGCTGCCGCGCGTGCGCTACGACCAGCTCATGACGCTCGGCTGGAAGATTCTGCTGCCGGTCGCCACAATCAATCTGCTGGCCGTCGCGGCGGGGGTGATCGCCTTTGGCCTTTGATCTCATCGCCTTCTACGTCTTTGCCGCAATCACGGTGCTGGGCGCGCTGGCTGTCGTCGGTCAGCGCAATCCGGTCTACAGCGTGGTGGCCATCGTGGGCTCGTTCTGCGGGCTCTCGGGACTCTACGTGCTGCTCGAAGCGCCCTTCGTGGCGGTCGTGCAGATCATCATCTACGCCGGCGCCATCCTGGTGCTCTTCCTCTTCACGGTGATGCTGCTCAACGCCACCCGCGAGGACGGCGCCGAGTGGGACCGCTCGCATCCCTACTACCGCCCCGGCCCGACCCGCATCGGCGGGGTGCTGGCGGTGGTGCTGCTCGGGCAGCTCCTGTGGGCGATGACGCACATCGCCGACACCGGCGGCATCGGCGAGCAGCAGCCGGCCGCGTCGAGCGTGCGGCTGCTCGGCCGCGTGCTCTTCACCGACTACATGTTCGCCTTCGAAGTGACGTCCATCCTCATCATCGCGGCGATGGTCGGCGCGGTCGTGCTGGCCGGCAGAAAGGGGAACTGACCCATGGTTCCCATCACGCACTACCTGATTCTCTCGGGCATCCTCTTCGCCATCGGCACCGCGGGTGTGTTCCTGCGGCGCAACGTCATCACCCTGCTGCTCTCGGTGGAAGTGATGCTGAATGCCGTGAACCTCTCGTTCGTGGCCTTCGGCCGCCAGTTCGGCACGGTGGACGGACAGATCATCACCTTCTTCGTCATGACGGTGGCCGCCGCCGAGGCCGCCGTCGGCCTTGCGATCGTCATCGCACTCTTCCGCCATCGGGAATCGCTCAGCCCCGAGGCGTTCACGAACCTCAAGTGGTGACGCCGTGCTCGCGCTGATCCCGCTCCTTCCGCTCCTCGGCTTCCTGGTCAACGCCAGTACCGGCCGCCGTCTGCCCAAGTCGGTTTCCGGCGGGCTGGCTTCGGCCGTGATGGTCGCCGCCTTCGCCATCGCCGTCACGCAGGTGATGGCGCTTGCCGGCCTGCCCGAGGGCAGCCGCGAAATCACGCAGACCGTCTTCACCTGGATCAAGTCGGGCGACTTCCTGCTCGACCTGACCTTCCGGCTCGATCCGCTCTCGGCGGTGATGATCCTCGTCATCACCGGCATCGGCTCGCTCATCCACATCTACTCGACGGCGTACATGCACGAGGAGACCGACAGCGAGTTCGCGCGGTTCTTCTCCTACCTGAACCTGTTCGTGTTCTTCATGCTCCTGCTCGTGCTCGGCTCGAACTTCCTCGTGATGTTCGTCGGCTGGGAGGGCGTGGGCCTCTGCTCCTACCTGCTCATCGGCTTCTACTACGTGAAGAAGGCCGCCGGCGACGCCAGCAAGAAGGCGTTCATCGTGAACCGCGTCGGCGACTACGCGTTCGTGCTCGGGTCGCTGCTGGCGTTTGTCACCTTCGGCTCGCTGGACTTCCAGATCATCGCGGCCAAGGCCTCGGCGATGGCCCCGGAAGTGGCCTTCGGCACGCTCAGCCTCATCACGCTGCTGCTGTTCGTGGGCGCCACCGGCAAGTCGGCGCAGATTCCGCTCTACACCTGGCTGCCCGACGCGATGGAAGGTCCGACGCCGGTCTCGGCCCTCATCCACGCGGCGACGATGGTGACCGCCGGCGTCTACATGATTGGACGCAACGCGGTGCTCTTCGAGCACGCGCCGGTGACGCTCGGCGTCATCGCCGTGGTGGGCGCCGCCACGGCGCTCTTTGCCGGCACCATCGGCCTCGTGCAGAACGACATCAAGCGCGTGCTGGCGTACTCGACGGTGTCGCAGCTCGGCTACATGTTCCTGGCGATGGGCGTCGGGGCCTTCGGCGCCGGCGTGTTCCACCTCTACACGCACGCGTTCTTCAAGGCCTGCCTCTTCCTCGGTTCGGGCGCCGTCATCCACGCGCTGCACGGCGAGCAGGACATCCGCCACATGGGCGGCCTGAAGAAGGGCCTGCCGATCACCTACTGGACATTCCTCATCGCGTCCATCGCGATTGCGGGCGTGCCCGGCCTGGCCGGCTTCTTCTCGAAGGACGAAATCCTCTTCGAGACCTTCGCGCACGGGCACCAGATCCTGTGGGTGGTGGGCGCGCTGACGTCGCTGCTCACCGCGACCTACATGTTCCGCCTCGTGTTCCTGACCTTCCACGGCGAGCGCCGTGAGGCGGCGGCGCACGGCCACGCCGCGCACGGCCATGCCGCCGCGCACGGGCACGATGCCCACGCGGCACACGGCCACGGTCACGACGACCACGGGCACGGTGGCGGACACGGTCACGGACACGGCCTGCACGACGCGCCGCCCGCGATGGCGCTCGCGCTCATCGTCCTGGCGATTGGCTCGGTGCTGGCCGGCTATGTCGGCGTGCCGCACGCGCTCGGCGGCCACAACGCGCTCGCCGAATGGCTGAAGCCGTCGTTCGCGGCCACCTCGAAGGCGCTGGCGGAGTGCAACATCCCGGTGTCGCTGCCGGGCGCGCCGGCCGGCATGACGATGGCCGAGTGTGCCCCGGGCGAAGCGGCGCCGGCCGTGGCGTCGTCGGCGCAGGTGGCAGGGGAGACGGCGCTCGCGGCGTCGGCCCAGGCCGCCGAATCGCACGACGCGCCGGCCGCGGGTGGTCATGGCGAGGCGGGTGAGGAAGACAAGACGGCCCTCGAGCTCACGCTCATGGGGGTCTCGTCGATCATCGCGCTCCTCGGCATCGGCCTCGCGGCGTTCCTCTGGCTGAAGAACCCGCAGATTCCGGCCTCGATGGCGGCGAACTTCCCGGGCCTCCACAAACTGCTGCTCAACAAGTACTACGTCGACGAGATCTACGATGCGGCGATCGTCCATCCCATCAAGACGGCCTCGACCGAGGGCCTCTGGAAGGTGGCGGACGCCCGGATCATCGACGGCGTCGTGAACGTGACCGGCTACCTCGTCGCCGGGGTGAGCGCGGTGCTGCGGCTGTTCCAGACCGGTTCGGTGCGCAGCTACGCGGCCTCCACGTTCGTGGGCGTCGTGCTGATCCTCGGCTACTACCTCTGGAGATGATGGTGACTGGTGTGCCGATCCTGACGCTGCTCATCGCGCTGCCGATCGTGGGCTCGCTGGCTCTGCTGGCGTTGCCCAATCGTGACGGCTCCAAGGACCAGACCATGCGTCTGGGCGCGCTGGCCATCTCGCTCGTGACGCTCGTGGCGTCGCTCTTCCTCTGGGCCGCGTTCGACCAGTCGGCCGGTGCCCCGGCCTTCCAGTTCGTCGAACGCCACGCCTGGATCCCGACCTTCGGCATCGAGTATTCGCTCGGCCTCGACGGCATCAGCCTGATGCTCGTCGTGCTCACGACGTTCCTCACGCCGATTGCGCTCCTCTCCTCGTGGGAGGGCATCCACGAGCGCGTGAAGGAGTTCTCGATCTTCATGCTGCTGCTCGAAGCGGCGATGATCGGCGTCTTCGTCTCGCTCGACCTCTTCCTCTTCTACGTGTTCTGGGACGTCGTGCTCATCCCGATGTATTTCCTCATCGGCATCTGGGGCTACGACCAGCGGCTCTACGCCTCGATCAAGTTCCTGCTCTACACGATGGCCGGGAGCGTGCTGATGCTCATCGCCATCATCGGCACCGCCTGGCTGCACCAGCAGGCGACCGGGCAGTACTCGTTCGACCTGCTGAAACTCTACGAGCTGCGCGTGCCGGACCACCTGCAGTACTGGTTCTTCCTGGCCTTCGCGCTGGCCTTCGCCATCAAGGTGCCGCTCTTCCCGTTCCACACGTGGCTGCCCGACGCCCACGTCCAGGCGCCCACCCCGGGCTCGGTCATCCTGGCCGGCGTGATGCTGAAGATGGGCGCCTACGGCCTGCTGCGCTTCGCCTTCCCGATGTTCCCGGAAGCGGCGCTGGCCTTCGCGCCGATGCTGGCGACGCTCTCGGTCATCGCCATCGTCTACGGCGCGCTCGTGGCGATGGTGCAGCCCGACATGAAGAAGCTGGTCGCCTACTCGTCGGTCAGCCACATGGGCTTCGTGGTGCTCGGCATCGCCGCCATGAACGTGCAGGGCGTGCAGGGCGCGTCCTACCAGATGCTGGCGCACGGCATCAGCACGGGCGGGCTCTTCGCGGTGGTCGGCATGTTGTCGGACCGCCGCCACACGCGCCTCATCAGCGAGTTCGGCGGCCTCAAGGCCGTCATGCCGCGCCTCACCGCCGCCTTCCTCATCGTCACGCTGGCCTCGGTCGGCCTGCCCGGCATGAACGGGTTCATCGGCGAGTTCCTGATCCTGCTCGGTGCCTTCCGCTGGGAACCGAAGTTCGTGGTGGTGGCCGGCCTGGGCGTGATTCTCTCGGCGGTCTACATGCTGTGGATGTTCCAGCGCGTCTACTACGGCGCGGTCACCAACGAGGAGAACCGGCACCTGCCGGATCTGAGCGTGCGCGAGTGGGCCGTCATCGGACCGCTCTGCGCCATGTCGATTCTGATGGGCGTCGCGCCCAATCTGTTCCTGGCGCCGATGGAGCCGGCCGTCACGCGCATCGTCCAGCGGATGGAAGCGCGCGAGCCGATGCGGGTCGACGCGGGATGGCGTTCCTGGTTCACCGGCCCCGCAGCGCCGGTCACGGCGCGTCGCGCCGGCGAGGGGCAGTAGGATGAGCACCAGCGCTTTTGACGCCGTCGTTCCGGTGGTGTGCGTGGCGCTCGCCGGCCTCTTCGCGATGCTGGCCGAGGCGTTCCGCGGCAAGTCGGAGAAGATGCCGATCGGCGGCCTCGCCGTCATCGGCCTGCTCGGGGCGGGCTTCGCCTCGATCCTGCTCTGGGACCGCAACGCGTCGAGCTTCGGCGTGCTCACGGCCGACAACTTCGCGCTCTTCGTCAACCTGATCCTGGTCGTCGTCGGCGTGCTCACGGTGCTCTTCTCGTCCGAGACCATCGAACGCGACGGCATCCCGGCCGGTGAGTACTACGCACTCGTGCTCTTCGCCATCGTCGGCATGATGCTGATGGCGCAGTCGAACGACCTGCTGCTGATGTTCCTGGCGCTCGAGACCATGTCGATTGCGGTCTACGTGCTCACGGGGCTGCGCCGCGATCAGGCCAACGCCACCGAGGCGGCCTTCAAGTACTTCCTGCTCGGCGCCTTCGCCAGCTCGTTCTTCCTCTACGGCATCGCCTTCATCTACGGCGTGACCGGTACGACGCACCTCGAGCGCGCCGGCGCGGCGATTGCGGCGCAGTCGATGGCCGACAGCCCCATGCTGCTCATCGCGGTGGGCCTGCTCATCGTCGGCTTCGCCTTCAAGGTGGCCGCGGTGCCGTTCCACATGTGGTCGCCGGATGCCTACGAAGGCGCGCCCACGGTGGTGACCGGCTTCATGTCCACGGGTGTGAAGGCGGCGGCCGTCGCGGCCTTCGCGCGCGTGTTCCTCTCGGCCCTCGGCCCGCTCGTGGACGACTGGACGCCGGTGCTGTGGGTGATTGCGGTGCTCACGATGATCGTGGGCACGGTGGTGGGTGTCTCGCAGACCAGCATCAAGCGCATGCTCGCGTATTCGAGCATCGCACACGCCGGCTACCTGCTCGTCGCCATCATCGCCGCCAACGACGTGGGGAAGGCCTCGCTGCTGTTCTATCTGGCGTCGTACGCCGTGACCAACGTGGCCGCCTTCGGCATCATCGCGATGCTCGGCTCGAAGGAGAGCGCCAACGACGAACTGCGCGACTACGCCGGCCTGGCGCATTCGCACCCGGCGCTCGCGGCGCTGCTCACCGTGTTCCTGCTGTCGCTCGGCGGCTTCCCGCCGACCGCGGGCTTCATCGCCAAGTGGTACACGTTCAGCGCGGCGGTGACCGAGGGCTACTACGGTCTCGCCATCATCGGCATGCTGTCGAGCGTGGTCTCGGTCTACTTCTACCTGCGCATCGTGGTGATGATGTACATGACCGAACGCGACGCGCGTCCGGCGCCGCCGCAGGTGCCTGGCCTGGCGATGGCGGGCCTCGTCGTCTCGATGCTCGCCGTGCTCTACCTCGGCGTGCTCCCCGCGCAGGTCATCGCCTGGGCGGAGCAGTCGATCGCGACCATCTTCTAGGGGCTGGGACTAGGGGCTGGGGGCTGGCGCGTCACCGCTGGCCGCAGCGCTCGGCTCGTGGAGTGCCGCGAGCCTCGCGTCGTCCACGGGCTCCACGGTTCGCAGATCCAGCACTACGCTGCCGTCCTGAATCCGCGCGATGACGGGTGTGTGGAGCCCGCGCAGCCACGCTTCCAGGCGGTCGGCGCTCCAGCCGGGCCAGGCAAGCCGCACGAGCGACGTGGGCACGGTGACGCCGGGTGCGCTGCCGCCGCCAATCGCGGAGTCGCCGTCGATGACGGTGGCCTGCCAGCCGCGGCCACGCAGCCCCTCGGCCAGCGCCTCGGCACGCGCGGTCACGACGGCCTTGGGCGCATGCAGCATGCGCAGCACCGGCACCGTGTCGTGCGCGCGTCCGGCGCGATGTTCGAGCAGCGTGCCTTCGAGTGCCGCGTAGGTCAGCTTGTCGACGCGCAAGGCCCGCATCAGCGGATGGGCCCGCAGGCGATCGACGAGCACCTTCCTGCCCAGGATGATGCCGGCCTGCGGCCCGCCGAGCATCTTGTCGCCACTCACGGCCACCAGGTCCACGCCGGCGGCGAGCGAGGCCTGCACGGTGGGCTCCCACGGCGAGGCGGCATCGACGTTGCCCGACCCGAGGTCTTCGACCACCGCCACGCCGGCTGCATGCGCGGCATCGACCACGGCGGCGAGCGCCGGTTGTTCGGTGAAGCCTTCGATACGGAAGTTCGAGGGATGGACCCGGAGCACGAGCGCCGTGGCGGGCCCCATGGCGGCCGTGAAGTCCGAGAGGCGTGTGCGGTTGGTCGTCCCGACTTCGCGCAGCGAGGCGCCCGACTGCGTCATCACGTCTGGCACGCGGAAGCCGCCGCCGATCTCCACGAGCTCACCGCGTGAGATGAGCACCTCGCGGCCGCGGGCGAGGGCGCCGAGCACGAGCAGCATCGCCGCGGCGTTGTTGTTCACGACCACCGCCGCCTCGGCGCCGGTGAGCGCGCAGAGCAGCCCTTCGGCGTGCACGGCGCGCGAGCCGCGGGCGCCCTTCGCCAGGTCGTACTCGAGCGTGGCGTAGCCGCGGGCCACCTCGCCGATGCGCTCGACGGCGCGGGCGGCAAGCGGCGCCCGGCCGAGATTCGTGTGGATGACAACACCGGTGGCATTGAGCACCGGCACGAGCGAGCCGCGGGCTGCGGCCGACAGGGCGGCGGCCGCCCGGGCCACGCACGCGTCCGGGGCGGCGTCGGATGCGGCCTCGCCCCCTCCC
>JALHON010000112.1 GCA_022842985.1 Acidobacteriota bacterium | reverse complement strand
TACGGCCTGCTCGTGGCGCCGCTTGCCGCGCTCGCCGGACTCGAGGCCGTCCATCTGGTGCCGCCGCTGGCGGCGGCCACGCTCGCCTGGTTGACGTTCGTCGTCACGCGCCGCCTCGCCTCGGCCTGGGCCGGCGCCGGTGCCGCGCTCGTCGTCGCCACCTCGCCCATCGTGCTCTTCATGGCCGTGCAGCCGATGAACGACATCACCACGGGCACACTCTGGACGGGCGTGGCGGCGCTTCTCCTGGCCGGTCGCCCCGTCGCTACCGGTGCGCTCGTCGGCGTCGGCCTGCTCGTGCGTCCGAACCTCGCGCCCGCCGCCGTCGTGGCAGTGCTCGGCCTCGGCGTGATGGCCGCCCAGGGCCCGGCCACCGGCCGTCTCGGCCGCGCCATCCGCGCGATGACGGGGGCAAGTCTGGCCGCGGCTCCGGGCGTGCTCGCGGTGCTCGCGCTCAACTGGTCGCTTTATGGATCACCCGCGCAGTCGGGCTACGGCAGCCTCGACGCGCTCTTCGCGTGGGCGCATGTGCCCGTGAACCTCGAGCGCTACGGCCAGACCTGGATGGCCACCGCCACGCCGATCGCGGGGCTCGCATTCCTGGCGCCCTGGCTCGTGGCACCCGCGGCGCGGCGCGGCGCCTGGATCGTGACGGCCCTCGCCGCCGGCTTGTCGGTGGTCTATCTCGCGTATCGCCCGTTCCCCGAATGGTGGTACCTGCGCTTCCTCCTGCCGGCCGTGGTGCTCGGTCACGTGCTCACCGTGAGCGCGCTCTCGGCCATGGCCGCGCGCGCAGGGGGACGGCTCGCGGTCGCGGCAGCGACGGCGCTCGTGCTCCTGATGGCCGTGACGGGCGTCCGCCGCCCCGAAACCGGCGAGGCCTTTGCCCTGGCCCGCCTCGAATCGCACTTCCCGTTGACCTCGCGTGTCGTGACCGACCGGTTGCCCGCACGCGCGGTGCTCGTCACCGGCTGGGACAGCGGCGCCGTGCGGTTCCAGCCAGGCCGCGAGGTGGTGATGTGGGACGCGCTGGATCCGGCGTGGCTCGATCGGTCGATCGAGTGGCTGCAGGCGACCGGACGCGCGCCGGCCATCGTGCTGGAGTCGTGGGAGGCGGAGGCCTTCCGTGCGCGTTTCGCCGGCAGTGTGTACGGCGCCCTCGACTGGCCGCCGCGCTACGATCTCGATCGGCGCGTGCAGATCTACCTGCCCGAGGATCGGCCCCGCTACCTGGCCGGTGAACCGATGGCGAGCGAGCGGATCTTCGCCACGCCGCCAGGTGCGCGGCGCATGCGTCGCGGTCCGATATAGTGGGCGGCGATTCGGAGGCGGCCATGACCGACGCTTCGGCCATCCGCGTGCGCCCGGCCACCCGCGAGGATGCCGGCGCCATCACGCGCATCTACAACGAAGGCATCCGCGGGCGGGGGGCGACGTTCGAGACGCGCGAACGCACGGTGAGCGACGTGCTGCCGTGGTTCGACGATTCGCGTTTCCCGATCCTCGTCGCGACGGAGGGAGACGCCGTCGTGGGCTGGGCGGCCGCCTCGTCGTACCGCGCCCGCGCCTGTTACGCGGGGATCGCCGAGTACTCGATCTACGTGGCGACCAGTCATCACGGCCGGGGCGTGGGCCGCGCGCTCATGCCCGTCTTCCTCGACGCGCTCGCGGCTGCCGGCTTCTGGAAGGTGCTCTCGCGCCTGTTTCCCGAGAACACCGCCTCACGCGCCTTGTGCGCGCGCTTCGGCTTCCGCGAAGTGGGCGTCTACGAGAAGCACGGGCAGCTCGATGGCGTGTGGCGCGACGTCGTGATCGTGGAGCGCCTGCTCGGCGCGTCGAGCCGGCAGTCAGTCTGAGCCCCGAGTCCCGAGCCCCGAGCCCCGAGCCCCGGTCTTGCTAGGCCTCTTCCCCGAGGTGCAGCTGCCGTTCGGTGGCCGCGAACTTCGCCGCCGCCTCGGCTTCGGGCATGGCGAGTGACACCACGATGCCGACGACGAAACTGAGCGGAATCGAGATGATGCCGGGATTGCGCAGCGGTACGAGCGCGGAGGTGTGCTTCAGCAGGTCGATCTGAATGGTGGGCGAGAAATAGATGAGGAGGAGCGCCGAGGCCGTGCCGACGACGATCGAGGCCACGGCACCGGCCGTGGTGAACGGCTTCCAGAACATCGAGAGCAGCAGAGCGGGGAAGTTGGCGCTGGCGGCAATCGCGAAGGCCAGGCCCACCATGTAGGCCACGTTCTGGCCCTTGAAGGCGATGCCGAGCAGGATCGACACGAGAGCCAGCAGAATCGTGGCGCCGCGCGCCACGAGGAGCTGCTCGCCGCCATCCGCATGGCCGCGCCGCACGACGCTCACCCAGATATCGTGCGAGAGCGCCGCCGCGCCGGCCAGCGTCAGTCCGGCGACCACGGCGAGGATCGTGGCGAACGCCACGGCGGCGATGAAACCGAGGAACGCCTGTCCGCCGACGGCCTCGGCCAGCAGCGGCGCCGCCATGTTGCCGCCGGCGTCGATCGCGCGGATGGCGTCCTGGCCCACGATGACCATCGCGCCGAAGCCGAGGATGAAGGTGAAGAGGTAGAAGAGGCCGATGGCCGCCGTGGCGTAGGCGACCGAGACGCGCGCCGTGCGTGCGTCGGGCACGGTGTAGAAGCGCATCAGGATGTGCGGCAGGCCGGCCGTGCCGAACATGAGCGCGATGCCGAGCGAGATGGCATCGATCGGGTCGGACACGAGACGTCCGGGCGCGAGTACCGACGGGCCGAACTTCGCGGCCGCATCGGCAAAGAGCGCGAGCGGGTTGAAGGCGTACTGCGCGAGCACCAGGAGCGCCAGCATCGCCGCGCCGCTCATGAGCAGCACCGCCTTCACGATCTGCACCCAGGTCGTGGCCAGCATGCCGCCGAAGAGCACGTAGGCGAGCATCACCCCGCCCACGATGATGACGGCCATCTCGTACGACAGACCGAAGAGCAGGCGGATCAGGTTCCCCGCGCCCACCATCTGCGCGATGAGATAGAAGGCGATGACGGCCAGGCCGCCGAAGGCCGAGGCCACCCGCACCGGCCGCTGCTGCAGGCGGAACGCGACCACGTCCGCGAAGGTGTAGCGGCCCAGATTGCGCAGCGGCTCGGCGATGAGGCAGAGCACGACCGGCCAGCCGACGAGGAAGCCGATCGAGTAGATGAGACCGTCGAATCCCGAGAGGGCGACGAGCCCGGCGATGCCGAGGAAACTCGCCGCGCTCATGTAGTCGCCGGCGAGCGCCAGGCCGTTCTGCACCGCGGTCACCGAGCGGCCGGCGGCGTAGAAGTCTTCGGTCGTCTTCGTGCGGCGCGCCGCGAACCAGGTGATGCCGAGCGAGGCGGCGATGAACACGAAGAAGAACAGCATCGCGAGCGCGTTCGGCTCGCCCATCGCGCCGCTCATCGCCGGCCTCCGCGGATGGCCGCAACTTCGCGGTCGTAGTGGTCGTTGGCCCAGCGGACGTAGACGAGGATGAGCGCCCAGGCCGCCAGGATGACGAGCACGCCGAGGGCGATGCCGACGCTCAGTCCCGGTGCCAGCAGCGTGCCGAGGAATCCCTTGCCGTAGGCGATGAGCAGGATGAAGACCACGTAGATGCCGGTCATGGCGGCGGTGAGGCCGAGACCGATGCGCCAGCGGGCCGCCGCGAGCGATTCGAGCGCGGCGTGATTGGACGGCGATGTGGATGGCATGGGCACCAGACCGAAAGGAAGCGGCGCGGCATCATAGAACGCGCAGAAATCCGGCGCAACGCAGTTGTAAACGCTGTGCTATAGTCCGCCGCAGTTTCGGGCGGGACACACGTCAGCCGTCGCGCCCGAACGCGACAATTCGGCGTTCGTGCAGCGATTCGTGAGTTCCCCGTCAGGATGGGGAAGGGGGCGGTTATGCGTGTGCGTACGTTCGGTCTCTGGGCGGCAGCCCTTCTGTGTTCCGTGTCCACGGTCTTCGCGCAGGAGGCCACCATCAACGGCACGGTGACGGATGAGAGCAAGGGCGTCCTCCCGGGCGTCACCATCACCGCCACCTCGCTCGCCAACGGGCGCACCTTCACCGACGTCAGCAACGAACGCGGCGACTACCGCATCGTCGGCGTGCCGGCCGGCCGCTACAAGGTGCAGGCGGAGCTCTCGGGCTTTGCCACGGTCATCGTGCCCGACGTCGAACTGCTCGTCGGCCAGAACCGCACGGTGCCCTTCGCGATGCAGGTCGCATCACTGAGCGAGACACTCACCGTCACCGGCGAAGCACCGCTCGTCGACGTGTCGTCGTCGCAGGTGGCCGGCAACGTCGACCGCCGGCAGATGGAAGAACTCCCGCTCCAGGGCCGCAACTGGATGGAGCTGGCGATGCAGGTCAAGGGCATCACCTCCAATGCCGTCGACACGAATCCCGTGCGCGACCGCCAGTTCCAGTTGAACCTCGACGGCCAGGAGATCACGCAGCAGGTGGCTGGCGGCGGCTTCGGGCAGCCGCGCTTCAGCCGCGAGGCGATTGCCGAGTTCCAGGTCATCACCAACATGTTCGACATCACGCAGGGGCGCTCGCTCGGCATCCAGGTGCAGGCGATCTCGCGCTCGGGCACGAACAACGTCGATGGCAGTGTCTACGGCTACTTCCGCGACGACAACCTGAACGCCAAGGACTTCATCGCCAACCGCGTGCTGCCGTATTCGAACCAGCAGCTCGGTGCCGCCATCGGCGGCCCGATCGTCCGCGACAAGGTCCACTACTTCCTGAGCTACGAGCGCGAGAACGAACCCAACACGATCATCACGACGCCGAACGCGCTGCCGGGCTTCACCTGGACCTTCCCCACGAAGCTCGTGCAGAACAGCTTCCTCGGCCGCGCCGACTGGCAGATGGCGGCCCGCGATCACCTGACGTCACGCGTCTCCTACTGGGACTGGGACAACCCGTTCACGCAGGTCGGCGGCCTCGAACACCCGTCGCAGGTGGCCAAGCGGTCGCGCCAGGCGTTCAACGTCGCCAATACCTGGTCGCGCGTGCTGAGTGACACGACGGTGCAGGAAGTGAAGGCGGGCTACAGCCACTTCGAGTGGCAGAACCAGCTCGCCGTGGATGCGCTCAGGGACACGCCGAACTACGTGTTCCCGACCATCACGATCGGGCAGCGACGCAACTACCCGCAGGAGTTCTACCAGAACACCTTCAGCTTCCGCTACGACCTGACGACCTCGCGCGGCAAGCACGACCTCAAGGCCGGCGTCGAGTTCCTGCGCTGGAAGGATACCGGCTCGTGGGAGCTGCTCTCACGCGGCGAGTACATCTTCAACACGACGCCGGCCGACCTCGCCCGGCGCTTCCCGTTCGACGCGTGGAACGACCCGACGCGCTGGGATCTCACGGGACTCGACGCCACGGTGGCGCGCTTCGATCAGAACTTCGGCGACTGGACGATCGAAATCCCGCGTCCCACGGTGGCCATCTGGATCGGCGACACCTGGAAGCTGAGCAACTCGTTCTCGCTGAACGGCGGTATCCGCTGGGACGCCGACTTCGGCGCGCTCGACCCGCCGTTCGTGACGACCGAGATCGCGTTCAACCCGCGCGCCGGCTACGTGCCGAACACGGCGCTCGATCCCGGCGAGCGCCTGTACCCCGGCGGCCTGCGCGACATCCGGAACGTCGCGCCGCGCGGCGGCTTCACCTGGAACGTCGGCGGCAACGGCAACTTCGTCGTCCGCGGCGGCAGCGGCCTCTATTTCAGCATCCCTGACTCGAACACGACCTTCAGCCAGCAGTCGTTCAACAGTCAGCGCATCATCACCAACTCCTTCCCGAACGACGGGCTGCCGGGCTTCATCGCCGACCCGACCCGCGGCCGCACGGCGCAGGACTTCCTGAGCGGGCGCTTCCCGCTGCCGGCGCAGGGCCCGCGCGTCATCGCGCACGACTACAAGATGCCCTACACCTGGCAGAGCTCGATCGGCTTCCAGACGCAGTTCGGCGAGCGCATCGGCTTCGAAGCCGACTTCACGCACTGGAAGGGCGAGAACTTCGCCCGCCAGCGCGATCCGAACCTGCAGTTCAATCCGGTGACGGGCTACAACATCAACCCGGCCGCGGGCCGGCCCGACCCGCGTTTTGGCGAAATCCAGTGGCTCGAGTCCACCGGCAAGGCCGACTTCGCCGCCATCTCGAGCGGCCTCACGAAGCGGTATGCCAACAACTGGCAGGCCAGCCTGAGCTACACGCTGGTGCTCTTCCAGAACGACAACACGACCAACTTCCAGTACCGCGCCAACAACCCGTTCGATCCGGACGCCGACTGGGGCCGCTCCACGGAGTTCCAGCGCCACACCCTGCGCGTGAACGGCATCTACCGGCTGCCGTTCGACATCAACGTCTCGGGTGCGTATCTCTTCGGCTCGGGCAACTACTACCAGACCACGTTCGGCGCCAACCCGTTCGGGCCGGTATCGAGCGCCAACCGTTACGTCACCGCGCCGGTGACGGTGCCGGCCGATGCCGCCGACCGCTTCGAGGGGCCGACGTCGTTCGCCGTGGGTGACGTCATCCCGCGCAACGCGCTTCGCGGACTGGCCCTGCACCGCATCGACATGCGGCTCGCCAAGGACATCCCGCTGCCGAACGGGCTGCGCCTCGGCCTCATCGTCGAAGGGTTCAACCTGCTCAACCACAAGAACTACGGCGCGTATCAGACCGTCATCAACAACGCCGGGTTCGGCCAGCCGCGCCAGAATCTGCAGAACGCCTATCAGCCGCGTGTCGGTCAGGTGGCGTTCAAGCTGTCGTTCTAAAGAGCAGGGAACAGGGAACAGGGAACAGGGACCAGGGACCAGCAGCCCGGTCGGCCGACGCCGCCGGGCTGTTGTGCTGTACCGAGGCTACGTGTGCGCCGCGATGCTCAGCGGGAGGTCGTGTTCGCGGGCGAAGGCCGCCCAGGCCGCGCACGTGCGGCCGCGCATCACGTCGTGCAGCGGCGCGTCGAGCGGCAGGCCCAGCGTCATGTAGAAGCGCGCGCGAAAGTGTGGTTCGAGGGCGGCGACGGCGATGAGCCCGTCGGCCGCCGCGTAGACGCCGTAGGCGGGATCGGCGCCGCCGAAGCGGCCATCCGGGCCAGTCAGGCCATGACGGTGGGGCGCGGCAAAGGGGGCGAGCGCATCGCGCAGCCCGACGACACGATGGGTACCCGCGGGTTCGCGCAGCGCCAGAAGCACGGCGGTCACGGCGTCGGCGGCGCCCGCGAGATCGGCGAGGAACGTGGCGGGCAGGTCCGCGCGCAGCAACCCGGCCTCGGCCTGATAGGTCACGTCGTGCCCGGGCCGGTCGGGCGCCGACGTGTCACCCACGATCGTGACCACTCGCAGATGCGGATGCCGCGCCATGAGCGCCGCCGGCGCGAGGCCCAGCCGCGCGAGCGCCGCGGGCCGCTGGCTGGTGAGGACGACATCGGCCCGGGCCAGCAACGGCTCGAGCGACGCCCGGCCCTCGCCGCTCTTGAGATCCAGCGGCACGATGGTGATGCCGGCGTGCAGCGTGTCGTACCACGCCCGTGAGTACTCGGTGAGCGGATCGCCTCCAGGAGGTTCGATCTTCACGGCCGTGGCGCCCTCCGCCACGAGGCGGGCCACGGCGACCGGGCCGGGGACGTTGAGCGCGAACGAGAGCAGGGAGACGCCGGAGAGTGCGGCCACGACGGCAGTCTACCGAATGTAGACTGCACGCATGCCGAACCGCCTGCTTCTCGCGGCCGCCGCCGTCGTCGTCGTGGCCGGCACGCTCACCGTGCGCGCGCAGACCCCGCCGGTGCCGCCCGCGCCGCTGATGCTCACGAACGCGTCGGTGGTCGACGTCGCCACGGGCGAGATCCGCCGCGGCCAGACGATCGTGCTGCGCGATGGCCGCATCGCGTCGATCGGCACGGCCGCACCGCCCTTCGGCACCGCACCGCCACGGGTGGATCTCGGCGGGCGTTATGTGGTGCCCGGACTCATCGATGCGCACGTGCACATCGCGACGGCGGCGGCGATGCGCGCCGCGCTCGAGAGCGGCGTCACCACGGCACGGAGCGCCGGCGTCTCGCACTTCGAGGATGTGGGCCTGCGCGAGCTGGTGAAGAAGGGCTATCTGCCCGGCCCCGATCTGCTGGCGGCCGGCTATCACGTGCGGCCTCAGCCGGCGCCCGAGGCGTTCCTCGACGCGCCCGATCTGGGTGACCTGATGAAGGGGCTCACGACACCCGACGCGCTGCGCCGCTTCGTGCGCTTCAACCTGGGCCGCGGCGCCGACTGGATCAAGGTGCTCGCCACCGAACGCGCCGGCACGCCCGACACCGATCCCCGCAAGCAGGTCTACACCGAGTCGGAACTCGCGCTTGTCGTAAGCGAAGCCGGAGCGCGCGGCGCGTCCGTGCTGGCGCACGCGCACGGCGCCGAAGGCGCGCTCGCGGCCGTGCGCGCCGGCGTGCGCTCGATCGAACACGGCACGTATCTCACCGACGAGACGCTGAAGCTCATGGTGGCGAAGAACGCCTACTTCGTGCCGACCGCGGACGTGGTGAACGACCTGGCGGAGGCGGGCGGCGACTACGACAACGCCGGCCTGCAGCGGCGGGGGCAGATGATGAAGCCCGTGCTGGTCGAGACGATCCGCCGCGCCCGCGCCGCCGGCGTGAAGATCGTGACCGGCTCGGATACGGCTTATGGGCCGGCCAGCATGGCGCGGGTGTCGCGCGAGGTCCTGGAGCTCATCGAGGCCGGGCTGCCGGCGCTCGCCGCGCTGCAGGCGGCCACGAGCCTGAACGCCGAGATGCTGCGTCTCGAGACCCAGGTGGGCTACCTGCGGCCGGGATTCGAGGCGGATCTCGTGGTCGTGGACGGGAATCCGCTGGAGCGCCCGCGCACGCTGCTCGATCCGCTGTATGTTGTCAGCAACGGGCGCGTGGCACTCGACCGGTTGAGTTTCGGCAGATAGCCTCGCCAGTCACGGGCGCGGCCAGAAGACAGGGAGTCACGCAATGAACATGCGACTGTCGGCGGCGGTGATGATGTGTCTGGTGAGCGTGCCGGCGCTGGCCCAGCACGAGAACCACGGTGGAGCGCCGCTTTCCACCGATCAGATCGGCCTCGTGGACTTCCAGACCTCGTGCAGTCCGGCGCTGAAGGCGGACATGAACCGCGCGGTGGCGCTGCTCCATTCGTTCTGGTTCCCGGAGTCACGGCGGGAGTTCGAGGCCATTGCCGCCAGGGATCCCAATTGTGCGATGGCGCACTGGGGCATCGCCTTGACGCACTGGGGCAACCCGTTCGGCGGACTGCGCACGCCGCAGACGATCGCGACCGGCAAGGCCGCCATCGCCAAGGCGCAGGCCACGGGCACGCCGACCCGCCGGGAGAAGGGCTTCATCGATGCCGCGGCCGGCCTGTTCGCGAGTGACGACGTCACCACGCAGCGGGCCCGTGTCGTGGCGTTCGAGCAGGCGATGGGGCAGGTCGCGAAGGACAACCCCGACGACGTCGAGGCGCGAATCTTCTGGGCGCTCGCCGTGGCGCAGACCGCCACGCCGACCGACAAGACCTATGCCGCGAATCTGAAGTCGGCCGAGATTCTCGAGGTGCTGTTCAAGAAGATGCCGGCGCATCCGGGCCTGGCGCACTACATCATCCACGCCTACGACACGCCGCCGCTCGCCCCGCGCGGCCTCGACGCCGCGCGGCGCTACGCCTCGATTGCGCCGGCGGTGCCGCACGCGCTCCACATGCCGTCGCACACGTTCACCCGCGTCGGTGAATGGAAAGCCTCGGTCGAGACCAACCGGAAGTCGGCCGAGGCCGCGCGCAAGGCCGGTGGCCTCGCGGGGGCCGGCGAGGAACTGCACGCGCTCGACTACCAGACGTATGCCTATCTGCAGCTGGCCGATGACGCGGCGGCGAAGGTGGCGCACGACCGTGCGGTCTCCTTCGAGGCGGGCGCCGTGGGTGGCCCCTACGCGTTCGCGCTGGCCGCGATTCCCGCGCGCTACGCGCTCGAACGCGAGGCGTGGACGGAAGCCGCCGCGCTCACGGTGCGGCCGTCGCCCTCGGCCCCCTACACGGAAGCCATCACCCACTTTGCGCGGGCGATCGGCGCCGCCAGAGCCGGCACGCCGGCTGCGGCCGCGGCGGACATCGAACGGCTGATGGCGATCCAGAAGCTGCTGGTCGTGACGAAGGACCCGTACTGGGCCGAGCAGGTGGATATCCAGCGGCAGGTGGCCCAGGCCTGGAAGGTCTTCGCCGAGGGCGATAAGGCCAAGGGCGTGGAGCTGCTGTCGGCGGCGGCCGACGCCGAGGACCTGACGGACAAGTCGGCCGTGTCGCCGGGGCCGATCGCGCCGGCGCGCGAGCTGCTCGGGTTCATGCTGCTCGAGGCGGGCCGCGCGCAGGACGCGCTGGCGGCGTTCCAGAAGACGATGGGCAAAGAGCCCGGACGGTTCCTGGGACTCTATGGTGCCGGACGCGCCGCCGAGGCCGCGGGCAACAAGGCGGCCGCGACGGCCTTCTATCGGCAGTTGCTGACGATGACGGGGCAGACGACCGCGCCGCGCCCGGCGATCGTGCACGTCAGGCAGGTGGTGGCGCGGTAGCGGCCGCCTCAGTCGTGCAGCACGACGCTCAGCAGCGAGCTGTGGACCTTGAGGTGCCCGTTGTATTCGATGAAGCCCAGGCGGCGGAACTTGTTCATGAAGAAGTTCACGCGTGAGCGCGTCGTGCCGACCATCTCGGCCAGCATCTCCTGGGACAGCTTCGGAATGACCCGCTGCGAGTCCGTTTCCTTGCCGTAGCGGGCGAGGAGCAGCAGCGCGCGGGCGAGCCGCTTCTCGCTCGAGTTGAAGAGCTGATCGACCAGGTCTTCTTCGATGCGGATGTTGCGGTTCAGGATGTGCGCGAGGAACCGTTCCGAGAAGTCGCCGTGCTCATGCAGCAGCGTCTGCATGGCGTCGCGCGGGATGCGGAGCACCACCGTTGGGAGCACCGTCGTGGCGGTGCCCATCCGCATCGACTGACCGGCCAGGCAGCCTTCGCCGCAGAAATCGCCGGCGCTCAGCATGCCCACCACGGCTTCCTTGCCGGTGGACGAGACGACCGTCAGCGTCACGCCGCCGTCCTGGATGTAGTAGACGCTCGAGGCCGCGGTACCTTGAGCGAACACCTTCGCCCCACTCGGCAGGCGGCGCGTGCGGTAGGCCACGCCGGCGGCGTCGAGCATGGCCGGCACGTCGAACGGCGGGCGGGCGGAGGACGCGGGTGCGACGGTGGCGGCCATGGCCGCCATGTTGTCACGTCCGGACGCGGAAGCGCGAGAGCGGCGTGACCTGGCCGGTGCCGTCGTCAACCCACACGTCCACCTGGCCCTCACGCGCGTATTCGCGTGCGGCGCGTGACGCCTCGGCGAGCGACCCACAACGCAGTTGCTCGGGTCCTGGCACCGTGCTGAGCGTGTAGAGCCGGCGCGGGCCATCCACGTGCGTGCGGACCAGGATGTCCCCCGGCACGGCGGGGGCTGGACGTGGCAGGGCGCCCTCGGCGAGGTGGCCGCCGGGCGCCTGGGTTGGTTCACTCAGGCGAGGGGCGACGTCTGACGGCTTGAACCACATGGGGCCTCCGTGCGGGATCAGAAGCGGAACGTGATGCCGAGCGAGCCGCGCCAGAAGGCCAGCTTGGCGAACTCGAGGTCGAGGCCGTCGCCGGCCTCCGAATCCTGCAGCGCGCGGAAGTAGCGGAACTCGCCGCGAATGCCGATGTTGTTGCGCATCGACCCGATGAGGCCGGCGCCGACGTTGACGCCGAGGTTGTTCTCGTCGAGCGTGAAGGCGTTGCCGACACTCGTGGCTTTGGCGTGCATGATGCCGGCGCCGGCCGAGAGATAGGGCCGGAGGCGCGCGCCCTCGTTGGGCGAGGCGACCATCAGGTTGGCCATGACGGTCGAGACGTTGCCGTCTTCGAGCGCGTTCGTCTCGGAGTCGAAGAAGTTCGGGGTGATCGCGGCGTCAACTTCGAGGCCGACGACACCGCCGCCGAGAAACGCCAGGCTCAGCCCGTAGTTCACCTGCTGCGTCGGCGCGTCGGCGCCGAAGGTGACGCCGAGGAACGGCGTCAGCAGGATGTCGGCGCCGGCGGGCCGCGTCGTGGCGCAGAGCAGCGAGAGGACGGTGAGCGGCAGGACGAGCAGGTGACGTGACATGGTGTCTCCAGACAGAGCGCCGTGGCCGGCGGCGGCCCGGAACTCGCCGGCCGGGCCGGCGTGGTGCTGCGACGATGGTAGGGCGGTGGTGTGGTGGCGTCTGTGCTCTTCGGCACACCGGCCGGTGGCGCCGCGTCGCTAGTCGCGCCGGCTGTGCATTCCGGTACAGCGCGAAATGCCGTCGACGCCTCATGCTCACGAGGTGACCTCCAAACGAGTCTCGGCGCGCACCACCCCCCCGCGGACTGCCGCGCCGTTCGACGCCCGCGACTATCTCGAGTCGGCGGGGCTCGCCCGGCCGGCCGTGAAGTTCGCCCGCAACGCCTCGGTGTTCCAGCAGGGGGATGTCGCCGACCACGTGCTGTACATCCAGTCGGGCGGCGTGAAGCTCTCCGTCGTGTCGAAGGCCGGCCGCGAGGCCGTCGTGGCGATGCTCGGTCCCGGGGACTTCTTCGGCGAAGGCTGCCTGGCCGGGCAGAAGCTGCGCATGGGCAGCGCGACCACGGTCACGCCGAGCGCCATCCTGCTCGTGCCGAAGCAGGCGATGGTCGGACTGCTCCACAAGGAGCACGAGATGTCCGACCGCTTCATCGCCCACATGCTGGCGCGCAACATCCGCATCGAGGAAGACCTGATCGATCAGCTCTTCAACTCGAGCGAGAAACGCCTGGCCCGCGCCCTGCTGCTGCTGGCGCGCTATGGGCAGAAGGACACGCCGGCCCGTGTCGTGCCGCGCCTGTCGCAGGAAACGCTGGCCGAGATGATCGGCACGACGCGGTCGCGCGTGAACTTCTTCCTGAACAAGTTCAAGAAGCTCGGTTTCATCGAATACGACGGCGACCGACCGCTCAAGATCAACCAGTCGCTGCTGAGCGTCGTGCTGCACGACTGAGGCACGCGCCGGCGAGCGTCTGTGTCGTTGTGCACAGGCGGGACGCCCGACCTCGCGCGTCACCCCGATCGCGCCACGTCGGTTGTGCAAACGGGCACAGACGCCGCCCGCGCCTCCGCCTACTGTTGACCGTGCGATGTGATCCGCGGCGATCACCAGTCGCGCGCTCGACGGCCCGATGGCATGCACGACCGCGTGTCCCTCATGGCGCCCGGCGCACGACGAGCGAGGTCTTCATGCACGACCACCACCCGGTGCGAGCCGTCCTGCTGCTCATGACCTGCGTCCTTGGCGGCTGCACCCGCGCCGAGCCGCGCCCCGACGCTGCAACGATGGCGACGGAGTACGGACTCGCGGGCGTCGTCAGTGAAACCATCGTGACGAGCGCCGGCCCCCTCGAAGGGACGCTCGTGCCCGTCACGCTCGCCGATGGCCGAGCCGCGCATCTGTTCGTGCCGACCTACCAGTCGCGCGATATCGAAGCGGTGTATCTGCGCGACGGCGATTCGCTGCTGGCGCTGCAGCTCACCGGGCAGACGGGCCGCCCGCCCCTCTTCCGCGCGTCGTCCGGCGATGCGGGCGGGCTCGTGCACGACCTCATCACGCGGCGTCACGACTGACGTCGCTCACGGCGGTCCGTCGTCTCGCGGGCGCGGTCCGCCCGCCGTCACGCGCGTCCCAGGAGCTCCATCATGTTGCGCACAGCCGCTCGTCTTCCGCTCGCCGCCGCCTGCGCCATCGGGCGGCGCGTGCCCGCGCGTCCGCTGGCCATCCGAGCCATCATCGGCGCCGTCCTCGTGGTGCTCGCCACGGTGATGGCGCGGGCGCAGACGACCACGGCCGTGCTGCCCCTGCCGGCGTCGTGGGGGGCGGTCGAGGTCGAACGGTTCATCGAAACAGACGGCGATCCGGCCACCGTCGAGGTGCTCATCTGGCGCTACTCGGATTTCCAGTGGCGCATCGTCGCCGTGCAGGCCGACGGCGCGCTCTGCGCGGGCCCCTGGTTCTCGTTCATCCACGACCAGGGCGCCTGGCCGCGCATCATCCGCATCGGCGCGGTGGACGTCGCGTTCATGACGCAGGTCGTCTACGAGCGGCGGGCCCGGACCTGGTTCTTCACGGTGGCGCTCGACCATCCCACGGCGTGCCTGCCGTAGACGCAGCGCCGCCGGCTAGCGGACGCCGAGTGCCTCGACGACCGCGCGGGTCATGTCCTCAGTCGTGGCCGCGCCGCCAAGGTCCGGCGTGCGCACGCGGCCTTCGGCGAGCACGCGCTCGAGCGCGGTGACCATCTCGCGGCC
>JALHON010000111.1 GCA_022842985.1 Acidobacteriota bacterium | reverse complement strand
GCGCGGCCGGCGAGCAGGCGCGCCGCGCCGAGGCCGGCGAGCACGCCGAGCGCCAGCACCACGAACACCGCGAAGCGGCCGGGCGCGCGGATGCCGTCCACGCCGGGCACCACGTCGAGCAGCCACGCGTATGGACTCGGCATGCCCAGGGGCGTCGCCCCGATCGTCGGCTCTGGTCCGAGCGTGACCACGAAGACGACGAGCACGATGACGACGTACCCGAGCGTGGCGCGACGCCGCACCGACACCGCGGTGCCGACGAACGCCAGCGCGGCCAGCAGCAGGCCGGGGAAGAGCGCGCGGTCCGAGATGTCTTCCGCGCGCAGCCACGACGAATCACGCTCGTGCCATACGCTCGCATACGACTGCACGGTTGCGCTGTAGCGACGCACTTCGTCGATGGAGTGGGTCAGGCCGAGCGCCTGCTGCGCCTCGGCATACCGCAGCAGCGGCGGCATCGCGGTGGCGACGAGCACCACCGCCGCAACCGCCAGCGGCCACATCCGCTGCCAGGTCAGCACCGGCTGGCGCCGCAGGCACGCCGCGGCCACGAGAATCGCGACTGGGAGCGCCAGGAACAGCCCGAGGTAGACGTTCGAGGCGAGTTGGAAGGCCCAGCACACGGTGAAGGCCGTCAGCGCCGCGCGTGTTGGTGTTGCGAGCCAGCGGTGCAGCCACAGAAACGTGAGCAGGCTCCAGCCGGCGCTCAGCATCTGCAGGCGCGCCACCTGGCTGCTCATGAAGTAGGGGCTGCACATCACGGCGACGCCGGCGATGAGGGCGGCGTCGTCGCGGCCGGTGAGCGCGCGCACGAGGGCGTACATCGCCCAGCCGAGGAATGCGAAGCCGAGGAGGAACGCCGTGTTGTAAGTCAGGATGGCATCGCCGGTCAGCCAGTAGACCGGCGCCACGAACACCGCGATTCCCACGAGGTGCTCCGAGAAGGCGAGCGCGTTCGGGTGCGGGTGGAAGATCGGGGCGTCCCAG
Source organism: Acidobacteriota bacterium (assembly GCA_022842985.1). Lineage (GTDB taxonomy): Bacteria > Acidobacteriota > Vicinamibacteria > Vicinamibacterales > UBA2999 > CADEFD01. The sequence continues at coordinate 13,457 of JALHON010000111.1, read as the reverse complement.
AGCGTCAGCGGTTGCGAGATCGCCGCCTCGCTGACCCAGCCGAGAATCCAGGCGTTGAGCATCGGGTCGCCGGCATTCCCCGGCAGCGCCGTGCGCAGGTGCGGCAGCAGCTCACGATTGAGGAACGCCGACATCGCCAGGAAGAGCACGGCGGCCGAGAGCGCTCGGCGAGCAGACAAGACCTCGAGCACGGTCTCGTCACGATATCAAGTAATTCCTGAGAAATTCACACTTTCACGGCAGCTCAGCCTTACCGGGCGCGCCTCGTGCGCCTAGATCGTGGCGCCGTCGCGCACGAACGCGCCGCGGTCGAAGCGGTCCACCGCGAACGGCGCGATGTCGAACGTGCGGCTCTCGCCGAGGCGGACGAGTTCCGACACGACGAGGCCGGTGGCCGGCGACATCATCAGCCCGTGGCCGCTGAAACCGCTGGCGAAGATGAAGCCGCCGAGGCCGGGATGTTCGCCGAGCACGGGGTTGTGGTCGGGCGTCATCTCGTAGTGCCCGGCCCAGCCGTGCACGTCCGTGACGTCGACGGCTTCCGGCAGCCGGCGCACGAGGGCGGGGTAGAACTCGTTCTCCCAACGCACGTCGTCGCAGGTGAGGTTCTCACCGGCCGGCTCGTCCCACTTCGTGAAGGCCAGGATGATGCGATCGGGATCGCCGGGCACGAGCGCGTCGTCGTGGCGCCAGTGCACGCCGCCGGGATCGATGACCATCGGAAACCGCGACGGCCACGTGCGGGGCAGCGTGCAGCGGAAGAGCAGCTGCCGCACCGGTTCCACGGGCACGTCGAGGTGCGCGAGGCGCGCCACCCGTCCGGACAGGGCTCCGGCGGCGTTCACGACGACGGGCGCGCTCACGAAGCCGCTCTCCGCGAGCGTGACGCCGATGACGCGGCCACCGCGCGTATCGATCTCGACCACCTCGTCGTCCACGTACTCCGCGCCAGCCGCGAGCGCCGCCGCTCGCAGCCCGAACAGGACCTCGCGCGGGTTGGCGTAGCCATCCTCGGGCCCGAAGAGGCCGAAGCGGATGTCGTCGAGCATGAGGCCCGGCACGAGCGCGCGGATCTCGTCCACGCTCAGCCGCTGCTGCGAGGCGCCGGCCGCCGCCTGCGCGGCCTCGCGCGCGGTGAGCGCCTCAGCGTTCGTGTCGTCGGCCAGGAACAGGTAGCCGCGCTCGCGGAACCAGGCCCGCGGCGTGTGCGTGGGCGTGCGCATCCGCGTGTCGAACTCGCGCCAGAGCGCCACGCTGTGCTGCACCATCCGCACGCAGACGCTCGAGCCGAACTGCTGCCGGATGCCGCCCATGGCGAGAAACGACGAGGCCCGCGCGTAGGTGCGATCGCGTTCGACGACCACGACCCGCCCGGTGAAGCCGTCGTGACGCAGGCGCCACGCCGTCGCCGATCCCACCACGCCGCCGCCGATGATGACGACGTCGGCCGTGGTCACGGCTTCGCCTGCTTGAGCGTCTTCACCTTGTAGAGCCACTCGTTCTCGAGATAGTCCTTGAGTGTCGCGAGGGCGTCGGTCCAGCCGTGTTCCGTGAGGGCGAAGTAACGCTGCCAGCGCGGCCCTTCATCCGACGCGCTCTGGCGCACCGTCACCCGCGTGAACTGCGGATCGCTTTCGGGCTGGCACATGATCTCGAGGGCCATCGGGCCAAGGGGCTCGCCGGTCGACGGCGGCTGCCAGTACACGTCGGCGACGAAGAACGCGCGGTCCGGCGTCATGTCCATCACCGTGCCGTGCAGCGTGCCGCCAAGCTGGCCGAGCAGCTCATCGCGGCTGTCACTGGCCGGCCACGTGATTGCGTACGGACCGGACGGACGCGCCACGGTGACCGAACGCTCCGCTTCCCACCAGTAGGCGAGATCGGTGTGCGAGAAGAACGCCTGCATCACACGAGCCACCGGCGCCTGCACCACCGTGCGCACGACGAAGCTCGGCGGACCGGCCGGCGCGGGCGTGGGGTTAGGCATAGAGCAGATACGGCGCGCGCAGCGCCCGGAAGGCCGCCTCGTCGTCGCGCCAGCCGGCGGCGATCGTTTCCGCCGTGGCGCCGCGTTCGAGCGACTCCCGCATGACGCTGCTGCCGGCGAGGATGTCGATGGGCATGAGCCGGTGTTCGTATTCGTAGGGCGGCGGACGCCAGGCGAAGCTCGACGGATCGGCCCGGCGCAGTTCCTCGATGACGGCCACGCCGGTCACCACCGGCTTGAACGCCGCGCGGTCGGTGACGTGAATCTGGCAGCCCTCACACGTCACGCCGTGGTGCTTCTGGAACGTGGGCTCGAAGACGGCCGGACGGAAGATGGCGCCGGGCAGGCCGTGAGCGTTCAAGCGATCCGCGTAGGCCTCGGCACGCACCCACGGGCCGCCCACGAGCTCGAACGGGCGCGTCGTGCCTCGGCCTTCCGAGGCGAGCGTGCCTTCGAGCAGCACCGTGCCTGGGTAGACGATGGCCGAGTCGAGCGTGGGCATGTTGGGCGAGGGCATCACCCACGGCATGTCGCAGTCGTCGGCGTAGTCGGCGCGCCGCCAGCCCTCCATCGTCACCACCTCGAGGTCCGCGCCGAGGGCGAACTGATCGTTGAAGAGCCGCGCCAGCTCGCCGATCGTGAGGCCGTGCCGCATCGGGATGGGGAAGAGCCCGACGAACGACTCGAAGCCGCGGACGAGCGTTTCACCTTCCACCTCGACGCCGCCGATCGGATTCGGGCGGTCGCACACGATGACCGGCACGCCGTGCCGTCCGCACGCGCGCAGGCAGTTGGCCATCGTGTAGATGAAGGTGTAGATGCGGGCGCCGATGTCCTGCAGGTCGATGACCAGCACGTCGAGGCCGGCCAGCATCTCCGCGGTGGGCTCGCGCGTCTCGCTGTAGAGCGAGTAGACCGGCACGCGGCGCGCGCGGTCTTCGGCGTGCGGCGTCTCGATCATGTTGTCCTGCAGGTCGGAGCGGAAGCCGTGCTGCGGCCCGAAGATGGCGGCGAGCGTGACGCCGTCGGCCTCGCGCACCTGGTCCACGATGTGCGCGAAGGAGTGGTCCACGGACGCGGGATTGGCAACCACGCCGACCCTGAGCCCCTTGAGACGTCCGGACGCGAGCAGGCGCGTCGATCCCAGAGTGACAGCCATGACGAGGGTCCGATTATAGTGGGAGAGACTTGACCGCAACGCCCTCAGTGCGCGCCCCGTCGCGCGTGGTACTGGCGATCCTGCTCGCCGCCTACCTGCTGCCGCTGGTCGTGCCGGTGCCGCTCATGGAAGACGACGAGGGGCTCCACGCGGCCATTGCCATCGAGATGGTGGAGCGCGGCGACTGGACGGTGCCGCGTCTGCTCGGCGAGCCCTTCCTCGACAAGCCGATCCTCTACTTCTGGATGCAGGCAGCGTCGCTTGCCACCTTCGGTGCCTCGGAGTTCGCCGTGCGGCTGCCCGGGACGCTCATGGCGCTCGCCGGCGTGGCCGCCACCGGATGGCTGGCGGGCGTGCTCTTCGGTGCACTCGCGGCCCGCTGGGCGGCACTCTGCTACGCCACGATGCTGTTGCCGTATGCGGTGTCACTCGCGCCGCTGCACGACCTCGTGATGGTGCCGCTCGTGGCGCTCGCGCTCGGCGCATTCTGGCGCGCGCACACCGCGGCCTCCACGGGGCAGATGGCGGCATGGACGGTGGCCGCGGGTGTCGTGCTGGGCCTCTCGATGCTCGGCAAGGGCCTGACGGGCGTGGGCCTCATCGGCGTGGGCATGGTCACGTGGATGGCGTGGACGCGCACCTGGTCGGTCCGTCTCGTCGGCGTCGCCGCCGTCGCGATCGCGATTGGCGGGCTCATCGCGTGGCCGTGGTACGCGGCGATGGAACAGGCGTCGCCGGGGTATCTGCGCTACTTCATCCTCGAGCGGCATGTGGGCGGCGTGGCCGGTTCGACGCAGCGGCACGCCGGGCGTCCCGTCTGGTACTACGTGCCGGTGCTCATCGGCGGCACCTGGCCGTGGCTGATCGCCGCGCTCAAGCGTCCAATCCGCGAAGCGGACGCGGCCGAGACGCTCGTCTGGAGCTGGCTCCTGGCGGACTTCGTGCTGCTCACCATCGCCGGCTCGAAGCTGGCAACGTATCTGCTGCCGGCGTTCCCCGCGGTGGCGCTGCTGGCCGCGCGCGCGATCGTGTCGGCGAAGGCCGCTCCGGCAACGGTGCCGTCGTGGGTCACGTGGACGACGGCGTTGCTGCCGGTCGGTGGCGTCGCGACCTTCGTCGTGATGGACGGCCTGCTTCCCGCGTGGTGGGGCCTCGCGGCTGCCTTCGTACCGCTCGCGCTGGCCGGCTGGTGCCTGCTCGGGCCGCGCCGCGACGTGTTGAGGGGAGCACCGGCGGCGCTCATGGTGACGGCGGCGTCGCTCACAGCCGTCGCGCTCGCCGTGCGTCCGCTGGCCGCGACGGAACTCACGGCCCGCCAGCTCTCGGACGAGATGAACCGCCGCGGCGTGATGCCGCGCACGCTGCTCATCGTGGACGAAGGCGTGGGCTCGTTCCTCTTCTATCTGCGCCCGGAGCTCCGCCGCGGCCTCACGGCCGACCGTGTGCAGCGCATCTCGCGCTTTTCGCTCGGTGACGAGCGCGATCCGGCGGATGTGCTCGTGGCCATCGCCGCCGACCGGCTCGACGGAGTAAAGCAGCTCTACGACGTACCGGCCGGCGATTCGGTCGAGGTCGGTTCGTTCCACGTCGTGCCGTTCGCCGACATCCATCCGAAGGTTCGGTGACACGCCGCGGATTGCGCCGGAGCCGCGCTCCGGACCATGCTGGACGCATGCGCATCCCGAGACCGTCGAGCCTCCTGCGTGGCCTCGTCGTGGCCGCGCTCGTTGCGGTTACCAGCGCCTGCGCCAGCGGCGGCGGTCGGGCCCGGCCGGCCTCGAGCGCGCCGGCGGCCGCCGCCGACGCCGCGTCGCCGCTCGAAGGCGAGTGGCGCCTGACCACCATGCAGCTCGCCGACGGATCGTCGCGCCGGGTCACCGGCTTTCTGCGCTTCGATCGCTTCTCGAACATCACCGTGCACGCCGAACTCGCGCCGGATGAACCGGTGGCGCGTCCGCCTCGCACGGTCGTCGCCAACTTCACCGCCAAGGCGCAGCCCGGCGACGGCGCCTTCGACTACACCGGGCTGTCGGTGGGCGTTGGCGCCGAGCGCCTCACGGAGGATGCCGCGAACATGGCCGAGTGGCGCCACTACGAACTGAGCGGCGACACGTTGCGTGTCTCGGCGCGCGATCGAGCGGGCCGTGCCGCGGCGACGCTCGTCTTCGAGCGGGTGCGGTAGCCGTGGCTGCATCCGTCGGGCCCGATGACGCCGCCGTCTACTGGACGTCGGTCGAGAGTCCGATCGGCCCGCTGCTGCTGGCCGGCGATCGGCAGACGCTGCGGGTCCTGTGGTTCGGCCACGGCCGCAAGGCGCAGGGACCGCGGCCGGAGTGGGTGGAGGCGCCGGCCGAGTTCCGCGGCGTGGCCCAGCAGCTGCGCGAGTACTTCGCCGGCACCCGACGGCAGTTCGACCTCGTGCTCGCGCCGCAGGGCACCACGTTCCAGCAGACCGTGTGGCGCGCGCTGCAGGACATCCCCTACGGCGAGACCACGAGTTACGGCGAGCTGGCGCGCCGCATCGGCGACGTCAAGGCAACCCGCGCCGTGGGCCTCGCCAACGGCGCCAATCCCATCGCCATCGTGATCCCCTGCCACCGCGTGATTGGCGCAGGCGGAGCGCTCACGGGCTTCGGCGGCGGGCTGCCGACGAAGCGTGCCCTGCTCGACCTCGAACAGGGGCAGCGCACGCTCCTCTGAGCGCTACGGCCGCGCTACCATGGTCGGATGTGTCAGCGTGTTCAGTGTGCGAAGTGCGGCAAGCCGTCCTGGGTGGGCTGCGGAAAACATGTGGAGCAGGTCCTGAAGGGCGTCCCCGAGAAGGACCGCTGCCAGTGTCCCCGTCCGGCGCCCGGATCGTCGTTTCTGTCGCGCCTGCTCGGGCGCTGAACGCCTGCCCGGCCGGGACGGCGTTCGTCACGCGCGCGTGACCCGCGCCGTGTAAGCTCTCGGCGAGGAGTCGCCGATGTCCGTCACCCGCCGCCGCTTTCTCTCCGGTTCCGCGCTGTCACTGGCCGCCGTCCCGCTGGCCGATCTGGTCCGGCCCGAGGACCTCGCTGCCGCCGAACAGGCGGCGCGGCAGACGGCGCCGGTGTTCCGGCACGGCGTCGCAAGCGGCGATCCGCGCGCCGACCGCGTGCTCATCTGGACGCGTGTCTCAGGCGGCAGTGGCGAGGTGCCCGTGCGCTGGACGCTGGCGTCGAATGCGACGCTCACCCGCGTCGTCGCGCGCGGCGAAACGCGTACCGGCGCGGCCCGCGACTTCACGGTGAAGGTGGATGTCACGGGTCTCGCGCCCGCCACCACCTACTACTACCGCTTCGAGGCGCTCGGCGGACGCAGCGTCGTGGGACGCACGCGCACCCTGCCGGCCGCTGGCGCCGGCCGGCTGCGCCTGGCGCTCGCCTCCTGCTCGAACTATCCCTACGGCTACTTCAACGCCTACGCGCGAATCGCCGAGCGCACGGACCTCGACCTCGTGCTGCACCTCGGCGACTACATCTACGACTACCACCAGGGCCGCTACTTCGATCCCGACCTGGCGAAGGACCGCGCCGTCGATCCCCCCACCGAGATTCTCGCGCTCGCCGACTATCGCAGGCGCTACGCGCTCTATCGCACCGATGTGGATCTGCAGGCGGCGCATCAGCAGCATCCGTTCGTCTGCGTCTGGGACGACCACGAGATCGCCAACAACGCCTGGCGCGACGGCGCCGACAACCATCAGCCTGACGAGGGCGACTACCACGTGCGGCGCGCGGCGGCGTACCAGGCGTATCTCGAGTGGCTGCCCGTACGCGAATCGGTGTCGGCGCGGCAGCCGATGCTCTACCGTTCGTTCGCCATCGGGGACCTTGCGGACCTCGTGATGCTCGATACGCGCGTCATCGGCCGCGACAAGCAGGTGGATCGCCAGAACGTGCTCGGCGTGGAGGATCCGCGCCGCTCGATCCTCGGGCCCGGACAGGAAGGGTGGCTCGAAGGTGAACTCGCGGAGTCCACGCGCGCCGGCACGCGCTGGCAGCTGCTGGGCCAGCAGGTGATGTTCGCGCCGCAGGCACCCGCGGGGAATGCGTCCGCCAACGCGGATTCGTGGGACGGCTATCGCATCTCGCGCTCGCGCGTCTTCGACATGGTGGAACGCCACAAGGTGCAGAACTTCGTGGTGTTCACCGGCGACGTCCACAGCTCGTGGGCCTACGACCTGCCGCGCGGCATGGGCGATGCGTACGACCCGGCCACCGGCCGCGCGTCGCTCGGCGTCGAGATCGTCTGCCCGGCCGTGTCGTCGCCCGTGCCGTTCACCCCGGAGAATGCCGCCGAGAGAGTGGCCACGGTCACGAAGGCGCGGCCGCACCTCAAGTACATGGACGGCCTGTCGCGTGGTTACGTCGTGGTGGACGTGACGCGCGATCGCCTGCAGGCCGACTGGTGGCTCATCGACAGCGTGAAGACCCGCCATACGGAGCAGCGCTTCGGGAAGGGGCTCGTGTGCGAAGCCGGCAGCCGCCACCTCACGAGCGCCGGCGCGCCCATGGCGCCGATGACCGGCCCCGACCCTGCTGTATAGCGGGGTCAGACCCCTTACGTTTCCGTAAGGGGTCTGACCCCGGACTACTTCGACGCGGCGAGCACCTCGACGAGCGCCTCGGCCACGGCCTGCGGCGCTTCGTGCGGCACGAAGTGGCCGGCCCCGGCCACGACACGACGCGCGACCAGGCGCGTGAACTGCGCGCGCTCGGCAGGCGTAGTGTCTGGCGCCGGCTTGCCGAAGCCGTCATCGCCGCCGTGCAGCACGATCGTTGGCACCTCCACCTTCGGCCGCGTGGCGAGGCGCTTCTCGACTTCCACGAACCGCGGCTCACTGGGCGCGTTGAAGTTGCGGTGCCGGTAGGAGTGCAGCACGCAGTCCACGAAGTCGGGATTCTCGAACGACGCGGCCGTCTGCTCGTACATCGCGTCGGTGAAGCGCCACGTGGGCGACCACTCCTGCCACATGTAGCGGCAGAGCGCCTTGCGGTTCTTCGTGAGCCCCTCGCGGCCGGTCTCGGTGTTGAAGTACCACTGATACCAGGAGTTCCTCACCGCCTGCGGTGGAGCCGGCGGTCCCGGCGTGATGGTGTTCTGAATCGAGTACCCGCCGCACAGCACTGCTGCCCGCACGCGGTCGGGGTGGAGCGCCGCGGTGATGCACGACGCCCGGCCGCCCCAGTCGTAGCCGCTCACGGCAAAGCGCGGCAGCTTCAGGGCGTCGGCGAAGTCCACGACGTCCTGCGCGATCGCGGACTGCTGCGCCGTGCGCGGGGCCGATGGATCGAGGAAGCGCGTCGGTCCGAAGCCGCGCAGATAGATGGCGAAGGCGCGGTAGCCGGCTTTGGCGAGAACGGGCGCGACGCCGTCGTAGGCGTGGGCGTCGTCGGGGAAGCCGTGCAGGAGCAGCACCGGGAAGCCGTCCGCCGGGCCGCTCTCGTGATAGCCAATCTCGAGGACGTTCGTGCGCACCGTCTTCACGGGCGGCACACTCACAGGTTGCGCGGCGGCGCGGGCCGCCACGGCGGATGCGGCGAGGCCGGCCGTGCCGGCAAGGAACTGACGTCGATCCATGCCGCGCACGGTACCCGGCCGCCGGGTCACTTGTCCATGCCGATCGGTCAGTAGCCGATGCCGATGTTGATGATGCGGATGGTGCGCTGGACGAAGGAGTCGTCGCCGGCGAAGACGCGCTTCAGTCCCACTCCCGCGCTCACCACCACGCGCTCGTTGAGCCAGTGGTTGGCGTTCACGTCGAAGCCGGCGCCCGGACCAACACCGCCGTGGCCATATGTCGTCAGGCCGGTCTTCAGATCCACCGAGACGCCCCTGAAGACGCGGCCGCCCGGGTAGTAGCGGACGAAGACGTCGCTGTTGGTGTAGGTGCCAAGCCCGACACTCGCGGGCAGATGCGAGGCCCCGACCCCGGCCGACAGGGCGTCCGCGAGACGACGCTCGTACTCGACATTGAGGAACCGGGCAGCCAGACCGATTGGGTTGGTCGAGAGCACCTGGGTCGGCTCATCGTGCGTGTCTGGCTGCAGGAAGTTGAGCCTGGCCTGCGCCGAGGCGGGCCGGGACGACAACAGGAACAGCAGGGCGAATACGGCGGACGTCAGGGAGCGCGTCATGGTGGATGCCTTCGAAGCTGCGTGTGGGGTCAGAACCCGAAACCGACGTTCAGGCGGAATGTCGTGATGACGTCCTGCCCGTAGTCGGCCTGCTGGCGGCCGATGAGGCGCTTCATCCCCAGTCCGGAGCTGAGCACCAGGTGATCGGTCATGGCGTAGCTGTGGTTGATGTCGAAGCCGATCCCGGGGAGCGTCCGTTCGTTGGGAAGTCGTGTGCCGCCCACCTTGAGGCCGAGCGCAATGCCATTGAACGCGCTCCCGCTCGGGTAGTAGCGCACGAAGGCATCGCCGTTGAGCCGCGGAGATTCACCTTCGCCGAAGAGATACCAGCCGCGCCGTGACGCGCCGGCGCCGGCCGTCACGGTATCGCTCACGCGGACCTCGTATTCGGCGTTGTAGAACTCCATCACCATGCCGACAGGGTTGAAGGAGAACACCTGGTTGGGGGCGCCGCTCGTCGCGACACCGGGGTTCATGATCGCTCCGAGGAGCCCCTGGGCGGCGCTCGGGCGGGGCATGGCGAGAATGGCAACGAAGAGCAGGGTGGGGAGCAGTCGAGTCATCGGAACCTCCATGTCGTCGAGCGTAAGGGGCGCGGAGGGACGACGTCCCTCCCGGTGATGTGAGAAACCGTGAGTCCGCGCGGAATGCTGGTGCGGTCAGTCGCGCTTGATCGGGTAGATCCGCGAGCGGCCGACGTGATCGCGGTCAAACTGCCAGCCGATGAGGCCGCCAATGACCATGTTGCCGACGACGACGCCGAAGAGTTCGTTGCTGCTGTTCACGCCCTGTCCGCACGTGAGCATGCAGAGGAGTCCCAGGACGAGCGCCCCCTTCTGGAAGCCGTCGCTCGTGGGATCGCCCTCTCGCTCAACCCGCTTCACGGAGGCGAGGGGCACGGTTCGCGTGTTGCCGTCTACGAGGAGCGCCAGCGAATCGGTGCTCAGCGACAACAGCGAGCCTTCGAGTACCGGACCGCCCGCGGCGGGTGTGACGAAGATCCGCGTGCCCGCAGGCACGGCCGGAGGCGCGGGCTGGGCCGCTGCGGCAAGCGGGAGGACGACGATTCCGGCGATGGCGAGCAGTGAGGTCAGGCGCATGGTCATCTCCATGCGTCCACGGTAGGTCTCGCGTCCGCTCACCGTCCCTCCCGGCGATGTGAGAAACGGTGAGTCAGCGACCCGAAGTCCGTGCCCTGGCCGCGCGCTGGTCGTAGAGCGTCGTCCGACCGACGTGTACGCGGTCGAGCACCCAGCCGAGGGCGGCGGCGACTGCCACGTTGGTGAACACGAGTTGCCGGAGGTGACGGTCATTGCGCGCGCCCTGCGCGCATGTGAGGATGCAGACGGCGCCGATGAGCGCGCCGCGAACGGCGCCGTCGTAGCTGCGGTCGCCGAGCCGTTGAATGCGGGTCACCTGGTCGAGGGGATAACGCCACTCGACACCGCCAGGCACCAGCGTGACAGATTCGGCGCTCAGATCCAGCAACGAGCCTTCGAGCGGCTCCTCAGCGGCGCCCAGGGTGACGAAGACATGCGGGCGGGCGTCGGCGCGACGCGGCGCCGGTTGTGCCTGCGCCATGCACGGTGCTGCCGCCAGGGCCACGGAGAGGACGATCGATAGACGCATGTAGCCTCCGCACTCACCTGGGCGCCGCCGTGTCCCGCGAGCCCTGCGTGACCGGGTAAATCTGGGACCGCCCGATGTGATCTCTGTCCAACTGCCAGCCGATGAGGCCGCCGATCACCATATTGCTGACGACCACTCTGCCGAACTCGCCGCCGTTGCTCACACCCTGGCCGCACATGAGGAAGCAGGCGAGGCCAAGCAGCAGCGCACCCTTCTGAACGCCGTCGCCCGTCGGATCGCCCTCCCGCTCGATGCGCTTCACCCCGTGGAGGGGAAGGGTTCTGGTATCTCCGCCGACCAGGAGCGCCACCGATTCGGCGGTGAGTGACAGCAGCGAGCCTGCGATCAGTGGGCCACCAGTGGCCGGAGTGACGAAGATCCGCGTGTTCGTGGCCGCCACTGTTGGCATGGGCTGGGCCGTCGCAGCAGGCGGCACGACGACGAATCCGACGAGGGCGACGAGTGCGGTCAGGCGCATGGTTATCTCCATGCGTCTACCGTAAGCCCGCCCCTGGGCCATGTCCCTCCCGGCGATGTGAGAAACGGTGAGGAGGACGTCAGTAGGCGACGCCCAGATTCAGGCGGGCCACCGGAGTGAGGCGAGGAGTGGTGGCCTCGTCGCGATAGAAAACCTTCCTCGCCCCTATGCTGGCGCCGGCATAGACTCGCCTTGCGAGGAGCCAACTGACGCCAGTCTCGACGCCTACTAGCGGCCGTACGCCATTGCGGTCCGCGTAGAGTCCTGTTCGCAGTCCGAGCGACCAGCCGGTCAGGTCGGGGATGCGCAAGCGGACGAAGCCTTCCAGCCCAGCATGGGACCGAGCCGCGTCCGGGGCCTCGGAGCGGGGATGCCGCCCGACCGTCGCGGTGAGTCCAGCCGTGAAGGTGCACCCCAGCGGGATGTCGGGATTGTAGCCGCCGCAGACTTCGTACTCGCCGGTGAGCCGCTGATTCATGAGTCCGCGCGCATCGACGGCCACCACATGCTCAGGACCGGACGCACGCTGGCCGGCCTCCGACACGTGGCTTGGAATGGTGTTCAGGACGAGGATGGTGACGAGTGTTGCGTGTCGGAGTGTGGGAATGGCCATGACCGCCTGCGGAGGAGGGGTTCAGAACGCGTAGCCGGCCGCAATACGAAGCGACGGGTTGTAGCGGAGGTCGGCGTCGTCGTCGAGCAGGAACACCTTCTTGGCGCCCACGCTGGTGCCTACATACAGGCGCCGCGCGATGAGCCAGCTCATGCCGGTCTCTACGCCGACGTTGGGTCTCAGTCCGTAGCGGTCGGCAAACGTCAGACCGGTCCGCAGGCCGAGCCACCACCCCCTCAGGCGTTCTCTGTTGCCAAAACGGACGAACCCTTCGGCGTCAACGTGGTGCCTAGAAGCGGCGGAGCCGGCAGTTCGTCGGTGCCTTTCGATTGTCGTGGCGAGTCCGGCGGTGGCGCTGCACCCGAACTCCCACTCGGCGCCACCTGGCTTGTCGCAGAACTCCGCTTCCGCGGTCAGTCGCTGGTTGGCGAGGCCGTAGGGATCGATTGACACCACGTGCCAAGGCCCCGACTTGTGTTGGGCCGAGACTGAGGTCGGAAGCGCGCAGGAGGCAACGAGAGCCGGCACGAGCAGAACGAAACGGAGCGTCGAATTCATCATGACTTCCACGCTACGCGTCGGCGTCGCGCCCGTCCCTCCGCCTGATGTGAGAAAGGGTGAGCCTCCTTCACTGTTTCTCACACCGCCGGGAGGGACGTGAACGAACGGGAGGCCTACCGTGGACGCATGGAGCTGACCATGCGTCTGACCTCACTGCTTGCCGCCGCCGGATTCGTCCTCCTGCCGTTCGTCGCCAGCGCCCAACCCGCGCCTCCATACGTGCCCGGGCCGATGACGGCCAGTGCGATCGCCCAGATCCGTGCTGAAGCACGAACACCAACAATGCCGTCCGTCATGAGGCTTCAGAGCCGCCAGCCCAGGGCCGGGGCGCGCTCGTGTGGTCGTTCCGTGGCGTCAGGTGCGGTGAGGGGGGCAGCCGCAGGTGTGGCGATGGGCATCGGTAGTGCTCTCGGTGCTGGAAGCCAAGGCCCTGGACCGTACATCGCGAAGCTGACGATGGCGGGCGCGGCCGTCGGCGGCCTGGTGGGCCTGGTAGTCTGCAGGCCTTAGCTCTTGCACCGGTGCTCACCCGCGTGGATGAGCCCTTCGAAACGGTGAGTCCGCGCGGACGGCGAGCTACGACGCGCGGGCAGCGAGGCGCGCGGCGAGGCGGCCGTAGCCGTCCGCGGCGCGCAGCGGCGCGAAGATCGGGTCAGCCGGCAGGCTCCATCCCGTGGGATTCTGCGCCGGCGTCGCAATCGCCTGTTCGGCCACCTCGAGCGCGTGCGCGCCCTGGCCGGCCCACGCATGCGCGGCCGCGAGCACCAGCGCGCGTTCGCCGAGTTTGCCCGCGCCTTCGAGCGCATCGCATGCCTCGGCTACACGGGCCACGGCATCGGCACCCGCGCCCTCCGCCACGGCGAGGCCGA